>JBBQNR010000085.1:0-11849 GCA_038330145.1 Solirubrobacterales bacterium
CTACCTGCGCCGGCAGGGTCGCACCGCCGGGCGTCGAACCTCTGAAACGCAGGCCGGACACCGGTTGGTTCCTGGCGCTGCGAGCACGATGGCAAAGAAGCGTTCTTCCTCACGCCGCCGCAAATCGAGCCGAGCCAAGCGCCGGCTCAGGCTTCCGCGCGTGCGGCTCTCCGAGCTCGAGCAGTCCCAGCTCGATGCGATCGGCCTCGGCCTGGTCGGCGTCGCCGTCTTCTTCAGCCTCGTCTTCTACTTCGGCTGGGAGGGCGGCACCGTCGGCGGTGCCCTGGCGGACGCCGTCGGCTTCCTGTTCGGAAAGGTCGCCTACCTGACGCCGATCGTGCTGTTCGGAGCCGGCGCGGTGCTGGTCGCCCGGCCCTCGCTGCCCGAGGGAGTGCGCCCGCCTGCCGGCGTCCTGTTGCTGCTGACCGCGCTCACGCTCGGCTTCGCCGCGGGAACGCTCGGGCTCGGCCCCGACAGCCCCGCCCGCGACGGCTACTTCGACCCGTCCTTCTTCAATGATCACGGCGGCCTCGTGGGAGAGGCCCTCTACTACGTGACCTCGACGCTGTTCCAGAGCGCCGGGGCGCACATCGCGTTCGTGTTCCTGCTCGCCGGCAGCCTGCTGCTGCTGACCGGCACCTCGGTCGGTCGCCTGCTCGAGCTGGGCCGCTTCGGCGCCGGAGCGGCGGGTGAGCGGCTGCGCGCGCGCAAGGAGGACTTCGCCAGGGCGCTCGCCCAGGAGCGGGAGCGAGCCCACGCAGACGCCGTGGCCGCCGACATGCAGGCCTACGAAGACGAGGGGGAGCCCGAGCTGCGCTCCCTGCACGAGCAGGACACCCTCACCGACCTCGATCCGCTCGATGTTGTCGCGGAGGAGGTCGAGGCGCGCGTGCCGCCGGCACAGCCGCCCGCCGCCACCGGTGAAGCCGCCGAGCGGCCGCCGGTCGAGCTGACCCCTATGGGCGAGCGCCGCTCCGGCATCACCGAGTCGGACGAGATCGGCTACGGGCTACCGGACCCCCGCTTCCTGCACCGCTCCAAGGATGGAAACGGCGGTCCCGACACGACCAACCGCGAGGCGGTCGCCAAGCTGCTGGTCGAGACGCTGGGCCACTTCGGCATCGACGCCGACGTGGTCGGGAAGGTGTCGGGCCCGCGCGTGACCCGCTACGAGCTCAGCCTCGCACCGGGGACCAAGGTCTCGAAGATCACAGCGCTCAAGGACGACCTCGCCTATGCGCTCGCCTCCACCGACATCCGCATCCTTGCTCCGATACCCGGCAAGCAGGCGGTGGGGGTGGAGGTTCCCAACCTCAGCCACCGC
Organism: Solirubrobacterales bacterium; assembly: GCA_038330145.1. Taxonomy (GTDB): domain Bacteria; phylum Actinomycetota; class Thermoleophilia; order Solirubrobacterales; family JBBDJG01; genus JBBQNR01. The sequence continues at coordinate 1,325 of JBBQNR010000085.1, forward strand.
ATGGTCTTCCTGGGCGACATCTACAAGCACAAGCTCGAGAACGGCGCCGCCAAGGGCGCGGGCGGAGGGCCCTCGCCCCTGATCGCCTGGCTCGGAAAGGACATCGGCGGCAAGTCGGTATGGACCGATCTCTCCCGCATGCCGCACCTGCTGGTGGCCGGCACGACGGGCGCCGGAAAGTCCGGTTGCATCAACGCGATGCTGTCATCCATCCTGCTGAGATCCACGCCCAACGAGGTCCGGATGGTGCTCGTCGACCCCAAGCGCGTCGAGCTCAACTACTACGAGGACATACCTCACCTGCTGACGCCGGTGGTGACGGCCCCGCGCATGGCGGCGAACGTGCTCAACAACCTGCTGCGCGAGATGGAGAACCGCTACGAGGTGATGGGAGAGGCGCGTTGCCGCAACATCACGGAGATGAACCGCGCCCGCATCGCGGCCAAGCAGCCGCCCCTGCCCTACATCCTGTGCGTGATCGACGAGCTCGCCGACCTGATGATGATCGCGCCGGCCGAGGTCGAGGACGCGATCATCCGCCTGGCGCAGAAGTCTCGCGCGGTCGGCATCCACCTCGTGCTCGCCACCCAGCGCCCGTCGGTCGACGTCATCACCGGCACGATCAAGGTCAACGTGCCCTCTCGAATCTCCTTCGCCGTCTCCTCCCAGCACGACTCGCGCGTGATCCTGGACCAGGGTGGGGCGGAGGCGCTGCTGGGCCAGGGAGACATGCTCTTCAGGCCGGTCGGGTCCTCGAAGCTTCAGCGCATCCAGGGCGCCTACATCACCGAGGACGAGATCGCCCACCTGACCGACGAGTGGCGACGCCAGGGCGAGCCCGACTACGAGCAGGAGCTGCTCGAGGCCCCCGAGGTCGACGAGGAGACCGATCGCGAGTTCTCGCCCGACGAGGACGAGCTGCTGAACGAGGCGATCGAGCTGGTCGCGCAGACGCAGACCGCATCGGTCTCGATGATCCAGCGCCGGCTGCGGGTCGGGTACACGCGAGCGGGCCGGCTGATCGACATGCTGGAGCGCCGCGGCGTCATCTCCGGCTACGAGGGATCGAAGCCACGGCAGGTGCTGATCACGCAGGCGGACGTGACGCGCGTCCTCTCGGGTGGCCACAGCGAGCAGGCGCCCGTGATGGCCGCTCCTGCGGGCGAGCCGCCCGACGAGAGCTTCGAAGAGGATTGATCGCCGTCCGCGCAAGGCGCCTTTCGCCCTCCGCGGCGGTGGCTGGCCGCTGCCTATACTGCCGTTCGGGGGGGCTGAATCTAAATGGCAGACATCGGCTCGACCCTGCGCGAAACGCGCATCCGCGACAAGATCGACATCACGGTCGTCGAGGAAGCGACCAAGATTCGCGCCAAGTACCTGCGCGCGCTGGAGAACGAGGAGTGGGCGGTCCTGCCGGGGCCCACCTACGTCAAGAGCTTCCTGCGCACCTACGCCGAGTTCCTGGGGCTCGACGCGCACATGATCGTGGAGGAGTACCGGGCCCGCTACGAGCAGCCGGAGGACCTGGAGCTTCCCGCCTTCACGCAGACCGGCCCGTTGCGGGCGCGCGTGAAGGCACCGGGACCGCCGTCACGCGGCATCGCCATCGCGTCGCTGGGGATCGGGCTGGTGGTGGTGCTGTTCGTGCTCGGGGTGACGGGAGGCGATGAGAATGGCAGTGGCACCGACTCGCCGAAGGGCTCCAGCCGTGCCGGACGAGGCGACACGGGCGCGACGCGCGCCGGGCGCTCGCCGGCCAGCCAGTCGGGCGGTGTCGCAGCCGTGCCGCGGCGAAAGAACGTCGCCCTGACGGTGGTCGCCGCCCGCAGCGTCTGGGTCTGCCTGGTCGACACCAAGGGCACGCGCCTGGTCGAGGGTCGCACCGTCGCCGCCGGCACACGCGAGGGACCGTTCCGGTCCAGGCGCTTCAGCCTCACGGTGGGCAACGGAGGCGGCGACGTGCGTGTCAACGGCAAGCTTCACGATCTTCCCGACAGGGCCGTGCCGCAGGGCTATTCGATCAGCGCGGCGGGAGTGAAGCCGCTCAGCGAGCAGCGGCGACCGACCTGCGAGGCGGGCAAGACCGAGCGCGCCGAGGCGCCCGGGACAGCTGTTCGCAGTGGCACGGCGGGGGCCTGAGCGTGCGAGCCGGAATAGTCGTGACGGGCACGGAGGTGCTCGCCGGGCGGGTGCGGGACACCAACAGCCCCTGGTTGTCGGAGCGGCTGATGGCGCTCGGCATCGAGCTCTCGTACGTGCTCACCTGTGGCGACCGTCCCAGCGACCTTATGAAGGCGCTCGAGTTCATGCGCGACGAGAAGGTCGACCTGATCGTGACCAGCGGTGGCCTGGGACCGACGGCGGACGACCTCACCGCCGAGGTCGTGGGCGAGTTCGCCGGCCGTGAGCTGGTGCTGGACGAGGCGCTGGAGCAGCGCATAGCCCAGATCCTCGAACGTTTCTCGCGCCGCTGGAAGCTCGACCAGGAGGCGCTGCGCGTCGCCAACCGCAAGCAGGCGATGGTGCCCGAGGGCGCCGTTGCGCTCGATCCGGTCGGCACGGCGCCGGGCCTCGTCGTCCCGGTCGGCGACCAGATCGTCGTGGTGCTGCCGGGGCCGCCGCGGGAGCTGCACGAGAGCTGGGAGCGGGCGCTCGAGACCGAGCTCTTCCAGCAGGCACTCGGCGGCACGACCGACTATCGCCAGCGCATGCTGCGCCTGTTCGGCATCCCGGAATCCGAGATCGCCGAGACGCTGCGGGTAGTGGAGCAGGAGGTCGATTTCTCCGGGCTCGAGATCACCACCTGCCTGCGCCGGGGCGAATTGGAGGTCGTGATCCGCAGCGACCCTGAAAGCGACGCGGCCGCGCTGTCGCTGGTCGACCGCATCTCGGAGCGGCACTCGAACACGCTCTTCTCGACCGACGGCAGCACCATCGACGAGCAGGTCGCGGCGCTGTTGAAGGACCGCCGCGTGGGGGTGGGGGAGTCGTGCAGCGCGGGCCTGCTGTCAGCGCGCCTCACCGAGCGCCCCGGATCGTCGGATTACTTCGCCGGTGGCGTCGTGGCCTACTCGAACGAGGCCAAGACCGAGCTGTTGGGCGTTCCGGCGGAGCTGATCGAGCGCCACGGCGCCGTCTCGGAGCAGGTCGCCGTGGCTCTTGCGCGCGGCGCGATCGAGCGCTTCGACGCCGACGTGGCGATCGGCCTCACCGGCATCGCCGGCCCCGACGGCGGCAGCGAGGAGAAGCCGGTCGGGCGCGTCTGCTTCTGCGTGCTGTCGATCGAGGGCTCGGAAGAGCGCGAGCTCGTGCGCGCGCTCGACCTGCCGGGCTCCCGACCCGACGTGCGCGATCGCTCCACCACCGTGGCCCTTCACCTGCTGCGGCGGCTGCTGCTCGGCGAGGGTGTGCCGGACTGGGGAACGAGGGCGCGCGCGTGACTCCCGCCGAGCGTCTCAAGAGCCCGCGGGTGCGCATGTTCGTGGCGCTCGATCTGCCCGACGACTACGTCGAGGAGCTGGTCTCGTGGCAGGAACAGGAATTCGGTGAATGGCAGGAGCTTCGCCTCGTGCCACGCTTCTCGCTCCACTCGACGCTCGTATTCCTCGGCTACCAGGCCGATAAGGACATCGACCGCATCGCCGAGCTGGCGTTCACGGACGGTGGCGGCCCCTTCGAGCTCGAGGGGGAGGAGGTGGTCGAGGTTCCGCCGCGCAAGCCGCGCCTCTACGCACTCGGCCTGAAGGACGCCGGCGGTGCGCTGGGGACGTTCCAGGAGGGCCTGTCCCAGCGCTTGCAGGAGTCCGGGCTGTACGAGCCGGAGAAGCGTCCCTTCTGGCCGCACATCACCCTGGCCCGTTCCAAGCGGCAGGGGACCCGCCGCGACGCGGGCGTCTCGCGCGGAGCCAAGGGCGGCCGGGCCCGCGGCGGCCCACCACGGCAGGCCGAGGAGCTGCCGGAGCTGCCCGAGGAGCTGACACGCTCCTTTAAGGCCTCCAGGTTGACGCTTTACAGCTCGACCCTGCGGCCGCAGGGAGCGGTGTACGAGGTGCTCGCCCGCAAGACGTACTGAGTTCTGAACGCGGCAGATATTCTCCCGCGCTCATGAAGGAGATCCTGCCGGGCATTTACCACTGGACCGCCTTTCACAAGGCGATCGGCTCCGACGTCAGCTCCCACTTCGTGGCTGCGTCCGCGACGCTGATCGACCCGATGATGCCGCCCGACGGCCTGAGGTTCTTCGCAGACGTCGGAGAGCCCGAGCGCATAGTGCTCACGTGCCGTCACCACTACCGCGGCAGCGATCGCTTCGTGGAGGCCTTCGGCTGCCCGGTGCTCTGCCCTGAGCCGGGCCTGCACGAGTTCGACGGCGGCCCCGACGTGCAGGGATACGCGTGGGGAGAAGCGGTCGCGCCGGGGATCACGGCGCTCGAGGTCGGCGCGCTGTCGCCCGATGACGGCGCTCTCCAGATCCCGGCTGTCGAGGCGCTGGTGTTCGCGGACGGGCTCGTCCACTGGGGCGGCGGCCAGGTCGGCTTCGTGCCCGACCAGCACATGGGCGACGATCTCGAGGCCGTAAAGAAGGGGTTGAGGGAGTCGCTGGGCCGGCTGCTGGACCTGGACTACGACAACCTCCTGTTCGGGCACGGCGACCCGATCGTGGGCGGCGGCCGCCAGGCGCTTCATACGTTCCTGCATCGGTAGGGCTCTCCGCGTGAGCAAGACCCAGTACTACTGCGCGGCGTCTCTCGACGGGTATATCGCCGAGGCTGACGACACGCTCGAGTGGCTGATGAAGTACGAGGGCAGCTTCGCGGGCGACGCCGTCCAGCCGTTCAAGGGTTCCTACGAGCGCTACTACGCCGGTGTCGGCGCGCTGGTCATGGGGTCGAAGACGTACGAGTTCATCCTCGACCACCCTGGCGAGGGCGGCTGGGCATACGAGGGCAAGTCGACCTGGATTCTGACGTCGCGAGACCTACCGATGCCCCGAGGCGCGGGTGTCGATGTTCGGATCGTCAACGCCAACGTCCCGGACCTCTACGACGAAATGGTCGCTGCTGCCGGCGAGCGCAACGTGTGGGTCGTCGGTGGCGGCAACGTGGCCTCACAGTTCGCTGATGCGGGCCTGCTCGACGAGGTGATCGTGACCGTGGTGCCGGTCGTGCTGGGGGAGGGCAAGCCCCTCTTCGATCGTCGCCTGCCGGGTGGCCCGATGCAGCTGACGGGCACGCACCCGTTCGACAGCGGCATAGTCGAGCTCAGGTACGAGGTCGGGCGTTAGCGGGTTCTGCAAGTCGAGCCACTGGAGGAGCCGGTGCCCACAACGAAGCGCTGGCCGCTCACCGCACCGAGAGTCGAGCCGGCACCGGAGCAGGAGTCCGAGCGCGCGGACGTGGAGGCGAACCGCCCTCCGCTACGGCTCGGGGCCTTCGCCGAAGAAGTGGCGCGAGCCGTCCTTCGCGGCGGCGAGGTCACGATCCGGTTGCGTGGCTGAGCCGGAGGTAACGACGATCCGCTTGCGGCCAGTGGCGGAGCGCGACCGGGCGCTACGCAACCACCTGGAGACCACGGGCTACGTGCAAGCCGGGTCCGTGGGTGGCAGGGTGACAGTGACACGCAGTATCCCGCAGCGCGTGTGACCACGTCCGGCGCAGTTGCCAGGAGTTCTGGCACTTCAATTCGTCCTTCGGTCTCGGCTGATGGTCTTCCGTCACAGAGGCAGCTCTAGCCTTGCCGTTCGCCCAGCAGTCTGTCCGACGCCGTATCTAGCGTTGACCTCGGACCGGGCCGTCCAGGCGTGGTCATTTGTGCGTGCCGCTGCAAGACAGGAGACGAGAATGGAAACCACGAAGCTGAAGACCAACACGAACAACAAGCCCGCTGGCCGTGGCGGTGCGGCGGCAGCCAAGCCGAGCGCTGCCGAGGCAAGGAGCAGCAACGGAAAGCCTTCCGCCGAGACCCCCGGCTCCTCGGGCGCTACCCGCGCCGCCAAGGGGGCGGAGCGCGACTCCGCCAAGGATCAGGCTCTGAAGGCCGCCCTGACTCACATCGAGCGCGAGTTCGGCCAGGGATCGGTGATGCGTCTCGGCGACGAGGCGGCCCGCGTCAGAGTGGCCGTGGTGCCGACCGGCGCACTCTCGGTCGACCTCGCGTTGGGAGTGGGGGGCGTCCCGCGGGGCCGGATCGTCGAGATCTTCGGCCCGGAGTCGTCGGGAAAGACCACGCTCGTCTACGAGATCATCGCTCAGGCCCAGAAGATGGGCGGCGTGTGTGCCTTCATCGACGCCGAGCACTCGATGGACCCGATCTATGCCAAGCGCATAGGGGTCGACATCGACGAGCTGCTCGTCTCCCAGCCCGATCATGGTGAGCAGGCGCTCGAGATCGCCGACGTGCTGATTCGCTCGGGTGCAATCGACGTGGTCGCCATCGACTCCGTCGCCGCGCTGACTCCTCGGGTCGAGCTGGAGGGCCAGATGGGAGACCAGCAGGTTGGCCTCCAGGCGCGCCTGATGTCCCAGGCATTGCGGAAGCTGACGGGTAACCTCCACCGAGCCAACACGGTCTGTCTCTTCACGAACCAGATTCGCGAGAAGGTCGGCGTCATGTTCGGCTCGCCCGAGACACAGCCCGGTGGCCGGGCGCTGAAGTTCTACTCCTCGCAGCGAATCGACATTCGCCGCATCGAGACGCTCAAGGAGGGGACGGAGGCGGTCGGCAACCGCGTCAGGGCGAAGATCGTCAAGAACAAGGTCGCCCCGCCGTTCCGCCAGGCCGAATTCGACATCGAGTACGGCGTAGGCATCTCCGCCGAGGGCTGCGTACTCGACCTCGGCATCGAGCACGGTGTCGTCCAGAAGTCGGGTGCCTTCTTCAGCTACGACGGCGAGCGGCTCGGCCAGGGCCGCAACAACGCGAAGGCGTTCCTGCGCGAGCACCAGGACACGATGGCCGAGATCGAGCGCAAGGTCTACGAGGCCCTGGGGCTGGAGCGGGCCGGCCAGCCTACTCCGGTGGTGACTCCCATCACTACCGAGGAGCCCGCGAAGGCCGAGGAAGCATCCGGGGCCGCAGACCTGGCCGCCTGAGCGCGGCCTGAAGCTCCACAAGCCGCTTTCGAGCGCCCGGCCTTCATACGGGCCGGGCGCGCGCCGATAATTCCGGTGTGATGAAACGGCCGGTCGTTCGTAGTAAGGGTGTGAACGACACGCTGGTCATGCCGTCGCAGGCGGCTCACGCGGCTCCGATTGTCGGCTTCGAGGCGCTCTACCGCTCCAGCAGGGACGACGTCTACGCATATGTGGCGGCGCTACTGCGGGACCGAGGCGCCGCCGAGGATGTCACCGCATCGGTGTTCGAGCGCGCGTATCGCAAGCACTCGAGCTTCAGCGCCAGACGCGGAAGCCGGCGAGCATGGTTGTTCGGGATTGCGCGCAACGCTGCGCTGGACGAGTTGCGGCGGCGCAGCCGGCAGGCGCCGTTGCTCGCTGAGCCGGTCGACGAGGCGATCGCCGACCGTTCGGATCCGGCCCGCGCGACGGTGGTGAAGCTGGCGCTCGAGGCGCTGGCGCCGCGCGAGCGGGACCTGATCGCGCTCAAATTCAACGCCGGGCTCAGCAACGCCGAGATCGCCCGCGTTTTGTCGATCAGCGAGTCGAACGCGGGCACGAGCCTGCACCGGGTCATCACCAAGCTAAGAGAGGCATGCAATGAGATTTCGTGACGGCGAGCAGCTCGACCCGGTGGCGGCACGGGAGCTTGCCGCGGTCGACGCGGCGCTGGCCGGGCAGCCGGTGGAGCCGGGGCAGGAGCAGCTCGCCGAGCTGACACTGGCACTGCGGGCAGAGCGCCCGGTGCCCGACGAGCGCTTCGCTCGTCAGCTCGACACGATTGTCGCCCGGGGTTTTCGCCCAGTGACGGCAGAGGCTGGCACCCACACGAGCGGCCTGCCGGGCTTCCTGCGTCCGCACCTGCGGCTCGCCCTGGCAACCGTCGCTTCCGTCTTCATCGCAGGCACGGCGGTCTTCGGCTCCGGCATCCTCAATGGGGATGAGCGCGCGGGTGTGCCGGCCCGCGACCGCGCGCAGCCCGCGGCCACGGGCGCTGCGGATGGCTCCGCCGCAACCGCGCCTGAGGTGGCGCCGGGCGCACAGAAGGCTCCCGTCGGTCGGGCTTCACCTGCAACAGAAGCACCCGCCACGGGAGCCGGCGACAGCGCGGCCGGAGGAGGCGTCGCCCCGCAACCGCTGACCGTGTCGCCGCCCGTCCCGACTCCCACGAACGTGGCTCCCGGGGTGCGCCGGCGCAAGGTCGAGCGGCAGGCCGCTCTGGTGCTGGCGGCTGCTCCGCAGGACGTGGAGGATGTCGCCGACGACGCGATCGCGGTCGTCGACCGCCACAGGGGCTTCGTGCTCTCATCCAGCGTCAGAGGCGGGGATGACGCGGGCGCCACGTTGGACCTGCGCATCCCGTCGGCACGGCTCGACGAGGCGGTGGCGGACCTGTCGCGGCTCGGCCATGTGCGCTCGCGTGAGCAGAGCTCCCAGGACGTGACCGCTCGGTTCATTTCTACGGAGGCGCGTCTTCGCGAAGCTGAGGCCGAGCGGCGCTCGCTGCTGCGCCAGCTTGCCGCAGCCAACACTCTCAACGAGACGGCCAGCGTGCGCGCGCGGCTGCGGCTGGTCAACCGCCGCATAGCGCGCTCCCGCTCGCAGCTCGCCTCGCAGCGTGCGCGGATCCAGCTGGCGGCGGTCAGCCTCACGATCGAGGCCGACGACGCCGTCAGCCGCAGCAAGGACGACGGATGGACGCCCGGCGACGCGTTGCACGACGCCGGACAGGTGCTCGGCACCTCGCTTGCCGCTGCGCTGCTGGTGTTGGCGCTCGCGGTTCCGGCTTCGGTGCTTGGCCTCGGGGGCTGGGCTTTCTGGAGTGTCCTCGCTCGCAGGAGGCGCGAGCGCGTGCTGGCCCACGCTTCCGAGGTTGAAGATTCCGCCTCTCGGTAATACCATCGGTACAGCACTCGGCTGATCCGAGACGAGAAAGAGCCTGCAAAAAAGGCTTCTTTTTTCAGCGTCCGTTGATACTGGTCGCTGTATGACCGAGCACGACGTCGCGTTGTCCCGTTAGGCCGAGCTTGCGCTCGGCCTTCGCGTTTGAGGGCCGGGACTCGGGAGGAAGATCGAACTGAACGAGAGCCGATTCCTAACTATCGAAACCATTGACGGAGACCTGAACATCCTGATGGGTTCCTCCAAGAGAGGACGACATGGAAATTCTGATCACGGCAGCGGTGGCGGCCGCCGCGGCCGCAACCTTTGCCTGGGTCGCGCGGGGCCGTTCGAGGGGAGCAGCAGCACAAGCAGGTGGCCCGCCGCAGTCGGGGCGGTTGCCATCGACGCGTCCGCTGGAGACACGAAATGCAGAGGAAGACCCGGCCCGCGAGCAGACGCTCGTAGCTGCCGGGCCCAGCGCTGAAGAGGAGATAGCAGGCCTGCGCCGCCGGCTCGAGGACGAGCTGCGCGAGCGCCGCGGCGAGATCGTGCGCACCGAGGAACGAATCCTCCAGCGCGAGCAGGCCCTGGAGGCTACGGTCGCCGACCTTCAGCGGCGCGAGCAGTCGCTCGCCGACCGGGAGCGAAACGCGGAGCGCCTGAGCGAGGAGCTGCGCGAGAAGCGCCGCGAGCACGTGCGGGAGCTGGAGCGCCTCAGTGGCCTGACCCAGGCACAGGCCCGGCAGATCCTGGTGCGAGAGGTCGAGGGGGAGGCCAGGCACGAGGCCGCGAGGACGATCCGCCAGATCGAGGAGGAGACGCGACGGGATTCGGAGCGACGTGTTCGCAACATCCTCTCCGTGGCGATGCAGCGACTTGCCGCCGGCCATGCGGCCGAGACGACGGTATCGGTGGTCACGCTGCCCTCGGACGACATGAAGGGGCGCATCATCGGGCGCGAGGGACGCAACATCCGCGCGCTCGAGAACCTGACGGGCGTCGATTTCATCATCGACGAAACGCCGTCGGCGGTGGTCCTGTCGTCGTTCGACGGCGTGCGGCGCCAGATCGCGAAGCTGACGCTCGACAAGCTGCTGCTCGACGGACGCATCCATCCCGCGCGCATCGAGGAGGCCTACTACCAGGCGAAGTCGGAGATCGACAACCACATCGTCGAGCAGGGCGAGCAGGCCCTGTTCGAGGCCAACGTCCACTCGGTGCATCCGGAGCTGGTCAAGCTGCTGGGCAGGCTCAAATACCGCACCAGCTATGGCCAGAACGTGCTGGCTCTTTCGATCGAGGTTTCGCGCCTGGCGGCGATGATGGCCGACGAGCTGGGCGCAGGTGCCGATACGGCCCGCCGCGCCGCGCTCCTGCACGACATCGGCAAGGCGGTCAGCCACGAGATCGAAGGTCCGCACGCCCTGGTGGGAGGTCAGCTGGCCCGCCGTTACAAGGAGGCGGAGGCGGTGGCCCATGCCATGGAGGCGCACCACAACGAGGTCGAGATGCAGACGGTCGAGGCCGTC
>JBBQNR010000086.1:0-11576 GCA_038330145.1 Solirubrobacterales bacterium
GATAACGGCCGGCGACGAATCGTAGGTCCCGCGCAGGACGTTGCGAAGGGGGTATGTCCACCAACTTATCCACATTCGTTTCCACACCACTCGCGCCGGGTGGACATGCGTCCGTTCGGTGTGGAAAGGTCCGCCCGGCGACTATGAATAGGTCAGCGTGGTGCTCGTCGTCACGTCGACATCGGTCTCGGACAGGATGTCCTCGTGGTCGCAGTTGCGCCCCAGGAGGTCGTAGTGACCCGACGGGATGTCGAAGCTGACCTGGCCTCCGGGGTCAAGAGTGTCCTCGCCGAGGCGGTCGCTGCCCCAGCTGCCGGCCAAGGTCGGCGCGACATAGAGATAGCAGATCTTCAGGTCGCTGCTGTTGACCAGCGTCAGGGTGACCGGCGCCAGGTCGTCGCCGACCGCCACGAAGCCGCCGGGCTGGAACTCGCCCTCCACGTTGAGGATCAGGTCATACACGCCGGGGGTCAGGCCCGTCTCGCTGGTGATGCAGACCCAGAACGAGCCGGTCGGGTCGAGCGCCCAGATCTGCTTCAGGAAGCTCGGCTCCTCCTGGACCTCGCCGTCGAGCGACCAGACCGCCTCCCACGACATGCCCGACTGCATCCCCTCGTAGGTCCAGATCGCACACAGCTTGCCCGCGCCGCTGGGCAGCCAGTCGACCTGGTCGACCGCCTCGTCGCTCTCGGTGACGTCGGTCGTGAAGGTGGATTTCCCGAAGCTCACGTTGGTCGTATCGAAGCCCCCGATCGGCTCGTAGGCGACCCCGCCGAGCGCCGCCGCGATCAGCGGACGCGCGAAGTGATCGGGCGCAGCCCGTTGATGAACCCGCCGAGCGGCACGCACGTGTCGCGGTCGTCGATTACACCGTCGCGGTCGGTGTCCACGATCACGCGGCAGTCGACGATCTCGCTGGTCGTCCCGCTGCGCGTCGGGATGCCGACGATCTCGCTCGCGGCGTTCGCCGCCAGGCCACTGCTGTTGCCGCCGGCGATGGTGGCATCGGTCTTGATCCAGGCGCGGTCACCCAGGACCGCCTCGCCGGTGAAGCCGCTCACCTGCCCGCTGATGAAGGTGATCGTGTTGCCGCCGATGCCGGGATAGCCGTAGATCGAGATGTCGTCGCCGATGTCGAGGGCATCCGAATTCCCGAGCGACACGAACGGGAAGGCATCGGGCAGGGTGCTGCCGTCGAGGGCCGACGTGATGCGGATGACCGCCAGGTCGAGCACGGTTTCGGCAGCCGCCACCTCGGCGTCATAGGTCGGCGTCGCCGGATGGTCGCTCGCACCGGTGATCGCGACCTGCAGCTCGGTCAGCTCGATGTCGGAGGGCGTCGCCACATGCGCGTTGGTGAGAATCAGGCCACTCGGATCGATGATCGTGCCCGAACCTGTCCCGATTACGCCGTCCGCGGTGATCATCAGCACCTGGACGACGGCGTGCGCGATGCCCGCCGGGGTCAGGGGGGTCGGCGCGGCCGAGGCCTCCTGTGAAGCGGGGCTGCTCGGCGACGGACTGTTCTGCGAGCCGCACGCGGCCAGCAGCAGCGTCATGGCCACCCCGATGCCGAGCGCACGCCTGCGATGGAACATTCAGAAGGCCTCCCTCGCCCCACTGTTGTCCCGCGTCGGCGGATCATAGCGCCGCTGCCACGCTGTAATCTCGTTCGGCATGGAGATCGGCGTGGTGGTCCCCCAGGGGTGGACCGGCGAGTACGACGGCTGGGAGCCACGGCGCGCCTGGGAGCGCACCGTGGCCGTTGCGCGACAGGCGGAGCGCCTCGGATTCGAATCGGCTTGGGTCTTCGACCACTTCCACACGGAGCCCGATCCGATCGACGAGATCACGTTCGAGTCGTTCACCATGCTCGCCGCCCTGGCCGCGTCGACCGAGCGCCTGCGCCTGGGCCAGGTGGTGATCTGCACGGCGTTTCGCAACCCCGCGCTGACCGCGAAGATGATCGGCACGCTCGACGTCATCAGCGGCGGCCGAATGGAGCTGGGCATCGGCGCCGGGTGGAAGGAGGACGAGTGGCGAGCGTACGGCTACGGCTTCCCCGACACGAAGACCCGCCTGGCGACGCTCGCCGATCATCTCGAGGTGATCACCCGGATGCTCGCGCCAGGGCACGCGACCTTCGCCGGCACGTACGCGTCGGTGACCGATGCCATCAATGTCCCGCGCGGACTCCAGGAGCCGCGGGTGCCGATCATGGTCGGCGGCAACGGCCCGAAGGTGACCTGGCGCCTCGCCGCTCGCTTCGCGGATGAGCTGAACCTGGACTGGCTGTCCCCCGCCGAGATCCTCGAGGCGAAGCCGGTGATCGCCTCGCGCTGCGAGGAGATCGGACGCGATCCGGCCACGCTGCGGCTGTCGGTGAACATCAGCCGCTACGACATCGCCGCCGCAGGCTCGTCTCGGGTCGAGCTGCTGGCGGCATACCGCGAGGTCGGCGTGGATCGCGTCATGGGGCTGCTCGTGGAGAGCGCCGTGAGCGACGAGCCTCTCGAGATGCTTGCAGCGGACGCGCTGGCCGCCGGCTGTACGCTCGCTGAGCAAGCCGACGGCTTAGGGGGTCAACATCTGACCGTCCGCCGCGGCTGAGAGGCGGATCACCTCGTCGATGACGGCAAGGTCGACATCGGACAGGCGCTTGAAGCGGATGCAACCTCTACCGAGATTCGCCTTGGGAAGCCGCGAAACGAACCGCTCCAGCCCGATCGGCCCGGCGTACAGCGAGATGTACTCCTTGTTCGATGCGAGCGCCATGCACATCCAATCGCCGGAACGGCCCGAGCTGGACCGATAGGAGTAGCGGCCATAGCTCAGGAATCCGCGGTCGACGTACCTGCGCAGTGCGGGGGCCACCATGCGGATCCTGACGTCGAGCTGTTCCAGCTGCGGTCGGCGCACGTCGTCGAGCTCCGCCAACCATGCATCGGGGTCTGTCTGCCCCCTCGGAGTCTGGCCGTACATCCCCTGTTGGGTCGTCATAAGCGTAGATTACGGCCATGACCTTCGACGTTCCCGCCGAGTCCTACGACCGATACATGGGCCGCTACTCCCGGCAGCTGTCACCGCAGATGGCCGATCTCGCCGGAGTGAGGGCGGGCCAGCGCGTGCTCGACGTCGGCTGCGGGCCGGGCGCGCTCACGGGCGAGCTGGTCGCCCGGCTGGGCGAGCCGTCGGTGTCGGCGGTCGATCCCTCGGATCCATTCGTCGCCGCGGCTCGCGAGCGGAACCCAGGGGTTGACGTTCGCAAGGCATCCGCCGAGGACCTGCCGTTCGAGGATGGTGCCTTCGACGCGTCCGTCGCGCAGCTTGTGGTCCACTTCATGACAGATCCGGTGAGGGGCCTGACTGAGATGCGGCGGGTGACTCGACCCGGCGGAGTGGTTGCCGCCTGCGTCTGGGATCACGCCAGCGGCCAGGGGCCCCTCAGCCTGTTCTGGCAGGGTGCCCACCAGCTCATCCCGGATGTGCCCGATGAGTCGCAGATGCCCGGGGCCCGGGAGGGCCACCTCGCGGAACTCTTTTCGGCAGCCGGTCTCCGCGACGTGGAGGCTTCCGTGGTAACCGCTAGCGTCGAGCACCCCGGGTTCGACGCGTGGTGGGAGCTGTTCACCTTGGGCATCGGGCCGGCGGGCGGCTACCTGGCGAGCCTCGACCCTGACCGGCAGGCCGAGCTGCGCGAGGCGTGTCGCGCGCTGGTGCCCACAGGGCCATTCGTGCTCTCGGTTCGTGCTTGGGCAACGCGCGGACTCAAGTGACGTGACGACGAAGGCTGGAACCACCGACGCCACGCACGACCACACATGGCGAGGGAAACGGATGGAAGCGCTGATCCTTGGGGCGACAGGACGAATCGGTCGTCTCGTCGTCATGCGCCTCAATCGGGATCGCCATCGGGTCACGGCCCTGGTTCGCGACCGGAGCGAAGTCGCCAAGGTTGGTGGCATCGATCGGATCCCAGGCGACGTGCGGGATCGCGTGGCCGTCGAAGGCGCCGTCGCGGGCAAGGATGTGGTGATCGCCGTCCTCGGACCCCGCTCCAATGGGGCCGACGAGGTGGAGGCGCTCGAGACCGGGATGCGCAATCTCGTCGCCGCGATGGAGGCCCTCGGCGTGCGCCGCCTGATCGCGCTCTCGGGAGCTGGGATAACGGTCCCGGGCGAGGACAAGCCGCTGATCGATCGTATCGCGACGCGGATCGTCCGCCGCTTGGCGGCGCAGGTGGTCGCTGCCAAGCAACGGGAGTACGAGGTCTTCTCGGGCTCTTCGCTCGAGTGGACCGCGGTCCGACCGCCCCTGGTCAACGACGGAGCTCCGCGCGGATACCGGCTCTCGCTGCGCCTCGAGCCAGGCGCCAGGGTAACGAGGGCGGACGTCGCCGACGCGATCGCCGATCTCGCCACAACGGGCGAGTTCGTCCGGGAGGCTCCATTCGTCCTGCGGGCGCGCGGCACTCGCCTGCCCCGATGACGTCAATCCACGATCGGACGCGAGATCAAGACGATCGAATCATCTAGTTCAAGCCCCCGGTCTTCCGCGACGCCTTCGGCGCGGGTGCGCTCCCCACGACGGCGACGCCGCACGTGAGGCAGAACCGCGCGCTCTGGGTTCTCCTCGCCGCAGTTCGGGCAGCGGATCATGGCACGAGGCCTCAGGGCATGACCGTGACGACCTGATTCATCGTGGGATGGATCGTGCATGTGACGCCAAACATGCCGGCGTTCGCGAAGGTGATCGTTATCGCGGAATCACGCGGGAGCTTCTCGTCAAAGGCGGCATTGGCATCGGGCTTGCCGTCGCCGCCGTTGGTGACGGTGTGGGCGGCCTTATCCTGGTTGCGGTACTCGACCTGGTCACCCACGTGGACGGTGAGTTCTGCCGGGACGAACTGAAAGCCGGCGGTCACGACCGATGGACCGCCGGCGTCCGAACTACTGCTCGGAGACGTGCCGCCGGCCACACCGGTCCCTGGCTGGGCGGCGCTGCAGGCCGCCAGGTTGACCGCAAGCAGGCCAATGGCCAGCCATTGCCGGCCGCTACGGGCGGGTATCGGCTCGGGGCGAGGCCGAGTGCCGCCCCGAGCCACGGTTGCTACGCCTTGGGGATATTCCCGCATGCCGTGTAGGTCGTGAGGTCGTCTGCGGACTTGTGGAGGTTGATGGCGAAGTCACCGGTCTCCAGGTCCAAGAATTTCACGCTGACGACTGTCTCGGACTTGCCGTTGTCCACGTCGTTCAGGGGGTACACGACATCCCCGAGCGTGGCGCCGCACTGACCCGCGTGGATGTGGGCCGGCATCTTGAGATTGCCGTTGGGCGTGACTTCGATGGTCACCTTGACCATGCCGCCCGCCTCCTCCTCGATCTTGGCTGCGCCGGAGACGCCACTGTCATTGAGCGTGTCGAGAGTGATGTTGGCGGACATCATGGCCGCACCCGAAGCCGGGGCGGACGAGGGTGCGGACGAGGGCGCGGAGCTGGCGGGCGGCGAAGTCGAGCCAGCCGAACACGCCGTGGCGACGAGGCTGGCGACGATCAGAAACGAATACGCGCGGAATCTGGACATGTGCTACGAACCTCGATGGACTGTCGGAGAAGGCCGTGCGCACACTCGGAAAGCGGGCACGCCGAACTCTCTTGCAGGACCATACCAGTGATGAGGTTACGGTTCAACGACAGCGATCCTCCGGGTACTGGCTCGTGGCCGGGCGCAGGCGCTCGGCCCAACGGCCACCGCGAGCTGACGGCGCTGCCGCGACCGCCAACCAAAAGCTGCAGTGGACCAAGCATGGGGCGAGGACGCGCTCGCGTATGGACATGCAGCCGTGGTCGGCCAGCCGCATGGTCACTGACAAGCGAGGGCTTTGCTGGCCCGACCTGGGGCGGGCCGCCTTAGCTGCGTAAGTCCCGCGAAATTTCCGGTAGGGGCGCGCGGGTCATGCAGAGCATCTCGGCGTCCTTTGCCCCTACTTCCACGCCGGCGATCCGCTGGCACCGACGGTCTGCAATTGACGAGCGCTCGCGGAGTGCTTCAAGACTCTCGTCACAGGCCCTGTTATCCAGCCTCTGGACGCCGCCACCCGATGACCCAGACGGCGACCGCGCTAACCACGAGCGTCACAATCAGAAGAGCGCCGATCTCCCGGGCCACGAAGACCGGGTACCGCTCCGGCGGCGTCACGAGGTAGACCTGGCTCATCCCCGGTGGCAGTCCGCTCCCCAGAGGGCCGAACGCATCAGGGAACCGACGGTAAGCGTCGTCAAACGTGACGAGCTCGCCGCTGGCATCATCGAGAAAGGCCGAGCCGTACATCATCACCCCCGACTGGTTAACTTCACTCGCCCCGACCCAGGTGGCCTCGGCACGCATGAGTTGGTCGCGCCCGAGCTGGAGACCGCTGAGCAGGGCGATGACCACGAGGCCGGTCACCAGGATCGCCGGCAGCACGCGACCCAGCAGCAGGCCCACCAGCACGCCGATCCCAAAGACGGCGATCGCGCGCACCGCGATCAGTGGCCCATGCATCGCGAAGTATGGGAACCCGAGGTTGCCGGGCGGCGTCGCCCGGATCAGCGCCTCTGACGCCTGCCCGAGCAAGAGCAGCGCGATCGCGATGGCCACCAGCAGCGGCACGGTCCGCCCGGTCAGCCAGCGAGCCCGTGACCGCGATAGCGGCCACGCCAGCAGCGTCGTGCGCTTCTCGATCTCGCGCGACACCAGCGGCGCGCCGAGCAGGATCCCCACCACGAGCGGCACCACCGTGGTTGCGCCTGTCAGGACAGAGGCCTGTCCCGCCAGGAAGTTGCTCCACGCGACCAATGACAGACAGGAAGCCGATAACGCGCCGCCCCCGGCATAGCAAGCGTCGAGACTCTTGAGCGTAACTGTCATCTGCCAGGCCACGAACGCGGCGGCCGCGGCCAGGAGGAGCGGGCCGCCGATGAGGAAGGCCAGCTCCCAACGCTGCATTCGCCAGGCGAGGCGCAGCGTCGCCATCAGGCGGCCACAGTCCTGGTGCGGCCCGAGGCGAGATAACCAAGGACAATCTCCTCCAGGGTCGCTGCACGGTCGCTGGCGCCATGGACCAGCCAGATGCGCGACCCGTCCGCCGCAGCGAACGAGGACACGGCATCCGGCCGTTCAGTCAACGAGACGGCGTGCTCGGCCAGGGCGTCGGCAACCGTTTGCTGCAGCAGCACATGACCGATGCCGAGGACGATGAGGCGGTCGCAGGCCTGCTCCACGTCGGTCACGATGTGGCTCGACAGGAGGGCCGTCGCGCCATCGCCGCGCACCGCATCGGTCACGACGTGCAGAAACTCGCGTCGCGCAAGCGGATCGAGCGAGGCGAGCGGTTCGTCCAGCAGCAGGATCGGTGCACGGGTGCCGAGCGCCAGCGCCAAAGCGACCTGCGCCTGCTGCCCTCCAGACAGGGACCGTGCACGGCGATCCGCCGGGATGTCGAGCTGTGCCAGGCGCTGTGTGGCATATGCGCGATCGAAGCCGGGTCGCAACTGGACGGCAAGGTCGAGGTGGTCGTCCACCGACAGCCCGTCGTACAGCGCTGGCGACTGCGGCACGTAACCAACCTTCGCGAGGGCGCGCGATCGATCCCGCCACGGATCGATGCCCATCACCGAGACCGATCCGCGCGTCGGCTTCTCGAACCCGACCCACGTCTTGATCAGCGTCGACTTGCCGGCCGCATTGGGTCCGACCAGTGCGGTGATGCCCCCGGCCGGCAACTCGAGGTCGATTCCCGCCAGCGCCAGCACACCACGGCGGTAGCGTTTGGCCAGTCCGCGCGCCTCGAGGACCGCGTCAGTCACTTGGCTCTCCTCCCCGCGCCGACGTTGGATGAACAGCGGCAGCCAGATTGGTCAGGTTCGTCGACTGAGAGCATACGGCGAAGCTTCGACTTCTCGGACGCCTGAGCTTGTCCGCCTGCTACTCGACCTCCACGCTCAGCGACACCTCCATCGGCATCAACTCGGCGCCGGCGCGCTGGTCGCCGACCCGGAACTCAGTCGCGGCCTTCAGCTCGTATCTGCCCGGCGGCAGCCGATGCTGCGGGTCACGTTCAAACGCGCGGTACACGTCGACGAAGGGATCGTCCTCGCCGTAGCCGTAGCCGACCGCAAACGGCCGATCGAGTGAGACGTTCCGATCGAGAAGGAACTCCGCACCGACGTCATCCCAGGCGATGCCGAATTGGAGGCCGTCCGGTCGCGAGGCGCCAAAGCTGATTAGCGCACGCTGGCCGCTGATGACGATCTGATCGTCCGGCCCGCGGTAGGTCAGCTTGGCCCAAACCCGAATCGGCACGTCGGGGGCGTATCGCCGCCGATCAGCGACGAGCACCAGTTCGAATTCACTGGAAACGGTCTGTGCGCGGATCTGGGTGCCGAATAGTGGCCAATCGGTCCCGTCCGCTAGCCGGGTCAGGCCGAACAGCCCACCGGCGAGGACCAGGGTAAGCACGATCGCCATCGAGCGGCTGCGTGACATCTCGACCCCCTCGTAACAACCGACGGACCCTTGCCGGTCAAATCATGCTCCGTATCGGTCCAGCCGTCGAGGCGGTCCTTGCCCACAATCTGGTCCGTTCGGTGGCGACGTACCAAGAGTGGAAGCTCCCCCTACGGGCAGTTGATCGGCACGGGTTTGACGTCCCGTCCCCGCTCGACGACCAGGATCAGCACTCCCTGAACAATCGCCCCTTCGACGATGAAGCCGTCCGAGGGGGGTATGGTGGACTGAACTGACGTCTTCGCGTCGCGATCCTCGATTTGCCATGTGACCTTGTAGCCGAGCTCGCGCAGGAGCGGATCGGCCACCACCGGGGCCATCTGATAAATGCTGCTGCAGTAGAGCGGCCCTCCGGGTGAGAAGACTCCAGGCACGGGGCCACCCGAAACCTCTCGGAACACCACCGAGGTCGCTGCCACCCCAGTCGCTACGCCGAGAAGGCCGACGAGCACCAATGCAAGCGCGGACAGTCGCATTTGGCGGCTACCTCGGGTCTTCGCAGACATGTCAGGTAGCCCCTCTTGGAGTCGAACCAGTCGCTCCTTGAGCCTAGTGTCGAACTCCTCCGTCATGCTCTTTCCTCCAATCGCGCACGCAAGCGCGTCTTTCCGCGGCTCACCCAGCTCGCGACAGTCCCCTCGGGCACCTCCAGCTGTTGAGCGATCTCAGACTGTGTGTAACCCTCAAGTACGTTCAGCACGATGGCCACGCGCTCCTCGCGCCGGAGCTCGCCGAGCGCCGCCCATAGATCTGGATCAGGCATGCCATCGCCTCCGCTGACCTCACGCTGCAGCCTTAGCCAGGGTCGTCGCTTCCGGCGCCGCACTTCATTGAGTGCCAAGCGCAGACCTATGGTGTTGAGCCACGGGCCGGGATCTCGTCCATCCAGACCTGCGCGCGCCCCGAAAGCGCGCTCGAAAGTCGCCTGCGCGAGGTCCTTGGCCTCTTCCGCGTCTCGAACTACGAGCATCAGGCGTCGCAGGAGACGCGGGTAGTGGGCGGCCGCCAACGCCTCAAAGGCGTCGGCGTCAGCACGCCGGGCAGAACCCTGATGTAGTGTCGTCACACCCTGTACTACACCGATCGACGACAAATCCATGCAATGGTTTGATGGGGGTGCGGATTTACCCATTCCGCCCGGGCCGTACGACGCATCGGCAAGATCCCGCTTCAAGACGCTCAGTATCGTGGCGTTGCGTCGAGAGCCGAGGGGACGACGGCCGCTGTCATCCATGTCCATGGCGAGAAAGGCGTGCAGCAGCGGGTGGGCGTTGGGAGCGGACCGCCTGACGTGATTAGCGATCGAGTCGTCGGCGCTGTACACCGACATGCTGTGCCGTTCTGCCAGAACATGCGCTAACGCTTACCAGCGGCGAGGTGGTGGGTCTGGCGTCAGGTTCTGCATTTCCTGCCGCGCATCCCCGGACTCGAGGTACCTCGTGCCGCCGAGATGGAGAGCTGATAGGGCTGCGATGAGCCGACGCACCATGCGTTCGGACACGCAGGCAACCAGCCGATCCACTTCGACGAACTCCCATTCGTGCAATTCCTCGGGAGGGAGGGAGAACGGCTGCGTTGCGGCGTCATCGAGCACCCCGCCGTCGAATAGCAGCATCAGGCCCTCGGTCTTCGGAGGCTGTGCAGAAACCCAGTCGACGACCAGGAGGCGCCCGATGGCGAGAGAGACGCCGAGCTCCTCGCGGATCTCCCGCGTGACGGCGCCCGCCGGCGACTCATCGGCCTCGACCGCGCCACCGGGGATCTCCCAGGTCGGCTTGTAGGTTGGACGGACGAGCAAGATACGGCCGGCTGGGTCCCGGCAGACCAGCCCAGCCCCGATCCGCTTGGTCGCGAGCGATGCGTAGTAGCGGGTCTTCTCGTCGACGCTCTCGTCCATCGAGGTGGAGTTGACCACTGCGCCGGCCGCCGCGCAACCTAGGGTGGATGGGGCACAGGACAGACGAGTTGGTACCGCATACCGGATTCGAACCGGTGATCTCCGCCTTGAGAGGGCGGTGTCCTGGGCCTCTAGACGAATGCGGCACGGGTCTGCGGCGGGACGCGGGCGAGTATAGCAAGCGCCTCCGCGCGGCCTCAAACTCCAGGTTCAGCGCGAGGCGGAAACCGCGAGCGCGTTGACCATCACGTGCCGGCGTTCCTCGAGCCAGCCGAGCACCGACCCAGCGACCTGGGGCCAGGTCTCCGAGCCCATCACCAGTCCGAAGTGCGAGGCGCCCGGGAAGTACTCGTAGGTCGCGCCCAGCAGGTCGGCAGTGCGGCGCGCCTCGGAGGGATGGACCACATCGTCCATCCCCGCGCCGATCACCAGCGTCGGCACGGTGATCCGCTCGGTCTCGACCGGGACGCCGAGCATCCGCTCGCGGCGGGCGCTCCCCGACTCACGGGCGCCGGCGAGCATCTCCTGCATCTTCTCCAGCTCGTCGTCGTTCATGTCGGGCATCGCCTCGCGCAGCTTGTCCTGGGGCTGGATCCAGCCCCACCAGGTCGCGTCGTACTCGTCGGGCACCAACTTCAGCTCGTGCTCAACCGGGCGTCGCGGCAGGGCGGCCGCCGGCGGCGATGGGGCCAGCAGCACCAGTCCCAGCACGCGGTTGCGCTCGGCGTAGAGCATGGCCGCCAGGGCACCGATCCCCCAGCCGATGACCACCGGTGGCCGGCCCAGCTGGCGGACCGCCACGCCGATATCGGTCGCGTAGTCGCGCATCCGCGTCTCGCCCAGCTCGGCGAGGTCGGAGGTGTAATGGCCGCGCAGGTTCATGGCGTGCGCCTCCCAGCCGCGCTCGGCGAAGTAGGCGCCGAAGGCGGACCACAGCCACGAGCCGGTCAGTGCGCCGTGTACCAGCAGGAGCGGTGGTTTGCGGCTGCGCCGTTCGGGCTGCTGGGTCTCGACGTAGATTCCCTCGGGATCGATGTAGACCTCGTCGCGCTTGATCGCCTGCACCACGCTGCTAGTCGCCCTCCAGCGGATAGAAGACCAAGCCGGTCAGGAGCTTGGGATACAAGTAGGT
>JBBQNR010000087.1:0-11527 GCA_038330145.1 Solirubrobacterales bacterium
AGCCTGCTGTCAGGGCGGCGGCGCGTCGACCACGTTCTGCGCAACCTCCGCGAAGTTCCCAGCCACGCACACGCCGCTCAAGCGCGCGCTGAACGCGGCCTTTCAAACCGCTACTTCACCCCCAAACCGAGCGGAGACCCGGACATCATCCTGGCTTCAAGGCCTCCGCGAAACCCGGGACGGCTCACACGACCTCCGGTCCGACGCGAGTCGGAGCGACATGCAAGTCGACGCATCAGAGGTCGCTCACCACGACCCTACGCACGTGGACCACAACGCATTCGAGACCCGCGTCGCGCCCTTCCCGATCCGCTCCTCCCCAGCTTCCCGCCTTCGCCTCCCTTCGCCGCCCCTCTACCTCCGCAGTTCTGATCGCTTCCCTGGTTCCTTCTTCATGGTCCTCATCCTCTTGTCCGTCCCTTCCTGCTTGCCGCCGCCCCGCCTCCGGACCTCCACCCTTCACGCCTGGGCTGCCTTGCCGGGTTTTTGTTGGCTGGTCTAGGATGGGGGGTCCAGCGCGAAGCGGTGGACCCCCCTTCCTCGAAAGCCCAGGCGCAGAGCGACATCTGGGCCGGAGGCGGGGCGGCAGCTGGTTGATCTCTGAGCTTCAACAGCCAGACTTCAACACCCACAGATCAACACCCACAGATCAACACGCGACGGGCGCGGTCCCGTCGAGCGCGCCGACACCGAGCGCACCTGCGTTGAACGAGTCGGCTCCGTTGTTGATCGGGACGTGGCCGCCGGGATGGATCGCGTTGGTGCGCACCTAGGGATCGGCTCGGCGGTGCCGGACGGATCACCAAGGGGAACCGGGTTTCCCCTCGTCCTTAGTGCCCTCTTCCGGCCGGAGCTCTGCGGCGGCGCTACCGAGTCCCAAGCGCCCGCGGATAGTCGGGTCTCCGCTGCCGGGTCGATTACCCTCGCCGTCGTGTCCCGCGTTTCTTGCCGGGCGTCGTGAACGCCTCCGAGGTCCTCGACGGCCTGGCCGCGCTGCCAGGTGCCCGTGACTCCGGCGCCGATGGCATCGGCATCATCGCCAGCCGCCTACTCAACGGGATCGAGTACGCGCGCGCCTCGGCCGTCGATGAACCGAAGCTGCGGTCGTCGTGGAAACGTCGGCAGGGTGGCGGCGCCACGCCGCTCGTGCTCGTGGCGGACGATCCCGAGCAGCAGGGCTATGTCCGGGTCCTCGGTCCGCAGCGCGACGGCCCGATGCGGCGCGTACGCAGCGAGTCCCTGCTCGGTCTGGTCGAGCGCAGCCTGTCGATCAAGCGGCTACAGGCCGTGCGACTGCTGGCCGAGGAGCTCGATCGCCTCGATACCGAGCGCATCGCCGGACTGAAGGTTCGGGGGCTCGGAACGGAGCATCTGTACGGCTCGCGCCTGCCCGACTCGCGCTGGTGGTCCGAGCTGTGCGAGACCGTCGCTGGCGCCAGCCGCGCGGGTTGGCGCGAGCTGCTCAACGACCTCGGCTACGCCATCGAGCCGCTCAAGCCGACCGGATACCTGGCCAAGGCCGGTGGCCACCCGGCCATCGTCGTTCATCCGCATGCCAACGCATTCCTGTTCGCCCGTCTGGACGAACATGGCCGCCTGCCCGAAGGGGCGCTCATCGCTGCCTGCCGTGAGCACGGTGCGGCTTATGGCCTGCTCGCTGCTGGAACCCGCCTGCGGCTACTCGCCGCCGGTCCCAACGAGGCCGGTGCCACGACGCGGTACCTCGAGCTCGACGCCGCTGCGCTGGAGCCGGACATGCGTCCGCTGCTCGGGCTGCTGTCGCCGCCGTACCTTGTCGACGGCGCGTTTCGCGAGGTGCTGGGCGACGCGCGCGACTACGGGCAGGACCTGCGCCGGCGCCTGGACCGCGTGCTGCGCCAAGACGTGCTGCCGGTCCTCGGCCGGGAGCTCGGCCACTGGGCGCGCACCAACGGCCGCGACCTCGCCGTCGATGAGGTTCGAGCAGAGCTGGAGGCGGCGGCGCTGCTGTTCGTCTTCCGCGCACTGTTCTTGCTGTACGCCGAGAGTGCCGGGCATCTGCCAATGGGCAACCCGACCTACCGTTCCAAGTCTTTGACGCGCATCGCCGAGCGCGCCTACGAGGAACGCGACGCTGCCGACGCCGCTTCGACGGCGCTGTGGGACGACATCGCCTCGCTGGTCAAGCGCATGCGCACCGGCCACACGGCCTGGCAGCTACCGCCCTACAACGGCGACCTGTTCGCCGCCTCCGCGGTTATCGGCGCCGCAGTCCTAGAGGGTGCGGCGATCCCCGACGCGGCCCTGGCGCCCGCGCTCGTTGCGCTGGCTCGCGACGCCGAGGATCCCGAGACAGGCATCGACTTCTCCGGCCTGGAAATCGGGCACCTGGGTTACATCTACGAAGGGCTGCTGTCGCTGCGACTCTCGGTGGCCGACCGCGACTACGCCTACGACGCCAAGGCCGACCGCTACGTCACCCCAGCCGCCGGCCAGGCCGCCGAGGTCCCGGCCGGGGATCTGCTGTGGCTCACCAACGAAGGCGGACGCAAGGGCGGCGGCGTCTACTACACACGCACCGAACTCGTCCGCCACCTGGTGCGCGGCGCGGTCGGCCCAGCCTACGATCGCCACCTCGCCGCGGTGCGCGAACTGGCCACACGAGACCCAGCCGCGGCCGCCGCGCGACTCTTTGACTTCCACGTCCTGGACCCGGCGTGCGGCAGCGCCCACTTCCTCGTCGAGGTCGTCGACGAGCTCGCTGACAAGATCGCCACGCTGCTCGGCGAACTCGCCCTGCCCGCAGTACGCGACCAACTCGACGCGCTGCGCGCCAGCGCGGCGCAGTTCGGCGCCGGCATCGAAGACACGGCGCTACTCAAGCGCCTCGTGCTCAAGCGCTGCGTCTACGGCGTGGACCTCTCGGCGATGGGCGTCGAGATCGCCAAGGTCTCCCTGTGGCTCGGCAGCTTCGTCCCTGGCCTCTCACTCGCGTACTTGGATTTCAACGTCCAGCGCGGCAACTCGCTGATCGGCGTCGCCCGCGCCGAGGAGGTCGGGCGCGGCACGCTCTTCGGTGATGCGCTCGCGGCGGCGATTGCGAAGGCGGCTGAGGCCGCCACCGAGCTGCGCGCGATTGACGACACGAGACCAGAGGAGGTCGCCGCAAGCCGCGCGGCGAGCGAGGCGCTGCACAAGGCAGTACGGAGTGCCCAGCGCCTGTTCCATCTCTGGACCGCCGAGCCACTCGGCCTCCCGGGCGCTCGGGCAGAGGCCGAGCTTCACGGCCGGGAGCTGCTCGCGGGCGGCTCGACGAACCACGCGGCCGACGCCGAGGCGCTCGCCGAGCGAGAGCACTTCTTGCATTGGCCGCTGGCCTTCCCGGACGTGTTCGCCCGCGAACAGCCAGGCTTTGACGCGGTTGTCGGCAACCCGCCGTGGGACGAGGTGACACTGGAGGACCCATCGTTCTACGCACGCTTTCGACCCGGGATTCGAAGGGGCGTAACTGAAGAGGAACGCCAGCGCGCGATCGCGAGCCTCATCGCAGATAGGCCTGACCTGCCCCGGCTGCTTGAGCAAGAGCAGGAACGCCTCGCGTCCCATCGCGGTTACTACCGCCAGGCGTTTGACGGAACCGGCGGCGATCCGGATCTCTACAAGCTGTTCTGCCAGCGCTATCGCGAAGTGCTCCGCCCCGAGGGTGCCCTAGGTGTGGTTCTGCCGCGCACGACGTTCGTCAACAAGGGCTCCAGCGAGTTCCGGTCCTGGCTCTTCGAGGGCCTGACCACACGACGCATCGACTTCCTCATCAACCGCAAGCGATGGGCCTTCGACTCCGAACCGCGCTATACGGTCGCTCTCGTCGTTGCTCAGCGCTCCTCGCCCGAGGCGTCGCACCGAGTCACTCTCGCGGGCGTTGCGACCAGCAGCGCAGACTGGACGGCTCAGATCTCATCCGCTGGGGTCCAAGTGCCGACGCGCGCGTTCGGGACTGGGTGGGCTCCGCCACTGCTGCGCAACCAAGCGGAAGCGGAGATCTTGGCCAAGCTGCGAACAGATAGCCGCTTCCCCTACGGCGCTGGACGCTGGACGGTGTTTCCCACCAGCGACTTCCACGAGACCAAGCACAAGAGCTACTGGGCCGATAAGCGCGACGGCCGACCCATTTGGAAGGGCGAGAGCTTCGGGCAATGGGACCCACACGGAGCGGCGGCGAAGTTCTGTCGCTGCGATGACGAGACGCTTCGAATCGCTGTCGGAGCGCGTCCTGGGACGGACTCGGTTCTAGCCAAGGCAGTTCCAGTAGTCGAGCGCGTGCGCGCAGCCACGGCGAACCTCGGACGGGCTCGGGTGGCCTTCTCGGACATCACTCAAAAGGACAACTCGAGGACCGTGGTCGCATGCCTGGTTCCGCCAAAAGTGTTCCTCGGAAACACCGCGCCGTCGCTCGTGTTCTTGGAGGGCGATGAGTTCGCCCAAGCTGCGTGCCTGGGCGTCCTCAACAGCCTCGTGTTCGATTGGCAGGCCCGACGTTTTGCCGAGATCCACGTGAGCTTCTTCATCCTTGATGATCTCCGTCTCCCGAATCTCGATGACCCCACGTTTCGCGCACTGGGCGGCGCCGCCGCCCGGCTCTCCTGCCCCGACGATCGCTTCGCCCACTTCGCCGCCGCGACGGGCGTCGACGTGGGCCCGCTCGATGACGAGGAAAGCGCGCTCCAGCGCGCCGAGATCGACGCGCGCGTCGCGCGCGCGTGGCAGCTCAGCGCAGACGAGCTCGAGGTCGTCTTCCGCGACTTCACCCTTGGCGCCGTGCCCGCCGTCTACCGCGACCGCGTGCGAGCGCGCTTCGCCGAACTCGCGTAGGTCGCGTGGACGCGCGGCCGCACATCCTCGACAATCTCGACGACCAGCGGCGACACGCTGACGCGCTCGCGTTCCTCGTCGCCGACGTCGATCATCGGCACTCGCTGGCCATCGCCACCGGCTACGTCAACCTCGGCGGACTACAGCTCCTGGCGTCGGTGGCCGACGGCCGCCCAACACGCCTACTGATCGGAGCACAGCCGACGCCCGGGCTCGGCGTTGAGTCCCCGCTCGGCGTCTTCGCGTCGCACCGCGAACGGTTGCGAGACGAACGCGACCTGTCGCGCTTCCCACCCTCGCGGGCAGCCAAGAGTCTCGCGGCGGTCAGTGAATGGCTCGACCGTCCCGAGGTTCAAGTGCGGCGCTTCGTCGAGCAGTTCCTGCACGGCAAGGCCTACCTCTTCGGCGACGCGCCCGACGCCCGCGTGGCGCTCGTCACCTCGGCCAACCTCACGGCCGCCGGCCTGTACCGCAATCTCGAGCTGGGGGTCGCCAACTACGAGCCGTCGGTGGCGAACCAGGCACTTGAGTGGTTCG
Source organism: Solirubrobacterales bacterium (assembly GCA_038330145.1). GTDB lineage: Bacteria > Actinomycetota > Thermoleophilia > Solirubrobacterales > JBBDJG01 > JBBQNR01. Next base: position 5,386 of record JBBQNR010000087.1, read on the forward strand.
ACGGGTTGTGGGGGCGCGCCGTCGACTACGAGGAGGATCTGCGCGAGCTGCTGTTTCCCGACCCTGGGCTGCTCGATCCGTACACGATCTATCTGCGCGCGCTGTTCGACCTGCAGGAGCCGGTGCTGGATGAGCCCGATCGTCCCACGCGACCGACAGGGCTGGAGCTCGCGCCGTTTCAGCGTGACGGCTACGAGCGCGCTCGCGCGATCTGTCGCCGCCACGGCGGCGTCGTCTACGCCGACGGTGTCGGCACCGGCAAGACCGAGATCGGCCTGGCGTTCATCGAGGAGCGCACCCGCGAGGACGGCGTCTACGCGCTCGTCGTCGCCCCGGCGCAACTGGCCAAACGCTGGGCCGAGCGCATCGTCCAAGCCAAACTGCCCGCCCAGGTCATCTCCTTCAACGAGCTGGCCGCCGACGAGCAGCTCGTGCCCGAGGCGAACAACCGCCGCCGCGTCCTGCACAACACCAAGGACGCCTACCGCCTCGTGATCGTCGACGAGGCGCACGCGCTGCGTAACGAGGACACGACCTGGTATCGGGCGATGGAGCGCCTGCTCGGCGGCTCGCGCAAGGAGGCGGTGCTGTTGACCGCCACGCCGATCAACAACGGGCTGTGGGACCTCTACAACCTCGTGATGCTGTTCGCTCGCCACGACAAGGCGTTCGCGGCGAGCGGCATCGACTCCGTCCGTGACCTGTTCCTCGCCGCCGGCGCGAACGAGCGCGATCCCGAGGGCCTCGACCCCGACGTGCTCTTCCCGCTCGCCGACGCGGTCAGCGTCCGCCGCGACCGCGCATTCATCGAGGCCGAGTACGCCGGCCAGCAGTTCCCCGACGGCACCCCGGTGCGCTTCCCAACTCCGCAGCTGACGACGCGGCGCTACGACCTCGACGCTGCTCATCCCGGCCTACTGGACCGCATCGCGGCCGCGATCGATGCACTCACGATGGCCCGCTACCGCCCCAGCGCCTTTGACCTGCAGGCCGACGACGAGCTGGCCGTCGAGGCCCAGCTCGCCGGGCTGCTGCGCTCCGGTGTGCTCAAGCGCTTTGAGTCGTGCTGGCGCGCCTGCCTGGAAACCGTCGAGCGCATGCTCGTCGCTCACGAGGCATTCCTGCTCGCCTGGAGCCAGGGCGAGGTGCCCTCCCGCGCCACACTACGCGACGCGGCGCGCGCCGACGGCGGCGAGACCGGCCTGGCCGCTTGGCTCGAGCAGACACTGGAGGGCGACGCGGACGCCCGCCCGGCGAGCGACTTCGACCCCGACTACGGCGACGCCGTGCGCGCTGATCGCGACCAGCTGGCGACCATCCGCGACCAGCTGGCCGACCTCGACGCCGCCGACGATCCAAAGCTGGCTGCCCTCGTCGATGTGCTCGAGACGAGTCCCGCGGCGAAGATCGCCGTGTTCGCGACCTTCGGGGCCACCGTGCGCTACCTCGACGAACACCTGCCCACCCTGGTCGGCGGCCGCGAGCGCGTCGTCGTGATCGGCAACCAGAGCACGCCCGACCAACGCACCGGCGCGCTCAGTCGCTTCGCGCCCGATACCGTCGTGCGACCGGGCTATGAGCCGCCCGACGGCGAGATCGACCTGCTCATCTCCACCGACGTGCTCTCCGAAGGCCAGAACCTCCAACAGGCCCAGGCCGTCGTGTCCTACGACATGCCGTGGAACCCCCAACGCGTCGTGCAGCGCAATGGCCGCGTCATCCGCCTGCTCTCACCGCACGACGAAGTCCTGCTGACCACCATGCTGCCCGACCCCGGCGAGCTGGAACGCTTGCTCGGCCTCGAGGCCCGCATCCAGTCAAAGATCGTCGCCGCCGGCGTGTACGGGATGGAGTCAGAGGTGATCGAGGGCACCATCGCCGGCGACCTGCGCGCCTACGCCGACCGCCTGGCATCCGGCGACGAGGACCTGCTCGACGAGGGCGAAACCGAATCGGGCGCATTCGTCGGCGAGCAACTACGACGCCTCATCGACCGCGCCGTGCGCGAAGGCGAGGCCCAGCGCGTGCTGCGCCTCCCGTGGGGAGTCGGAGCATGCTTCCGCCAGACCGCCGCCGGTCGGTCGATCGGCCCGCCTGGTGTCTTCCTGGCTATCCGCACCCCGCCCGCGCCGGGCGAAGAGGACGGCCGCCGCTACTGGCGCTACGTCGAGCTCGATGCCGGCGAACTCGAGAGCAGCGACCTCGAGATCCTGCGCCGCATCGACCCGACCGGAGCCGAACCAGTCCCCGACGGGCTCGGCGAAGTAGACCTTGAAGCAGCCTGGCAGCGCGCCGCCGCCGACGTCATCGAGGCCCACAACCGGCGCATCGACGTACGCGAGGAACAAGAGGCAATCGGGCCCCGCCAACGCTGGGCGCTGGACGTCCTCCGCGATCCAGGCGTCGCCTACGCGCCCGGCGCCGAGGAGGCCGAAGAGGCGCTATCCGTCGGCCGCAGCTCCGCCGTCCGAAGAGCACTCGGAACGATCGAGACCAGCGTTCACGCCGGCGACCTGACTATCGACGAGGCCGCCGTGTCAATCGTGGCCGTCGTCGAGCAGTTCGGCCTGCGGCCGGTCGAGGAGCCCGCGCTGCCGCAGCGCGTGACAATCGATGACCTCGGCGTCGTCTGTTGGATGGCGGTTCTGCCACCGTCATGACATAAGGCGGGAGCATGGCGGGAGCCGCTAAGCCTCAATCCACCGATCGTCTTGAGGCGTGGGGGTGGCGTGGTCTGATGCTCCGGGGTGGGGCCAGTTGAAGCCGTCGCGAGAGCCGTCGTGGGCGATCTGACGCGCTTGCGCGGTGTGGCGGCTGCTCGAGCCTGGGTCCGGTGCGGTTTGGGCCAGGCGGTGGCGCCGCCCGGCCGGGCGCGGTGTGGTGTGGTCTTGGCGGACTGGTGTCAGGCGGCGGGGAGCGCTCGGATGCGGGTGAGCGCTTCGATGAAGTCGGTCTGCCAGGGCCAGTGGGCGGGGAGATGCAGCGTGCAGCGCCGGGCGGTCTTGGTGAGTCGTCCGGGCAGCGCGAACAGCAGCCGGCGCAGCGTCCTGGCAGCCCGCGACGTCGGGTCTGTGAGTCCGAGCAGGTTGGTCCAGCGACCGAGGTTGTGCGCGAGGCACGCGATCACCGTCCAGGCGCTGTTGGCGCTGTAGTTCCCGGACGGGAAGTGCGCGAGCGCTTGGTCTTTGAGGTCGCGGATGACCAACTCGACTTGCGCGTGCTGACGCTGCTCGGCGTCGATGAGGTGCATCGGCTCGTCGCGGTTGGTGACGAACGCGAAGTGCCGCCAGTAGGTAAACAGCTCGGCCTGGTCATCTTGGGCGTGCAAGTGCACGCGGCGAACGATCAGCCGGTCCTCTCCGAGCGTGATTTCGGCGAGCTCGCAGACGCCGGTGTCGGGGTAATCGGCGACGGGCTGCCAAGCGTCGTCGCAGATCAGCGCGATCCGCGCCATCACGATCTTGTGCATCGTGACGCCGATCGAGTAGCGACAGCCCTGCTCGCGCAAGCGCGCGATGACCTTCTTGTTCCAAAACCCCGAGTCGGCGCGCAGCAGGACTGACCCGTCGCGCTGGCGCGACGGACCCGGGCGAGCAGCTCATCGACGAAGCGCAGCGCGCCGCGCTGCGTGTTGGCCTGGCCTTGTCGTAGACGGACGTGCAGGACTTCACTGGTGTCCGCGCGGGTGGCGAGCAGCGGGTGGTAGCCGAGCTTTCGGGTGTAGCCGTAGCCGGCGCCCTGCTTGGCGTGGCCATGGACTTCGCCGATGAACGAGTCGATGTCGATCACCAGCCGCGCCTGGCCGGGCCCCGCGCCCGCTCGCCAGGCCCGCGTGAGCGCTTCTCCCAAGACGCGGTCGAGCTGGCGGACATGCCCGAACGTAAACGACCGCAAGAACGTGCCGAGCGACGAGGGGGCCATCGCCTTGTGCCCGAGGACCGCCCCGGTCCGCCCGGCGCGCAGCACGTCGCAGTCATCGATGCAGTCCGCGCCGAGCAGCATCGCGTTCACCAACGAGAGCACCTTGCGCCCCGGCCGCGACGCTCCCGGCCGGCCGCCGAGCCGGACCGCAGCATCGACGAGCGCCTCAATCCCCAGCCGCCGCCCGAGCGTCACCGCCAGCACAATCCGGGCGTTGACGACCACCCGCTCGTCGTCAAACGCGACCTCCGATCGGTCCGACAGACCGTTCACCATGCGGGTGACCTCCTGACGCAGGACCCGCAGCCGCTGGCACGGCCCGTCTTGCCTGCTCAGGAGGTCATTTTCACTTCCCAACCCGGACAGACCAACGCCGGCGAACGGTGGATCAAGGCTAAGCGGCCGCACCGCCGCCCACGAGCTGCGGTGCCGACAGTCGCCCGGAGCGCAGCAGCGGGAACACCTCCGCCGCGGCGCAGTGCAGACTCTGTGGCCGGTAGCCGTAGATGCCGGAAGAGTCTGACTCTGAACCACCCCCATTCCTGACCGCCGGCATGGCCTGCACGCGGTTGATCGCCGACCCCGCGGCGTGGATCAACCGGCGCGTCGAGACCATCGAGCTGCTCTCCCACGAGGAGACGCGTCGTCGCGTCTCAATCGACTTCAGCCTCTCGGACGACCAGCTCGCCGAGCTGGACATCGGTGAGGGGATTGCCGTCCCGATCTCCGTGCTGACGAAGGAGGCGCGCCGGAACTTCGACCTGCGCGACGAGTCCGGACGAGCCGTCCCGGTGCTCGGCAAGCAGCAGAACGGAGAGCTTGCGCACATCGCGGTGATGAACGGTGCCGTGAAGGCGTTGCCCGACGACCTGACGCCAGAGGTCTTCGAGCTGCTCGCAGCCGATCTTCGGCAGGTGGTGTTCGCACCCCCCGCCGGAGCGTCTGATGCGCTCGGTGTCTTCATCGGCAGCGCGGAAGCCGGGGACCGCTGGCGCACCGCCATCTGGGAAGACGACACATGTCGTTCGCTGCTGGCCGCCCTGTGGCGCAACTACGCCCTCTTCGCGGTGCTGCCGCCCGGCGGCGCGAACCGCCGAATCCTCAAGTACAGCTATGGAGAGGACTTCAACGTCTCGGTCGAGAGCGAGGGCATTCGCGAACGACTCGCCCCGCGTGAGCTCGCGCGGCGCGCGTGGCGACCGGGCCACCGGCGCTTCATCATCGAGTGCCCCGGAGCGTGGCGCGCCGCCAGCTTCCACGTCGAGATCGCCGTGCCAGAGGAACTGCGATTCGACACCGCCAAGCTCTACGACTTCGTCGCCGGCGAGCAGGTGAGCGAGGTCAACACCAACGTCAACCGGGCGTCGCTATACGCGTCCCGCGAGATCGAAGCCGAGAGCGACGTCGACGCGTACGTCGAGGTCGCGCCCGAGCGCAGCGGCAGGACCTTCCAGGCCGCGACGACGAGCCTGATCGTCGCGGCTTTGCTGTGGCTGGGTGTCGCGTCCGGGCTCGACGCGAAGAACCCAGGACCGGCCGTGTCGATCCTCCTGGCGGGCGCCGCGCTGTTCTCCGGCGTCGCTGCCGTCCAAGGAGAACACAAGCTCGTCAAGCACGTCTTCTCCGCGTCGCGTCGTTGGCTCGTGATCACCACCCTCGCCGCGCTTGTCGGGTCCGCGAGTCTCGCGATGGAGATGCCAAATGCGCATCCTGTCGCGGTCTGGCGCTACGCGGCGATCGCGAGCACGGTCGCGGCGGTGCGGCTCGGCTGGTCAGTGATCCGGGCACCCGCGTAGAGTCACATCGTCACGCCGCCGACCGACTACAGTGGCGAAGGAGGGAACCAAACGATGCGCAACCAGCAATCAACCAGCATTCGCCGGGCCGGGGCGTACATCGTCAAGGCCGCCGAGAGCCGCCCCTCGCGCGTCCTCTCGAAGTCCGACGGTCGCACAAGCACTCCGAGCAGCGACGACAAGCGGCTCGCGCAGGCGCTGCTCAAGACCAAGCGCCCGTAGCAGCGTCGGTCGCCGGCGCCGGGCGTATCGATACCCCGGGGAACTGCCTTTCCGGCTGGTATCCCGCCTCCGGCGCCCGATGGGGCCGCGGCGCGCGCGGCGGGAACCCGCACAAGAACCGTGACATCAACGGGCCGAACGGCTGCCGCCGTGAGATGTCGCGGATTCGGAGCACGGAACTCGAGCGACGTCGCTCCTGGGTC
>JBBQNR010000088.1:0-11298 GCA_038330145.1 Solirubrobacterales bacterium
GGGTCTTCCGGCCTGGCAGTCGAAGATCAGCGCCGCCTGCTCGGCTCCCACGCCGAGCAGCAGGGCTGGGAGCTCGTTGCCACGTACGAGGACCGGCCCGAGCCTCCCAGGATTGGGCTTCAGTCTCTGCTGAACAACCTCGAGGACCTCGACAAGCTGCTGATCGTCAGGCTCGACCGGCTGAGCAAGTCATCCCGGTCGCTCGTCAGGTTCCTGCGGCAACTCGACGCTCATGACGTCGGCCTCGTCTCGATCGAGGAGTCCGTCGATACCGGCACAGACGAGGGAGCCGTAGCCCTCAGGGTGCTCGAAAGCCTCTCCAGGTGGGAGCCCCCTTCCCCCAAGATCCCGCCCTTGCTGGACTTCGAGCCGGAGTGGCTGGACACGGTGGCCAAAGTGAGACCACTCACATATACGAGCCCTGAGCGGATCGCCGCGATTTGCACAAGCGTCGAATACATCGTGGAGCACGGTGTTCCGGGTGACTTCGTCGAGTGCGGAGTTGCGAAGGGTGGGAGCATGATGGCCGTTGCGCTGTCGCTGCTTCGCCTGGGCGTAGTCGACCGCAAGCTGCATCTATTCGACACCTTCGAGAAGTTCGAGATGCAGCCGACCGCCGCCGACGTCGACTACGACGGCAGGCCGGTCGGATCGGAAGCCGGCGTAGTGGCAGTCCCGGAGCAGGAGGTCACCGCCAACATGGCGAGCACCGGCTATGACATGAGCCATGTCGCGCTCATCAAAGGCATGGTCGAGGAAACCGTGCCGGATCGCGCCCCGGACCGGATCGCCCTGCTTCGGCTGGACACGGACCGCTACCAATCCACGCTGCACGAGCTCGAGCATCTCTATCCCAGGCTGGTACCGGGCGGGATCCTGATCATCGACGACTACGGGCACTTTCGCGGGGCGCGTCAGGCGGTGGACGAGTACTTCTCCGGAAAGCAGGTCTTTCTCAACCGCATCGACTACACCGGCCGGCTGGTCGTGAAATCGCTCGGCTGAAGGCCCTGACGCCTCCGATGGCCGCGGCGTCAGCCAGCAGCGCGGCCCCGTAAAAGGCGGGCGCGCCGCCCCGGAAGGAGTCCGGGGCGGGGGGCACCATGTGACTCCCGCGGTGAAGCTACGGAATGACGGCGGCGGCGGATGCCTGGCCGACGAACACCGGCGCCGGGTCTGTCGGCGTGTCTCTCCAGAGCTGCACGGTCGCAGCGTGCACACCGGACCCTCCGGAGTACGGGTAGTTCGAGTAGTAGACCCCCGGGCCGTAGCTGGTGCCCATGTACTGGCAACCCCCGCCACTGGCTCCCTGTGCGCAGGTGAATGACGCGCTGGGGTGATTGACCTGGTGATTGACCTGGTGATTGGGCAGGTCGATCCAGAACCTGGCGTAGGTGATGTCACCGGGTAGGGCAACCGGCCCGGACGCCATGGCCACGACGGGGCTGCCGAACACGGTGTTCGGCGCCGCAACGGCCGTCAGATTGACGCTGGTGACTGCCGCTATCGACGGCCCGGACCTTGCGGACGCCTGAAGCGGTGCCAGCAGCGAGACTGACAGCGCCAGGACGGTGATCGAGATCGCGAATCGTTTCATCGGATCTTTTTTTCTGTGACGGAGGCCGGCGTCCGTGACGACCTTGGGGAATAGGTTGCCGGTCAACCTGCTGGTGGCCAGCCGCTCACGCCCTCCGCGCCCTCCGTCGGTGAGCGGTTGCGTATGTGAGTCGGCGGAGGCCGGCCACCTCGGAGTCCGACCTGGGCTCCTCAGCGAATCGGTTCCGTCTCGACCGACGCTATTCCTGCCGCCGTGTAGAGCGGATAAAGATGCCGTCTTTCACCCCGAAGGTTGTGTGAAGCAATCGGGGGCACCGGCCTGCGGGATCCTTCGCGTCGAATGTCGGGTGAAAACGTGCAAGCGGTAGGGCTCTCCTGATGTCGCGTGAAAACGCCGCGCTGCTGCGAGGCCTCGACATCCCGTCGGGCGTCGACGTGACGACGATCTTCAGAGACGAGGGGCAGTGGGCGACGTTCAGGGCCGCGATCGAGCCGGCCCTGCACCCCGACTGCCGGTTCGCGTGGGTCGCGTGGGGACAGCGGCTGGAGCGAGAAGGCCTCGAGGGCCTGCGCGAAGGGTGGCTCGACTGGTTCGCTCCCTGGAAGAGCTACATAAACCGAGGTCGAGGACATCCTCGACGCCGGGGACGCCGTCCTCGTGCTCGCTCGGGATCGGGGCCGGCATGCCAGCTCGGACACGGAGGTGAAAATGAACCCCGCCTCCGTGGTCTTCATCAGCGAGCGCAAACTTTGCTGGGCCGACTTCTATGCTTACCGCGGGGAGGCGTTCGAAGCGGTCGGACTGCTCAGGTAGCCGCGGACCCTATGAGCCTCTAACAAATCACCCGTCATGCCTGACGCGCCTGCAACCTTTCGTCTGCCCCCGTCCTCGGTCGGCCACATACCGCTTGGGTATGCGGCCCTCCGTCCTCGGCAGCCTTGGTTTTCGCCGCCTCAGTCACAACCGGCAATTTGGTAAAGGCTCTAGGGGGTGAACACGCCGGCCTCGACGAACGTCTTCTCGTCGCCGGAGCCGCAGGCCGGCGGGCAGCTGCCCGAGGGCGGCGTGATCGTTGCGTCGACTCCGGCATCCAGCACCTTGAGCGACCGAGCCGCCATGACCGAGCGCTTGCCCTCGCGTGCGAAGTTCGGCACCAGTGTGTCCATGGTCGTGTTGATCGAGCAGACCGATCCGGTCGTGGTATCGGCCGTGGTCGAGCAGGCGATCGGCAGCGAGATGTCGAGGTCTCCCACCGTGCCGGAGAGTGCCTCGGAGGTGCCGGCGCCACGGTCGCTGACTCGCAACGCCAGCCTGAATATCAGGTTGCCCGGGTAGTCGGTGCCGTCGGCCGCTTTGCGAACGTCGGTCGTGGATACATTGACCCTGACGTCGGCCTCGTCCGCCGGGGTGCCCGTGTTGCCCGGGATGGCGTCGAGGCGGGCCGACCCGGTCATCTTGCCCGCGGTTCCCGTTGTCAATGTGGTGGATTCGAGCACGGGCAGGGTACAGGATGGATTCGCCAGCGGAGTGACGTGTTGGCTGTTCGGTGAGGTGCATTGCTTGTAGGCCGGAACCAAGGGGGTCCGCAGCGGTGTGCCGCCGCCCGGGCGCGGGAACGCCGACGTCACCAGCGCGGCATAAACGTCTTGCTGCGAATCGGTGTCGAACGCGGTCGCAAGCGACTCGGCCGTGTGGATGAACACCTTCGTACCGTCGGGGGAGGCGCCGGCGAGGCTCGCGGCGAGTTGCGGGTCGTTGCCGCCAGTCGGGCCGATCGACAGCTGTGTCGTCGCGGCGCTCATCCGCTCATAGACATCTTGCTGGCCGATCAATTGGGCGGGCATCGCCGGCGATCCCTGGGTCTGGCTGCCCACGTCGACCGTGGCCGCGCCACCGGTCAGATTCGCTCCATTTCCGACCAGCTGGTTGACATTGGTCGCCGCATAGACGCCCTTGAACTCCGCGGTGTAGTTCGACGCCGAGCCAGTCACCAACACGTCGCCTGGCGCGAAGTTGGACAGTGCCTCGAGCGCGGCCTGAACAGCCGCCGGAGTGGCGTTGAAGGCGATGTTGACCGTGGTCTGGCCGTTGAAGGTCAGCGTGAACGTACCGCCCGTGGCATCGACCGTGACCGTCTGGACCTCGTTCTGGGCCGGAAAGGGCCCGATCGTCGACTGGTCCGTGTCTGTGGGCACCAAACTGTCGTCGGTATGGAAGTAGACACGGCTGCCGTCGCTCGACGACCCGGCGTAGGAGGCGTTGAAATTCCCCTGTGGATCGGTAGCCGAGGTCGACATCAGGGTCGTGGTGGTCCCGTTTCGCTCGTAGACGTCACGCGCGCCGGCGTCCGTGTCGCCGGATGTCAGCTTCGCGGCAGTGCTCAGGAAGACGCGGTTTCCGCTCAGCGTTGCCGCGGCAAAAGAGGCATCGACTTGCTGGTTGGTATCCGTGGGGCCCGTGGACACCAGGGTCGTGGTGGTTCCACCCGAGCGCTCGTAGACGTCCCCGAAGTTGCCATCGGTGTCGCTGGCCACGATCGGCTCATTGGTCTGGAACCAGACCTTGGTGCCGTCCGCGATCGATCCCCTGTAGCTGGCGTCCCATTCGTCGTTGCCGCCGTTGGGGCCGGTCGAGATACGCGTCGTGACACCGCCCTGCCGTTGGTAGACGTCGAAGGTGGGATCGATGTCGTCGCTGGTCAGGGCCTCGTCGGTCTCGAAATAGACCTTGAGCCCGTCCGACGAAGCGCCCGCGAAGTGGGCGTGAAAGGACTGCAGCGGGCCACCGTTTCCTCCCGACGGTCCGAAAGAGATCCACGTCGTCGTGCTGCCCGAGCGCTCGTAGACGTCGAACTCGTTGTCCGTGTCCCCGGATGCGAGCCTCTCCTGGGTTTCGAAGAAATACCTGGAGCCGGTGGTTGACGAGCCCTTGTAGGTGGCCGGGAACGAGCCATTGCCGTTTATTGCGCCGGCCGAGACGTGAATCGTCGTGCTGCCGGTGCGGTCATAGACATCCGTCGCACTGTCGGTGTCGGTTGTGACCAGCGACTCGGAGGTCTGTATGAAGACGTGCGAGCCGTCCGGCGACGCGCCGGCGAAGAACGCGTTCCTGGGCCCGTTGCCCCCGTTGGGGCCGAGCGACAGCCGCGTGGTGCCACTGCCTGAAACCTGATAGACGTCGCTCTGGCTGTCGGTATCCGCAGCCTCGAGCTTCTCCGACGTGAAGATGAAGACCTTGCTGCCGTCGGCCGAGGACCCGGCATAGCTGGCTGCGAAATCCCCGTTGCCGCCGTTGGGGCCGGTCGAGACGAGCGTGAGGAAGCCATTCTGGCGCTGGTACACGTCCTGCCTCGAGTCGGTGTCGCCGGCCACGAGAGACTCGTCGGTCTCGAACCAGGCGAAGTTGCCGTCCTGGGAGGTGCCTTTGAAGGTCGCCGGCAGGTCGCCGTTACCACCGCTCGGGCCGATCGAGTACAGCTCTCCAAGAGCGTTGTGGGTGGCGCTCGCGTTGATCGCCAGCACCCCGGTCGAGGGGATGGCCATGGCAACGCTGCACGCCAAAAGGCGGATGACGCGGGACACACGGGACATGCGGGGTATCGCTCCTTCGAGTGAGAAGGGGCGCTGCCCTTGCGGGCAGCGCCCAATCCCGGTTACTTACTCAGTTTCTGGCCAGTTACCCCAGCGTCCTAGTGCAGGGCGCAGATGTGAACTGATCCAGTACCGGTCCACCGGTGTCCTTCCAGGACGTGACGGTGGCCTGCGTTGTCGTGCTGTCGTACACAACCTGACCCCAGGACTGCTGGTCCAGGTGGCGACAGTTCATGCCGTCCAGGTTCATGATCGCCTGGACCGCGGCCAGCGCAAGCGGACCGAACGTAGCGACGATCTCCGACTGGAGAGTGTCCTCTGCTACCGAACCGGTCACGAACTCCTCACCCCTTGTGGCGGGAGCACTGAACCTGTCCTTGAACACCTCGTTCTGCATGGTCGCGTGGTGGTCCGTCGTCAGCCACACCATATTGCTCGTGGTGACGTTGTGGAGGTTGTTGTTGGCGACGAAATCGATGATTTCGTTTCGCTCGGCTGCGTAGCCCTCCCAACGGTCATATGGCTGTGCGTGCCACTGCATGATTGAGTACTCGTTCTGGATCAACTTGAACTTGGCGTCCGAGTTCAGAAGGTCGTTCTTGAACGCAGCCTTCTGGACCGGCCCGAGCACGGTCCGTGTCGGGTCGTTGATCGCGGCCGTGCAGGCCGGCGATACGGTCGGTGCCAGGAACAGGTTGAACGGGAATGCCTGCCGGATTGCTGGCGGCAGTGTCGGTCCCAGGTCGCCTGCACACTGCGCCTGGACGTCAGCGCTACGGCAGGAACGTGTGTCGAGAATGAAGATCTCGACGTCCGAACCCCACTTGACCGTCCTGTAGAGCGGGTCACCCGCGCAGGAGGTGTCGTGGAGCAGGCCACTCTCGCGTACAGGCTGGTACTCGAGGAAGGCCTGACGCCCGGCGGCGTAGCGAGCCGGGCTGACCGTCTGACCGTCGTAGTCGTTCATGACCTCGTGGTCATCCATCAGCGTGTACTGGCCCGCGGCGGCACGGAGGTCCGTCAGTTGCGTGAACGTGAGGCCCTCCTTGTACGCGTCGCGGTACTCGTCCAGCGTCACGGCCGGGCTGGCCCGGTGATGTGAGTCGCTGTAGATGTTGTCGCCGTTGGCAACCCAGAAGTCACCGTTGGCCCCGTCCTCCATGGTGTACGCGAGAGGCAGGCCATGGAATGGCCCCGGCGAGCCGCCGGTTGAGTCAAAGTCACCGTCGTAGGTGAGGTTGACGTTTGCGGCCACATCCGCTGCCGGTGCCGTCTTGAAGTGGCCGACGGGGCTGTACGCCTCGCCACCACGACGGAACCGATAGCAGTAGTCGTGGCCGGCCTCGAGGCCGACCGCGTCGATCTTGACCGTGTAGTCGCGCTCGGCGAGCGGCTTCTTCACCTTGGACTTGTACACCCTCTGTCCTTGGAGGCAGTCAGCCTCGTCCCAGACGTCCACGGTTACGTTTACGGCGGGTCCGATTGGAACTGCACGAGTCCAAAGGACCGCTGAGCTTTGGGTGACGTCACCGGCTGCCACCCCATGCGTGAAGTCCGCACTTGCGGCCAGCGACGTCGCCGGCACGGCAAGCATGGACGCGGCTAGTGCGAATAGCACTAGGAACGACCGTCTCATGGGCAGTCTCCTAACTCCTTGATTACTGCGTTACCCCTCCTACTGCGCGCCGCCCCCTCTTGAGCCGGTCGCAGTACAGACAAGTTGATTCTCGTTACACGGCCGTGAAGTCGGTGTGGGGATTGCCACCTATGAAGTCAAGATTTCGTGAAGGCGCATTGCAGATCCGCCCGATCACGGTCCTGCGCAGGGAGGGGAGCAGCGGGCAGGATGAAGCGAGTTGTCCCGGGACACGTCCCGGGACAACGAAAGGGCGTCAGGCAGAGGCCCTGAGAGTCGGCTGCGCCGGCTGCGCCGGCTACGCGGCCTCCCTTCCCTGGCTAACCAGCGTCCTTCTCGACAGGCACGGCGACCATGTTGCCCCACTCGGTCCAGGACCCGTCGTAGTTCCTCACGTTGTCGCGACCCAGCAGCTCGTGCAGGACGAACCAGGTGTGCGCCGAGCGCTCGCCGATGCGGCAGTAAGCCACGACGTCGTTGCCGTCGAGCACTCCCTTTGCCTTGTAGAGCTCCTCGAGCCGGTCGGCCGACTTGAAGGTGCCGTCCTCGTTGGCCGCCTGGGCCCATGGCACGTTCGCGGCACCGGGAATGTGCCCGCCGCGCTGGGCGCCCTCCTGCTCGTACCCGGCCATCGCGATCAGCTCGCCAGAGTATTCCGCCGGTGAGCGAACGTCGACGAGCCGCGTGTCGGTGCCGACCAGCTTCAGCATCTGGTCGCGCACGGCCCGAATCTCGTCGTTGGGGCCCTTCGCCTCGAAGCTAGCCGCCGGATGGCTCGGGATGTCAGTGGTGGTCGGGCGGTTCTCGCTGATCCACTTCTCGCGCGGCCCGTTCATCAGCCTGATGTTGTCGTGCCCGTAGTACTTGAGGTACCAGTACGTGTAGGCGGCGAACCAGTTGTTGCGGTCGCCGTAGAGCACGATCTGGTGGTCGTTGGAGACTCCACGACTGCCGAACAGGTCGCCGAACTCCTTCGGGCCCAGGAAGTCGCGCTTGACCTGGTCCTGAAGGTCGCGCTGCCAGTCGAAACCGATCGCTCCCGGGATGTGAGCCTCGGCGTACAGGCCAGGGTTCTCGTCAACCTCGACGATCCGGATCGAGTCGTCGTCGAGGTGGTCCTCGACCCACTGCGTGTCAACGAGAACGTCCTTCGCGTAGTCGGCCATCGCCGAACCCCCTGCGTGCTTGAAGTGGTCAGGACCTGTAATTCATTCCTACCACATCCATGAACTTGGCCCTCGCGGACCGCGGTCTAATCCTGGCCGGCGGCCCGGCGCGCTTCTTCTCGAGCGACGCTGTTGCGAACCTCGTCCTCGGTCAGCTCGCGCTCGCCGCGCTTGCGGCGGTACTCGTTCTGAGCCTCGAGCATCTGCTGCACGTCCTCCATCTCGAGCTCGATCTGCGTCTCGTAGGAACGGGTCGGCTGCCAGTCCAGCAGGTCCGCACCTGAGCCGGGATAGAAGCGGGCCACCAGCACCAGCAAGGCGACGATGATGCCGATTCCCCCCAGGACGATCAGCGGAAAAGCGTCCACCGCCAGAGTCTAGATGACTGATTCCACGATCCCCGTACGCACGGGGCCGCGGAATCAGTCATCTGCTCCGGGCCTCCGAATATCCAGGGCGGCCAGCCACCCGCGATATATAGAGTTCGGCTCATGGCCGACGCCTACGTGATCGACGCTCTGCGGACCCCGATCGGCCGTTACGGAGGCGTACTTGCCAACGCCCGTCCGGACGACCTCGGGGCCCACGTGATCCGCGCCGCGGTCGACCGCAACGGGCTCCCGGAGGATGAGGTCGCCGACGTCTATTTCGGCTGCACCAACCAGGCGGGCGAAGACAACCGCAACGTTGCACGGATGTCATTGCTCCTGGCCGGCCTACCTGTGGAGGTGCCGGGCGTGACGGTGAACCGGCTCTGCGCCTCAGGCCTGGAGGCGGTGAACCAGGCCAGCCGTGCACTTCGGGTCGGCGACGGCGACCTGCTGCTGGCGGGCGGCGTCGAGTCGATGACCCGCGCCCCGCTCGCAATGCCCAAGCCGGACCGATCCTTTCCGCGGGGCAACCAGACCGTCTACGACACCACCATCGGCTGGCGATTCGTGAACCCGCGCATGGAGGAGCTCTACTCGACTGAGTCGATGGGGCAAACGGCGGAGAACGTGGCCCAGCGTTACGGAATCGAGCGCGACCGCCAGGACCAGTTCGCGCTGACGAGCCATCGGCGAGCGGTCGAGGCGGCAGAGCAGGGGCGCTTCGACGAAGAGATCGTGCCGGTGCCGGTGCCGCAGCCCAAGGGCGACGCAATCACCCTCCACGCCGACGAAGGGCCGCGCGGCGACACCTCGCTGGACAAGCTCGCGAAGCTGAGGCCGGCCTTCAGAGAGGGAGGCACGGTGACGGCCGGAAACGCCTCTTCGCTGAACGACGGAGCCGCCTGCCTGGTGCTGGCGAGCGAGCAGCGTGCGAATGCCCTCGGCCGTGATCCGCTGGCGAGGATCGTGGCGATCGGCGCGGCCGGCGTCGACCCCGCCTACATGGGCATTGGTCCCGTGCCAGCGACGCGCATTGCGCTGAAACGCGCCGGGCTCTCGATCGACGACATCGGCCTGGTCGAGCTGAACGAAGCCTTCGCGGCTCAGGTGCTGGCCTCCATGGACCAGCTCGGCATCGCCCACGAGCAGCTGAACGTGAACGGTGGCGCGATTGCGCTCGGCCATCCGCTTGGCTGCTCGGGTGCCCGCATCCTCACGACGCTGATCTGGGAGATGCGCCGCCGCAACGTTCGTTTCGGGTTGGCGACGATGTGCATAGGCGTCGGGCAGGGATGCGCCACGATCGTGGAGAATCCAGCCGCAACTTGAACTTGCTCTGTTCCATAGACGGGGTCGTCACCCCGATAGAGGATGCGCGTATCGCCGTCGCCGACGATGGCTTCCTGCGCGGCGACGGCGCCTTCGAGGTGCTGAGGCTCTACGACGGCAGGCCGTTCGCGCTCGCCGATCACCTCGACCGCCTCGCTCGCTCGGCAGACGGCATCTTCCTGGAATGGGACCGGCAGGCATTCGAGCGCGAGATCGCCGCGCTGCTCGACGCCAACGACGCCGGCGGCGAGTGCCTGCGCCTCGTGGTGACGCGTGGCGGCCGCCGCCTGGCGATGGTGGAGCGCGCGCCCGAGTTCCGCGACGACCTGGTCCTTCAGAGCGTCACCTACCAGCCGACGATCGTCCTCACCGGGCTGAAGACCCTCTCCTATGCCGCCAACATGACGGCGACGCGCATCGCCATGAGCCGCGGCGCAAAGGAGGCTCTGCTCGTGGCTCCCGGTGGAAGGGTGATGGAGGCTCCCACCTCCACGATCTTCTGGGCCGCCCAGGACGGGACGCTGCACACGCCTCGGCTCGACAGCGGCATCCTGGCCTCGATCACGCGCGATCGCATCATGAAAGTGCTGCCGGTCGAGGAGGGCGAATACGAGCTCGCCGACGTGCTCGGCGCCTCGGAGGTGTTCCTTGCCTCCAGCGTGCGCGAGGTGCAGGGTGTGCAGGAGGTCGACGGAGTCAGCTTCCGGGCGCCGGGCCCGGTGACCCAGCGGGTCTCGGGCCTGCTGTCGGAGCTGATCCAGGCCGAGCTGTTCGA
Organism: Solirubrobacterales bacterium; assembly: GCA_038330145.1. Lineage (GTDB taxonomy): Bacteria > Actinomycetota > Thermoleophilia > Solirubrobacterales > JBBDJG01 > JBBQNR01. Next base: position 10,426 of record JBBQNR010000088.1, read on the forward strand.
GTCTGCGGCCGCGCCGCCTCCGCATGGATCTTGACCTCACCGACGAGCAGCGCCTGATCAGCGAGACGGCGCGCGACTTCGCCGACCGCGAGATCGTCCCGCGTGCCCGCGACAACGATCGCAAAGAGCACTTCGACCTCGAGCTGGTCAAGCGGCTCGGCGAGATGGGTTACCTGGGCGCTCCGGTCGCCGAGCAGTACGGCGGTCGCAGCCTCGACTACATGAGCTATGGCCTGATCGTGGAGCAGATCGGGCGGGCGGACTCCTCCATCCGCACGGTCGTGTCGGTCCAGACCTCGCTCGTGGCCGGCTCGATAGAGCAGTGGGGAACCGAGGCTCAGAAGCAGTCCCTACTGCCAAAGCTCTGCTCTGGCGAGTGGCTCGGCTGCTTCGCGCTCACGGAGCCCGGCACGGGTTCGGACGCCGCCTCGGTACTGACGCGTGCCAAGCGCAAGAACGGCAGCTGGGTGATCTCGGGTTCGAAGATGTTCATCTCGATGGGCAGCCACTCACGCATCGCTCTGATCTTCGCCCAGACCGATCCCGAGAAGAAGCACCGCGGCCTCGGCTGCTTCGTCGTGCCGACCGACAGCCCCGGCTTCAGCTCGCAGCAGATCCACGGCAAGCTCGGCCTGCGCGCCTCGGACACCGCCGAGCTCGCCCTCGACGAGGTCGAGGTCGGCGAGGATGCTCTGCTGGGAGATGTGGGCGACGGCTTCAAGATCGCGATGTCGGCCCTCGACCGCGGTCGCTTCAGCGTCGCGGCCGGCTGCGTCGGGATCGCCCAGGGTTGCGTCGACGCGTCGGTCAAGTACTCGAAGGAGCGCAAGCAGTTCGACCGCCCGATGGCCAGCTTCCAGCTCGTGCAGGAGC
>JBBQNR010000089.1:0-11192 GCA_038330145.1 Solirubrobacterales bacterium
GCGCGGCGCTGCGGGTCGGCGGCCTGGCGCTCAACGCCGCCAGCCGCAAACGCTCCGGCACCGCCCTCCTACTCGCAGGGTGTGTCGTCCCCCCGCGCTCCACCGCCAAGCAGCTGTCCATCGCGTGAACTACTGCGGTACCGCGAGGTTCAGCCCACGAGGCCTGGCCGCTTCCGGGAGTTCCGCGATCCCTTGACGGGCGTGCGCGGTCATTGGGCTACGGCGGCTTGGTACCGATCGAACGAAAGCCCCACACGTCGCGCAGAAGCTCTTCCTTGGTGAAGACGCGCGTGGGCTCTGCCGCGAGCGTGCGCAGGAGCGCGAACTCCTTTGCCGACAGCTCGATCCGCCGGTCGTCGAGCGTGACCTCGCGCGAGACGGGGTCGATGCCACCTCCCAGCCGTCCCACTGAGCCCATAGAGCGTCCGCTTCAAGTTTCGATGCCGCATGGAATCGGGCGAACCAAATATTGAATGGCCAGGCATCCAGAGCGAGTGGCTGCTGCCGCGCCCGCCGTACGACGAGGGAGCCGACACGCTTGCCGGCCACGCCCGCCGCAAGCTCGAGCAGGGGACGGTGCGGCGGCAGATCGCGCTCTGGCCCGAGCGGCCGTAACGGCGCCCGGCCCGCAGGCTGGCGGACGAGCCGCAGCCGCGCTGACCCGCCGCGTGCCTGGGTAACACCCACCCGTCCTACCCCTCGGTCAAGGGGGGCGAATCCTCACCGCCCCGCCACTTATGTCGCCGTAAGGGTGAACGGCCGGCTGCGATCAGCGGCCCAAGTGGAGGAGGCGGAGTGCCAGAGGCAACCATCATGGTGGTGGAGGACGACGACGCAACGCGCGAGTTCCTGGCCGACAACCTGACGGCCGACAGCTTCGGCGTGGTGACTGCGTCGACGGGTCGTGAGGCGTTCAACCTGCTTCAGATGAAGGAGTGCGACCTGCTGCTGCTGGACGTGATGCTGCCGGATGCATCCGGCTACGAGCTGTGCCGGCGGCTGCGCTCGGCCGATGGCCTGGCCCAGCGGCTGGACCCGGACCTGCCCGTGATTCTGCTGACGGGGCGCTCCTCCGAGTCGGATCGCGTGCGCGGTTTCACGCGCGGCGCTGACGACTACATCGTCAAGCCCTTTCATTATCCGGAGCTGGTCGCCCGCATCGGCGCCGTCCTTCGCCGTGCAAACGGACGCCGCGACCGAGGCGTTCTCCAGGTCGGTGAGCTGCGCATCGATCCCGTCTCACGTGAGGTGGACCTGGACGGAGCCAGGATCGAGCTCTCCGCCAAGGAGTTCGCGTTGCTGCGCACACTTGCGGCCGAGCCGACGCGGGTTTTCACCAAGGAAGAATTGCTGCGCGACGTCTGGGGCTTCAAGTTGATGGGCTCGACACGGACGCTCGACTCGCACGCGAGCAGGCTTCGCCGCAAGCTTGCGGCTTCCGGCCGCAGGTGGATCGTGAACGTGTGGGGAGTTGGATACCGGCTCACGGATCCCGCCGAATGAGTGCCGAGGCGATGTTGATGGCCGCTCTTGTGGTCGCCGTGCTCTGCCTGGCCTCGCTGGCCGTGTCCGTGCAGCGCGCTCTCGACTGGCGGGCGAGGGTGCGGTCGCTTTCGATGCCGCTGCACGAGGTGCGCGGGGGGATGACCGCGTTGGAGCTCGGGCTCGCCGTGCTCGAGCGCTCCTGTTCTTGCGCCGATACCGGCGATCGCGTCGGCGCCCTGCGTGCTCAGATCGAGCGGGCAGCCACTGCGCTGGCCGAGATCGACCGGCGTCGCACCTGCAGACACGAAACCGCCGCCGACCGCCACCCGGAGCTGGTCGACCTCGAGGCGCTGGTGTTGTCGCGCGTTTTGTGTTGGAAGCAGATCGCGCCGGCTGGTCGCTCTCGCGTGCGGTGGGAGTGGCGTGCGGGACCCGCCTGGATCATCGGTGACGGCGCGGCGCTGGCGAGCGCCCTCGACAACCTGGTGGCCAACGCGCTCGAGCACGGCGGCGGCCGCATCACGGTGGAGGGCGAGCGATCCGGCAACGTGCTGCGCGTGCTGATCTCGGACGGCGGCCAGGGCTTTGAGCTGTCGAGCATCGGTGAAGCCGACTGGACATCTGCTCGAGGACATGGCTTGGCGATCGCCCGTGAAGCCATCGAGGCACACGGCGGTCGCCTGGTCACTCGCGCTCGCCTGAGCGGGACCGCCATTACGATCGAGCTCCCCGTCCAACCGCCGACTCCGGAGCGCCCACAGCTCCAGTCTGCTTCGCCGCCGCCGATTACGCGCCGCGTTGCCAGCGCCGCGTGACCCGCCGCGCTCGACCACTCGCTCTGCTGGGGCTCGCCACAATCTGCGCCGGTCTCTCGGCATCGATGGTGAGCGGCTACGCGGCTGACGTCAGGGGCCAGGTCGGTCCCCTGGTGCCTGTGCTCGTGACGAAGGCCGACATTCCGCGCGGGAAGGCGCTCGGCCCGCAGCTGCTGCGGTCCAGCCTCTCGCAACGACGCGTGCCGCGACGGTTCGCTCCGCCGGATGCCCTTTCGGCGCCGGAACAGGCCGCGGGCCTGCGCGCGGTGACGGGGATCCCGAAAGGCAGCTACGTGGGGCGGGCGCAGCTCGAGGCCCCCGTTATGCGAGCGGCGGGCCGCCCGGTCGTACGGCAGGTCGAGATTCCCGTCGCCGGCACCGATGCGATGCGAGGTCTGCTGGGGCCGGGTGCGCGGGTCGATGTGCTGGTTACCAGCGAGGGCGACAGAGCCGGGTCGCCGCGGACCTATCTGGCGCTCCAGAGCGTGGAGTTGATCGACCTTCGCTCCCGTGAGCATGCAGACCAGGGCGGGGAGGGCCCACGCGCGGACGCCATGGCAACGCTCAGGGTCACCCTGCGCCAGGCGGTGCTCCTGACGGCGGCCGGCAACTTCGCGCGCGAGCTGCGCCTCGTCCCGAGGCCCGCAGGCGACAGGCAGCAGCTACCGGCGACCGCGGTGACGGCGGCCGATCTGCGCCCATGAGCGCGATCGACGAGCTCGCGAAGGGCCTGCGCCGCCGCCTGGTCGACGAGGCGACCACCGGCGTACCAATGCACGGTCAGGACTCACGCGCGCTGCGCGGCCGGATCGCGGAGCTGCTTCGTGAGGAGACACAGCTACTCGATCGTGAGCAGCAGGATGCACTTGTGGAGCGAGTTCTCTCCAGCGCCCTGGGACTGGGGCCGCTCGAGGCCCTGCTCCACGATCCATCGGTCGACGAGATCATGGTCAACGGAGCCGAGCAGATTCTCGCCGAGCGCAACGGCCGCATCGAGGCGACCGAGATCGCGTTCCAATCCGAGACCGAGTTGATGCACGTGATCGAGCGCATCCTCAGCCCGCTTGGTCGCCGCATCGACGAGGCGAGCCCGCTTGTGGATGCTCGGCTGCCGGATGGCTCGCGCGTCAACTGCGTGATCGCTCCGCTGAGCCTTGACGGCCCACTGCTGACCATCCGGCGCTTCCGCCGCCGTGGATTCACGATCGGCGAGCTGGTCGAGTCGCAATTCATGACTCGCACGGCAGCAGATTTTCTCGAGGCGTGCGTGCGAGGGCGGCTCAATCTCGTCGTCAGCGGAGGCACCGGATCGGGCAAGACCACGATCCTCAACGTGCTCTCCACGTATATAGAGGAGGGCGAACGCGTGATAACGATCGAAGACGCGGCCGAACTGCGTCTGGCGCAGCCGCATGTCGTCCGCCTCGAAAGCCGGCCACCCAATCTCGACGGTGAGGGTGAGATTCCGATCCGGGCACTGGTGCGCAACGCGCTTCGCATGCGCCCGGACCGCATCATCGTCGGGGAGGTACGTGGCCGGGAGGCGCTCGACATGCTCCAGGCCCTCAACACCGGCCACGACGGTTCGATGACCACGGTGCATGCCAACTCGGCGACGGACGCGTTGCGAAGGATCGAGACGCTCGCGCTGATGGCGGACGTCGCCCTTCCGCATGTCGCAGTGCGCGAGCAGGCCGCCAGCGCGCTCGACCTGGTCGTGCACGTGGAGCGCTCGCGAGCTGGTGCCCGGCGGCTGGCTTGCATCGCCGAAGTGGTGCGAGTCGCGGGCGACGTCGGAGTGAGGGAGCTCTTCCGCCTGCGAGGCGGCGAGCTGCTCGAGGTGGCGCCGTCAACCGACGGGCTGGCGGCGCGGCTCACCGCCACGTGAGCGCTTCCGCCGCCCCGCTGCTGGCCGCCGCGGCTGGGGCGATCGGCTCGCTCGCCCTTGCGCAGCTGGCCGCATCGGTGGGGCGACCGCTCGAGCGCAGGCTGGCCGCAGCGGCGGGTGTGGCCCTGGCATCTGTGGAGTCTGCCCTCAGACCGCTGCGGATGGCCGGCGACCACGGACTGGCGGCGACGGACAAGGAGCGGCTGCGATTACAGGCCCTTGCCGGAACCGCAGGACTGGCGGGAGGTTTCCTCTTTGCCGGCGTGGCCGGAGCGTTTCTGGGCTGCCTTTCTGCATCGTGGTTGGCCGCTCGCTCGCTGGTCTGGCGCCGGGACAGCTACCGGCGGCGCGTCGATTCGGGGGCGTCCTCGGCAGCACTGGCAGTGGCTGACGCTCTCTCCGCCGGCCACTCCGTGAGAGCGGCGTTGATCGTCGCGGGTGGCGGCCTGCAGGGAGCGGTCGGTCAGGAGCTGCGCCACCTCGGCCGGGAGCTGGAAACCGGCGAGCGGGCCGACACGGCGCTGGAGGGGCTGCGGCGACGGTGCCGATCTCGCCGCATCGACCTGATCGTGGCCGCCGTTCGCATCCAGCGCCGCTCGGGCGGCAGCCTTGCGACCCTTCTCCGAGGCATTGCCATCACCATCGACGACGGCGACCGCGCGGACGACGAGGCGCGCGCAGCGAGCGCCCAGGCACGGTTCACCTCCGCAGTGGTGCTCGCATTGCCGCTCTTCGGCCTGCTGCTGGCGGAGCTGGCCGCCCCAGGATTCATCGGGCGCATCACCGGCTCTCCGGCCGCCGCCTCACTGCTGGCCTGCGCCGTTGTCCTTCAGCTGGCAGGGGTGGTGATGGTCAGGCGCATCAGCAGGTTGGAGCAGTGACGGGCGTGACCGTCGCCATTGCGCTTGCGGCGCTGGGAGGCGCGGCAGGTTGCCTCGGGCTTGCACAGTTGCTTCTCGGTTGGGATCGTGGCCTGCGATCGCTGTCCGGGATCGCCGTGCTCGCCCGCCGCAACGGATTGCACGTCCGTCTCCCCGCTGCCGGCCGGCCACACGGCCTGGCGGCTCGCAATTGGCTCTCGCTCAAGGTGGGCAGCGCTGCGACCGCGTTCCTGCTCGTGCTGCCGTTCGTCGTGGGCGCTCCAACTCGCATCGGCCTGCTGCTCATGATGCTCCTGTCGGCGACCGGGTTCGTTGCTCCTGACATCTGGCTCGCTCGCCAGCGTCGCCGTCGAAGCGAAGCAGTGCTGCGGGCGCTTCCCGACATGCTGGACCTGCTCAGAGTCACCGTCGACGCCGGCCTCGCGCCCGCTCGTGGTCTGGGTGTCGTCGCCGCGGAGTTCCGGGGGCCGCTGGCGGTGGAGTGGGGGAGGGTTGCGGCGGAGGCGGCGCTGGGCGTGCCGCAGCAGGAGGCGCTTGCTGCACTGCGCGAGCGGTTGCCGGACGAGGAGACAGCCTCCTTTGTCGAGGCTATGGCGCGCAGCCGGCGTCATGGTGTGCCGCTGGGCACGGCGCTGGCCGGGCAGGCTGCTCGGGCGCGGCATCGACGACGTCAGCAATTGCGTGAGCGCGCTGCTCAGGCGGGGCCGAAGATCCAGCTGGCGGTCGCGTTGCTGATGGTCCCTTCCGTCCTGCTGCTGGTTGCCGCTGCCCTGCTCGCCGAGCTGGAGCGCTCCGGGCTGGGCTTCGGCTGAGGACGGCGACGGCTCAGCATGTGGCTCGCGCTGGCGCCGACCCCTTTAGGAACTGACCCGTTCAGGCGCCGGGCGTGAGGCGGATGTCGCGGCCACGGTCATCCGTGGTGCCCAGCATGCGCTTCGTCCCCGGCCAGGTCGTGAGGCACAGATCGGGCGTTCCGCCCTTGCCGCTCGTGCCCCACTCGAGGCTAAGCCACGCCAAGGGCGCCTGTTCGGTGGCCCGCCTTCCTGCCGTCTCGAGGGCGGCCTCGAGCCGCGCACGCCGCTGCTCGTCCAGGAAATGGATGAACAGCGAATGGAAGACGATCGTGGCCATTCCGGGGGCCGGCTCCGCCAACCTCGCCTCGAGCCAGTCAACCGCGTCGGCCTTCTCCACGGCTATGGGATGGCGCTGGGCGATGTCGAGCGCGCCCTTGAGAAGCTGGAACCGCCAGGCCTCGTCCGCCCATACGAAGGACATCAGCGTGAGCCGATCCTCGGCGGAGCTTGGATCGAGCGGCGCGGCGTCGCAACCGTGGCGCTCGGCGACCGTGGCGGCGCCCTCGAACGAAGGCCGGCCGGCCGCGTAGGCTCCCTCGAGCCGGACCGGCGAGGCCGGGTCGCCCCATGTCTGGTCGCCCTCGACGTAGTGGTACTCGGGCCAGCGAAGCAGGAGCCCGGCGCTCGACCCCAGCTCGAGCAGACGCAGGGGGAGCCCCGTCTCGCGCGCCACCATCAGGAAGCCGCTCAGGAGCGCGGAGCAGCGGGCGACCTCGTTCGTCTGCACGGGCCGGTCGAGCAGCTCGAGGATGCGATCGTGGTGTGTCGCGACCGTCTCGACGAAAGCGGGCCACGGGTCACCCGAGTTGGTTCCTCCCGCCGACGGATAGAAGTGGGCTAGCTCGGGCGCTAAACCCTCTAGCACCAGCCTGTGCATGGCGCCCATCAGCCGCACGGACAGGGGATCGGACTGGCCGACGCCCGACGGCGGCCGCTCGGCCAGCAGTCGCCAGCACGGACCCTGCGCCTCGACGTCATCGGCCACCCGCTCGAGCAGCGTGCCGTAGAGGGGGGATCCCAGTTCCCGGCTGCCCGCGCCCCAGCCTCGAAGCCGCTGGGCCAGCAGGGCCCGCCGCCTCCTTGGCCCCAGGGCGCGGTGGTACAAGCGCTTGACGGCGGGGCGCAGCGATGTCGGGACCGTCTTCTTCAGAACGGATTTGCTGGGCAGGCGCTTCGCGCCGGCGTCCGCTTCGCCATCGGTCGAGCGGCGGAGCTTTCGCCCGATCGAGCGAACGGCGCCCGATCCGAGCTCGCCCGCGAAGGCGGTGAGTGGGCCGGGGTCGCTCAGGCTCAGTCCGCTCACGTTCCGCACTCCCCGGTATGAGTTCAGCAGTTGCCGCAGCGTCAGGGTTCCCTCCCGAACGTATGCGACGGCGGCCCTCACCTCGAGGCTGGGGACGATCACTCGCCGGCCGTCGCGCTGTTCGCGCTGTGCGTCGAGAGGGATGCCCGCGAGCGTTGCGTAGATGCGCCAGGACGGATCGACGCCGGCGGCTTCCCCGAGGCCGATGTTCTGCGGGATGCGGACGTTGATCTCCATCAGGACGTGCTCTCCCGTCAGCTCGTGCCGCTTGGCCTCCAGGCTGGAGATGCCGACGAAGCCCGCGGCGTCGAGCAGTTTCAGGGACATCGCTGTCACCTCCGGCGCAGGCACCGTCTCCAGCACCGAGCCGGCGCCGAAGTAGGGGGGATGCTGGCGCAGCTTGCATCGCGTGTAGGAGAGCGAGAGCGAGCCGTCCGGAAGGCGCACGGTCACCGCGCCCTCGAGGCTGGTCTCTGGTCCGGGGACGTACTCGGTCACGAGCCAGTCGAGGCCCGCGTCGAGCGCCGGGCCGGCGGCGGCCCGCAGCTGGTCGGGGTCGTGGACGAGGATGTTGCGATTTGCTCCGAACAGCTCGCGGTACACGTGCGAGTGCACGGGCTTGAGCAGCGACGGATAGGCGGCTCGCGCCGCCACGTCATCGATCTCGGCGCGACTGGAGAGGCGCTGCACCACGGGCGTTCGCAGGCCGGCCTCGGCAGCGATCGAATAAAGGGACGCCTTGTCCATGAGCTTGAGGTGTGCGCTCGTCGGGCTCTCGAAGGACCGAAGCTGCGGCGGAATCGATTCCCGCTGCTGCGAGACGAACTCAACGGCGTGATCGGAGGCGGGAAGCAGAACGCCCGGCCCCTGCGAGGCGAGCTGCTCGAGCACCTCGATCCACTCGTCGGTCGTCGTCGCAAGCCGTCCCTCGACGCCCCGGGCTCGTGTCACCCAGCGATTGGCCGGAATCGCGATCAGGGTCACCGGGACGCCGTGCCGTCGAAGTGCGCGCGCGACCGCCAGCCCGCCGTCGGCGGCGTCGAGGACGATGGCCCGCGCCTGCGGCGCGGCCATCGGGTTGATCGGTGGCTGTCCCGTCGTCAAGTCTTGGTCGGCCGGGGTACTACCCTCTTCGAGACGCAGCTTCATCCTTGAGTCACTCTGTCGGCGGTCCTTGACCCGGAGTCCGAGGTCCATGCACGGTAGGTTGCAATCGCTGATATGTCAAAGCTAAAGCGTCCAGCTCGGATGCCCGAACCGTCCCGTGTGGGCTTCGATAGCGATATGGGCCGCCAGGCCCTACTGTTGGCTGATTCATGGCGATGGCAGGGAGGCTCATAGCCACCGACGCCGATGGCGCCAAGCCATCGGCGATCGAGTGGATCACGGACGAGGATCGCTTCGCCGAGATCGCCCCTGCATGGGAGGCGATGCTGCCGGACGACGCTCGCCCGTTCGACCTCCATTCCTGGTACTCGACTTGGTGGATGGCATTTGGCGGCTCGGGCCGGCTCGCCGTCTGTGCGGTCTGGCGCGGTGACCAGCTCGAAGCCGTCTGTCCGCTGATGCGGCGGGGCCAGCGGCTGAGCGCGCTGGCGAACGCGCACTCGTCGGTGTTCCGCCCGCTTGCCCGTGACCGGGCCGCGATCCAGGAGCTCGCTGGGGCCGTGACGGAGTCCGTGCCCGCGAGCCTCGTGCTGGTGGCGCTGCCCAGCGAAGATCCGTCGGTTGCGGCCTTGGAGCATGCAGCCGGGCGGGCGGGGATGTTCAGCTTCACCGAGCCCGTGCACACCTCGCCGATCGTCGAGACGGACGGCGACTTCGACGCCTGGCGGGCGGCCAGCAAGCCTCGCTGGGGTGCGCCGCTGGAGCGTTTTCGTCGCAAGATGGGACGCGACCACGAGGCGCGGCTCGAGATCATCGAGGTGCCGCAGGACCTCGAGGCGGAGCTGGACGTCGGCTTCGCGGTGGAGGCGAGCGGCTGGAAGGGCAAGTCCAAGACGGCGGTGCTGTCGGCTCCCGAGACCGAGCAGTTCTACCGCGGCGTGGCGCGCAACTTCCACGAGCGGGGAGCGCTACGGTTGAGCCGCATCGTGCTCGACGATGCGGTCGCGGCGTTCGACCTCTGCCTGCTCTGGAACAACCGCTACTACCTTTTGAAGACGGGCTACGACGAGCGCTTTGGCCGACTCGCGCCGGGCCTCGTGATGCGGCTGTCCACGATCGAGCGCTGCTTCGAGCTCGGATACGAGGCCCACGAGTTGCTCGGCGAGGACACCGAGTGGAAGCTCAAGTTCGCGACGAGCGAGCGACGGCACGTCGATCTGCGTGCCTACCGTCGCACCGTGCTGGGAGCCGGTCGCTTCGTGTACCGAGCCGCGGCTCGACCGCGGCTCAAGAGCGCGTATCGCTCCGTTCGGCGCCGTTGAGGCTGGCCGAAAGTGCCTCGTCGACACGCTCGGCGACCTTCTCCCATCCGGGGTGCTCCAGCACTCGCTCCCTCGCCCGCACGCCCATGCGGTTCGCGAGCTCTGGGTCGGAGACGACGCGTTCGAGAGCGTCCGCCAGCGCCGCGGGATCGTTGGGCCGGATGACCAGCCCGGTCTCTCCGTCGAGAACCGCCGAGCCGAGGTCGCCCACATCGGTTGCCACCACGGCGCGCCCCATCGTCATCGCGAGGTGCACGACGCCGCTCTGGTAGCCGACGAAGTAGGGGGTTGTGACGAGGCGGGCCTCGGCGAACACGGAGGGCACCTCCTCGATCGGCACGTAGTGATCGATCACCTTGACGCGCTCGCCGTGCCCGGCGGCCCAGCTGCGAATCAGATCGGGATCGATGTCCTGGAGTGCCGGCCGGCCGGCAATCGTGAGGCGCACGCTCGGGCGTCGCGCCGCCAGCACGTCGAACGCTTCCATCAGCAGCGGCATGCCCTTCACCTTTCGCCAATCGCCGAAGAAGAGGATGCGCTCCTCGTCAGTCGCCGGGGGCGGCTCGCCGAAGACCCGCTCGTCCCCGTGCGGGATGATCATGGCCGGCACATTCGGATCGCGCTTCTGGAACTCGTCCAGGGCGCGCTCGCCGTGCACGAAGACGAGTCGGAAGCGCCTCGCGATCCGCCTGTGCATCCGGGCCAGCAGGTCCCGCACCTCGAACATCTCCTCTCCGCTCCCGCGGTTGAACGAGCGTACGTTGTGGCGCACGGTCGCCACCGGCGGCATGCCCGGCAGCGAGGTCAGCAGGTAGGCGCCCACCGTCGACACCGACAGGCCGATGTCGCAGGTCAGCAGCACGATGTCGTAGTTCCCGCGCCGGCACTCATACAGGATGCGCGCCCAGGCGCGCGCGAGCCGGATCGCGATTCCGGCCTTGCGACCGAGCAGTTCGAGCCGGCCTCCGCTTGGCGGCTCCGCCGAACGTAGCGGCGGCGCGAGCACGTCGCGCATGCGGGCGGCCCCCGGGAGGTCGACAAGCTCGTTGCCCTTCGGCGTGATCAGGTCGACGTCGTGACCACGCTCCGCAAGGGCGTTCCCCATCTGGACGGAGTAGTGGAGAAGGCCCCCGAAGGGAGCGGTCTCGACCACGGCGACGCGCATCGGAGACATATTAGCCCTGCTTTCCCCGGTAACTGCGTGGTAGAGCCGAAAACTGCAGCACGGGGGGGCCGATCGATCCTAATATGGGCGGGATGACCGGCCGCACCGCCCTGGGGGGCGCGGGCATTCGCCTGGCGCTGCTCACAAGCCTTTTCGCCTGCATGCTGGCCTTGGCCTGCCTCGCGTCCTCGGCGCGTGCCGGCAATCGCATCTACTGGGCCAACGACAACTCCACCAACAGGATCTCCTTCGCCAACCTCGATGGAAGTGGCGGTGGCAACCTCAGCACCACCGGCGCGGCAAGCGGCGCACCACGAGGAGTGGCGATCGACGTGGCGGGGGGAAAGGTCTACTGGACGAACCCGGGCGGTA
>JBBQNR010000090.1:0-11145 GCA_038330145.1 Solirubrobacterales bacterium
AGACCGATGAGGCTGCCGCTCTCCGAGAGCAGCGCGAGTAACTCGGCGACTACGCCGACGAGCTCTGCCCGTGCATCTGGACGCGCCGCCACGTAGGCGTCTTCCAGGGCCGTCGTTTCGACCAGAGCGAACGCATCTACCTCGGTCGCGCCGCCTCCTTCGAGCCTCGTCCCTCGCCACAGGCGCTCCTCGAGCACGAGCCCGAGGACATCCGCTGGTGGACGACTGACGAGCTGGCGAATGCCGCCGACGAGTTTGCGCCTCGGCAGCTGCCGCAACTGGTACGCGTGCTCCTGCGAGACGGACCACCGGCAGCGCCGGTGGATGTCGGTGTCTGAACGACCGCGAAAAAGCACGCCAGATCCGCGCCGATGGTGAACGGGAGGTTCCCGGCTCGAGGCGCGGGGGGCGCCATTCCGCGACGGCTGGAAGCGCTGACAACCCGATCCTGCATTGCCGATCCGAGCTTCCCGGAGGGCTGGGATACTGTCGACTCCTGTGACCGATATCGCCACACCGATCCCGACGCGCCTCGTTGCCACGCTCGCGGCGCGTGACGCCGGCACCACGCGATACCTCGTCGATGGACGATAGGTCAATGCATCCTGAGCGGTGCTAATGACGGGGTCTGCCGCGGGCGGCCTCATCATCCGTTCCGTCTCGAGCTCGGGCCGTCAAGCGTTGAAGCCTCAGGCGTCGATCCAAAGCACGCGGTAGTCGATCCCCGGCTTCTTGCGGTTGGCGCGCTCGCTGCCGCCCGCAATCTCGAAGCCCCACGACCGCAGCAGCTCCTCGGTCGGACGCGCATGCGCCTCCTCGTTGAAGACGCCGATGATCAACCGATCACAGAACCCGAGCAGATGCTCGACGAGCTCGCGTCGTCGAAGGCGCGGCGCGTAGTCGAGCCCGGTGCGGATGTACGTGAACCGATGCGGCGGCTCCCAGCGCAGCGCGTTTCCCACCCAAAGGCGCTCGACCAGCTCCGGCAGCCGCCTTCGGGCGAGGTCGACGAGCTCGGGCGCGATGTCGAGGCCGTATCGGTCCAGCTGATGCGGCGTCCAGCGTGGCAGGCATTCGAGCAGGTAACCGTTGGCGCAGCCGATGTCGAGGAACGAGCCATCGCGGTCGATGGCATGACTGATGTGGCTGCGCGCGTGCTCCCAGTCCTCGGCGCTTCCACTCTTGCCCGATCCTTCCCACGGCGTCTCCGCGGCCAGGTAGGCCGGCACGATCAGCCGCGCAATCTTGGCGTGCCATCCCGCATCGTCGATCTCGCCGCGCTCCAGGCGGGTGTCGAGCTCGGCGACCTCGCGCCAGGCGTTGTCCTTGAGCGGAGCGTAGGGATCGGTAGGGTGCGTGACGCGCCTGATCCAGTCCAAGACGACATCGGTCGTGCTCGCAAGATCAGCCGACGCGGTGTCGACGGTGAGATGCGGCACGTCGACGACGAAGGGCTCTGCGGCGGTGCGGGCGAAGAAGTCGCGAACCCGCTGCCAGTCGGTCGCGTGATGGCTCACCAGGTCCATCGAGCTCCGGGCCTCGATGCGGCGGCGCCATTCGGCCTCATCGGAGCAGACACACTCGACTACGGCCACCAGAGCGGAGGCCTCCTTCGCGATCCGCAGCGCGGCGCGGTAGCCGCGCTCGTAGCCCAGCGGGCTGTCCGCGATGACGCTCATTCCCAAGAGCAACTGGCGGCGGGCGATCGCAAGCATCGCCTCGTACGAGACGCCGCCGATCTCGTCCGGCAGCAGATCGCGGACATCGTCCTTGTCTATGACGGGCCATCCGAGAGTGCGACCGAGTTCGCGAGCGAGCGCGCTCTTGCCGCTCCCGGGCGGGCCCTTCATCAGCAGGATGACCTGCGTCTGCGCAGCCACTGTCCCATTGTCGCGGACGCACAGCAGCGAGGTGCGGACCTCGGCGTCCTGCCCATCGTGATTCGTGTGGCTGCGGCTGCTCTACCCTTGGCGCCGTGCAGTACGACCCCGAACGGATGGCGGCGTTCCTCGATCTCAGCGCGGTCAAGCAGTGACTGAAACCCAGACGTTTCCCGGCGTCAGCATCGAGACGCCGCGGCTCCTACTCCGTCCCTACCGCGGCGAGGATGCGCTCGATGTCGCGCTCGCCTGTCGCGATGAGCTGACCCAGCGATGGCTGCCATTGCCGAACCCGTACACCGACGCCGACGCGCTCGCGTGGTGCACCGAGATGGCGCCGGGCTTTCGCGCATCCGGAGAGGGCATCGAGTGGGCCGCCATCCGGCGCGCGGATGATCGGCTCATCGGCTCCTTCGGGCTCAAGCGGACCGATTGGCGCGCCCGCTCCAGCGAGATCGGCTACTGGGTCGCCCCTTGGGCGCGCGGTCAGGGACTGGCCGTGGAGGCGGTCGTCGCCATCGCCCGCTGGCTGCTGATGGAGCAACGCTTCGAGCGCCTGGTGTTCCGCGCCGCCACCGGCAACCCCGCCTCGCAACGGGTGGCCGAGAAGGCCGGCCTGACGCGCGAGGGCATCGCCCGCAACGCCGGCTTCACGAATGCCGGTCGGGTCGACCTGGTCGTTTTCAGCCTTGTCGCCCCCGAACTCATCGGCAATGAGGCCGCGGAGCAGACCCCGGACGACGTCGATCGCATCCGCGCCTGGTACCGAGCCCTGCCAGCCAAGCGGGTCGGGGCCGGGGTCCTATTCGTCGACGACCGCAATTACGTGCTGCTGGTCAAGCCAACCTACAAGGAGCGCTGGGAGAATCCGGGCGGCCTGGTCGAGGCGAGTGAGTCGCCACACGAAGCTGCTGCCAGGGAGGTCGCCGAGGAGCTCGGCATGGACCGAGCCCTGGGGCGTCTCCTGTGCGTCGACTGGGTGCCGGCGCGCGACCCAAAGACCGATGGCCTCATGTTCATCTTCGATGGCGGCCTGCTCGGTGCCATGGAACTTGCCAACGTGTCGCTCCCTCCCGAAGAGCTGAGTGAGTACCGCTTTGTCGCCCCTTTCGCCCTCGACCAGTTCTTGCCTGAGCACATGGCGCGGCGCGTGGCTGCCGCCCTGGCGGCGCGTGATGCCCGCAGGACGGACTACCTCGTCGACGGCCGACCGCTCGATGACCCACGATCAAACGTCTAACGGAAGCTGGACAGTCGAGGCGCTCCACGAACTGCTGCGCACCACGCCCCACATCGGCCTTTGGCTCGATGCGTCCGATCAGACCGCCGAGCAGACCGTCGATGAGATTGGTCCCTGCGCGCCCGAAGTCCTGGTGAGGTGAAGCAGATGGCAACGCACTCCCGGTACGACGGCTTCGTCGAGTAGAGGCCGGATGATCTACCTCGTGGGCGGGACCACTGGATCCGGAAAGTCATCGTTCGGGCAGCTCGCGTCTGAGACCTATGGCATGCAACACCGACCCGTTGATGACATCAGGATGCGAACCTAGCACCAGGAGCCTGCGTCGAATCCCATCCGTTACTTCGTGGACAGGCCGGCAGCTGATTACCTGGCGGAACCGATCGCCGATCTCTGCCTGCGGCAGCAGGCCGTCGCCACTCTGACGTGCGTCGCATTTGCACACGACATCGACGAGGCCCGGCGAGCCGATAGAGATGTCCTCTTCGAAGGCGACGACATCCTCCCGGCGTTTGCCGCGAGCTGGAGTGCTGGGGTGCCACTGCGGGTCGCGGTGGAGGATGACCCGGCCATGCCTCTCGCACGCGAGCGCTTACCCAGCGGCATCGCCGGCGAGCTGGCCGACACATTCGCAGCAGTCCACCGGTGTCATGGAATGCCAATCGCGATCGAAGCACGTCTCTTCGGTTTCGAACTCGTGAGCCCTCGCGATCACGACATGAGCGCGCACCCGCGTGTCATCCTGCCTTGGGGCCGAGCCTTTCGACCGCGGCGATGATGCGATCGGCATAGACTTCAGCGCCCCACCCGCGGCGCTGAGCCCCGCCGGGATGCATGCCGATGACCCACGGCCGCCCGTGCCGTAGTCCGAGACCGAGCAGCGGCCGCTGGACACCAAGCGAGCCAGTCAACGCCAAGCGCTCGCTGAATGGCCACCAGAAGGTGCCGGCCAGGACCAGGATGAGGTCCGGCTCGAGCGCCCGCGCCACGGCGTCGATCAGCTCCGCTGCCGGTCGGGTCTGCACCTCCCGCAGCGTCCCGTCGGGATTGCCCTTGACGTCGTTGCGAGCCACCGGATAGAGGTTGGCCCACGCGACGTGGCTGTACCACGGCGACGGCGATCCCGGATAGAGGCGCTCGATCGTCAGGCGCACGGTGCGCCAGAACGGCGAGCTCCGGACGCGGTTCTCGACGATCCAATCCATCGGGTCCGCACGCTCGTAGCAGGCAAGCTGCGTCTCGGCCAGTACCTCCTCCATGCCTGCCGACGTCGAGAGCTGCGCGGCATGCCAGCTCGGAATCCAACCGAAGACTGCCTGGCCGATGACCAGCACCCGCCGCGGCGCGGTCCCGACCAGCGGCCAGTGCGACGTCAGGGTGACGCCGTCGAGCTCGTCCGCGACCGAGCCGACTGCCGCCAGCAGCGACCGGTATCGATCGATGACCTCGGCAGGCCGCCATTGCTCGCTCACATCGTCACGCGATCCGTATCCCAACCGGAATCCCCTCGGCCACAAGAAGGTTGCGCAGCGCCTCCAGTCGCCAAACTGTCATTCTCCCGACTCGCCATCGTCTGCATGCGGTGGAGCCTCCAGGTGGACTCCGAGAGCGAGTCCGGCCTTGGTGACCACCTGGTCGACGATCTCGTCCCACAGCTCCCGTATTTCCGCCGTGCTGGCCGCCGTGGCCTTGGCGCCCATCGCGAGGTTTGGCTGGATCCACCGACGGGACAGTCGGAGTACGGGCCTCGGAAACGCAGAGCCGTCCGCATCGTATGGTCTACACGGAACGAAGCTGAACGGGCCGGAGGGCGCTTCCTCGTACGTCTTCCCTCGGTACAGCCGGAACACCTCGCTTCCACCTTTCGCGCTCAGGCGAAGGGGCTCGAACACCACCGCGCGGACCCAGTCCTCGCACTGAACCTCGTCGGCCGATCCCGTCGCGAAGTCTTCGGCGCCGTCGCCAACCACGAACACCGTATCCAGGATGAACTCACCCAGAAGCTTCGATCCGAAGACCACCAGCGAGCCAGGCGTGAGCTCACGCAGCTTCCGATTCCTCCCCTGGCGACAGTTGCTGTAGAGGAACCGATCGCCGAACACGAGCGGGTCCGTGTTCTGCAGCAGCCGCGAATGGCGCGGCACCCTCCAGAAGGGCTCATGGAGCCAGCGCGGGTTATCACGGCCCTGGTTCGGAAACGTCTCCAGCACCCGGGATTGCGGTTCCCACTCGCCCCAGAAGACGAAGGATCCGGTTCGCAGCTCTCCCTGCGAGATGTACGCGCCGTGAGCCTTGAGGAACTTCCGGGCGTGGTCGCGGCGATTCCACTCCATCGAGGATCCGGTCGGCCGGTGTTCGGAGCCTGGATGGGGGAACTGGACGAACATCAGGGATTCAGGCACGCACTCCCCCGCTCCTACAGCTTGGGAGAGAGACGGCGGAGAACACCACCAGCCGGCGGTTGTTCCCTGCCTCGTGGTGCCACAGGGGCTCGCCCACTCCCTCCCAGACCCCATGGTCGACGTACTTGTTCTTGCCGAGCTGCTCGAAGACGCGGATCAGCACCCCACGTTCGATCGCCTGGCGCAGCGATTCGTTGTCGCGGTCGAATTCCTGGTCGCCCTCGAGGCCGCGCCCGACGTAGTGGAGGACATCGGGCCCGAGGAAGCGGTCCGGATATGGCCCATGCGCGCCGGTGTTGCAGATGATCGATGCCTCGCTGCCGCCGCGCGGTGCCCGGATGCCGGCCTGGGTCCGGTGGACCTTCACGACCTCGCTCCATGGCAGGATTGGCGCTTCGGTCACCATCTCCGCCGCCGCTTCGGCGACGCGCCTTCGGGTCGGCTTCGGCAGGTCGACGAACGGCGAGCGCGACAGGTGCGTCAGGAGCTGCAGCGTCCGGTAGAAGTCGTTGCCAGTGCCGGTCGTCCGCCGGCTTGCTGCGTCGATGAGCTGATTGACCCGGTCGGTGTACGCGTCGTTGGCGACGACCTCGATCGGTCGGTTGGCGGTGTTCTCAACCTCGCGGACGCGGTCGATGACCGCCTTCGGGACTTTGGGCGACCAGAAGGCCAGCTTGGGCTTCAGCTCAGTGCGCTCTTCGAGAACCTGAGCGTAGGCGGACGAGAGCGCGAACTTGCGCTTCAGCTTCTCGACCGATGCGCCCGGGCCACCGGCATAGAGCATTCCACCCAGATGGGTCGTGCACTCGGCCAGGTAGCTCTCGCGCTTCGGCGTGTGCAGCCCGATGACGTCGAGTTCACCCAGCCGAGCCGATACGCCGGCGAGCCCCTTCGGCGCGACCGACTCCGGCAGGTCACGACCAGGCCGCTGGTTATAGACGACGAAATCGTAGCCCTCGACCTGGGTCAGCCAAGCGCCGACGACGAGCTCACCGATGTCCGGCATTGCCCTCCCTCTCGACCTTCAGGCGCCTTCGCCAGGGTCTGTGTCTCCCGCCTCAGAGAGCTGCAACAGGTCATGACTCGCTCGCTCGACACCGATCTGATGCTCGACCAGTAGATTCACGAGCTGTTCGCCGTTCATCAGAGCGACCGGGACGGCATCGGTCCGGGACGCCTCCTCGCGGGCGCCCTTGCCGAAGTCACTGGTCGTGATAATCAGGCCCTGGTCGTGCGCCCCAAGACTGCCGCGCACCTGCTGAACGGTGGGCGCCCTCACGTTGGGCTTCCACCGCTTCGCCTGAACCGCCATGTGCGTGCGGATTACGTCCCCAACGACCAGGGTTCCCCGGACATCGATCCCGCCGTCATGCCAGGGCTTGGTCACCACGACCTCCTCAAAACCGATCTTCGCGAGAAGTTCGCCGATGAGGGCCTCGAAGTCGGAAGGTTGCATCTCTCTCAAGCGCGCAAGCACTTGCTGCTTGACGCGCAGGTTATGCGCTTCGATCTGGTTCTCGAGCTTTGAGTCGGACCACTTGCTCAAGCCGAAAGTACCTTTGGGCTGCCGCGTGAACCTTGGCTTGTCGCCGCGTTTCGTGGCCCGGTCAATCTCCGAGATGAGCGAGGCGTACAGCGTCGCCTCGGGCGTCTGACCGCTCGTAACGAGCCACCCGTTCTTGATTGCAGCCTGAACGATGGCCTTGTAGTGCAGCGGCTTCCCACTTGCCTGCTGCTTAAGAACGGCCTCGGCGGCGTCGGTGAAGGACATCGGTCCCTTTGGCGTCCCTGCCGGCTTTGGGTGCGGCGCGTCACGGGTGGCCTCGGCGACGTGCCGAAGGGCAAACGTCGAGGGAGCTGTTCGAATGAACCGGGACTGCTCGCCTCGCTTCTTGATGTCGCTGGCCAACCGAGCATGCACTGTCGCCGTCGGAGTCTTGCCCTGTGTCTGCCACGCGCCTGAATCCAAGATTCGCGCGGTGATCTCTTCGACCCTCAGCGGCCCACCAGCCTCATCGAGCACTTCCTGAACCGCATCCAGCACTGACACAGCCACTTACTCCCACAACTTCGCGACGAGCCGGTCAAGCTCCGCTTCGCTGCCTTCGCCTGCCGGTATTCGCTGCGCTTCGTGTGCGATGTCGAAATGGACACCGCTCTTCGGATCGAAGCGAGGGACCTTCACATGCTCCAGAACGTGCGTAGAGATGCTTGTACTGATCGTGTAACTGGCGACGATCTGTCTGACGATCGAAGAATTGAGGGCCCCGCACACGAACTGCGCTTCGAGTTCGCTCTCGCAGGGGACCAACATCAGCTTGTGGTCCGGAATGACGGGCCGAACTCCGACAGGGCCGACCACCGCGGCCGTCATAGCCGATGCTTGCTCGCGCCAGACGACCTTCCACGTCGACATCGTGTACGGCCCGACTGCGTACATCGAGTAGAAGGGACCCTTCTCGATCAGATTACGAACGACGCGACTACCGCGCTTTCGGAGTTGCTCTTCGAAGTTGGACAGATACTCGAACGTCAGCGGCAACTTCGTCCGCAGCCAACTGGCGTCCCACCCAATGCGTCGATCAGGATCCTGAGACAGGATGATCGATATGGAGGGCTTCGCCCGCCAGCGGCCGACATCCCGCCCACGTAAGAGCGGATAGACCAGGTCCGGTTCAATCGTCGTCTCGACCGGCTGAACCTTGATCTTTCCGATGTC
Source organism: Solirubrobacterales bacterium (assembly GCA_038330145.1). GTDB lineage: Bacteria > Actinomycetota > Thermoleophilia > Solirubrobacterales > JBBDJG01 > JBBQNR01. Next base: position 8,242 of record JBBQNR010000090.1, read on the forward strand.
GTGAAGGTTCCGGATTAGCAACGTCCCGTCGGTTCGCTCCGCCAGCACCTCCACCCAATAGGCACCATTAAGGCCTCCAGTGAACGAACCAGCGTAGGCTCGGTAGGCTGACTTGCCGATGGCATGGCCCGTACCGGCCGCCTCGGAAGACTCCGTCAGCCACGGCGATGTCGCGTCCGCGCGGAGCGGCCGGGCCTCCATCTCGTCAAGCTCTACATTCCTCAAGACCTCATCAAGCGGTGCATTGGTCCGAGGGCCTCCCTTTCCCTTGCGCCGCCAGTGGACCCACCGCACCGGATAGGCCGTATCCACGTCTCGCTTCATCACCACCGCGGCCGTTCGGTTCGTGGCGCCTTCGAACGGTTGCAGCGACGTCATGTCGTGAACAACTTGGACCCCCAGAGGCGTCGTGTCCGAGAGTCGCAACCGGCGGAAGCCGGCGCCCGCGCCCGCGCTCTTGAAGAGGGTCTGGGTTATCAGGAAGGCCAGCATCCCCTCAGGGCGCAGGTAATTCTGAGCCGATGCATAGAGCATCAGCATGGAGAGATCCTTCTTGCCGCCGCCGAGATTGACCTCATGGCCACGAAGCGAGAACAGCCCGTACTCGACCCAGAGCCGACGGGTCGCGCGTCGGTACTCGTCGGACAGACTCTCCCAGTTGACCCAGGGCGGGTTTCCGATGACGAAGTCGAATCGCTCACGGCTCACGAACAGCGGCGCGAACGAGTTCTTGATGATCCGGGGCCAGATGCCGTTCCGGCCCTGCGCGTCGAGATCGCGAAGCTTTGCGTAAAGTTCGCGAAGCAACTCCCGGTCGGAGTCATCCAACTGAGTGACTCGGCGCTCGACGGTCTCGATCAGCCCATCAGGATCGTGATCGCCTCGCACGGCCCTCTCGAGCACATCCGTGAACCGCGCCATTTTGTCGCCATCATCGATGGCACCCGGGACAATGAACAGCCCGACACTCGACAGCAACTCGCGGCCCCGGCTGATCAACCCTCCAGCCTGTGGCCGTGGGAGCAGGACCGAGTCGCAGAGATAAACCGGGATCTCAAGCGGTCGAACGTAGCGAAGGAGATGTCCAAGCGAGAGCAGGTAGGTCGTACGCGCCGCCAACACGGCCAGCGGATTGAGATCGAAACCGACCACATTGCGGACGATCTGATGCGCGAGGTCCCGCTCTGCCAATAGGTTGCGATCGGCAAAGCTGATTGCGCGCGCGATCTCCAGAGCAAGGAAGGTTCCTGATCCGCAGGCCGGATCCAGGACGCGATGCTGAGGATCGCCCTCGTAACCAGCCTCATTCAAGAGGAATTCGGCCAACCAGTCCGGTGTGTAGTACTCGCCTAGGTCATGCCGGAGCTGCTTCGGTACGAGGTACTGGTACAGGTGCTTGAGAATGTCTCGCGCTAGGTCAGGTCGAACGACGCCGCTGCTCGGCTCGAAGGCGTCCAGACGCCGTACGCAGTCGCGGATTAGCGATCGCAGCTTGTCGTCCCACGCCGAGAGGTACCAGCGGAAGAAGTCGCCCTCGAGGTAGTTGGTGATCTCGAGCCGGCGGAACTCACTGCCATCCTCCAGCGCCTGTAGCTTTCGGTCGAAGCCGTCGTCATCGAGGCCATCGACCTCCTCCACGAACGATGTGATGTACGAGCCTTGCTGGAGCGATGCGACCTCAACTGCAAGGAGCTTCATGATGAGCGCGTAGTAGGTATGGACGGCGAAGAATAGGCGCTTAAGATCCGGACTCTTTACCCCGTACAGATCGCCCAGTATCTGGGCATCGCGCGCTTCCTTGGCGGCATCTTGCCCGTAGACGATCCCGAATATTCGGTCCCACTCGGCAAACAGCGTCTCGGCGAGAGTGCTTCTACGATCAATGAGACGCTCGTAGAAGGCCCCCACCAGCCTTGGGCCGATCTCGCTCTCGGGACCGAAGGCGCGTGCGAGTGCAACCGCAGTCAGCGGCTCGCGCGCCAAGGCTCGCAGGTAGTGAAGTAGCTGAGCGACGCTCTCGCGCGTGATGTGCAAGGGATCGGTGACCGACCATCGGTCGTCGCTATCGGCCGGGGCCGCTGGTTCCGGGTGGTAGTAGTCCAAGGCTGTGCTTCGTGGACCGCGCGGCCGCACGAAGATCATTCGGCTCCCGTCGAGTGCAACGCCGACAAGACGCGGGGTTCGGCGTTCCTCTTCGGCCTGAGGAGTTGCTCCGACGAGATACTCCTGAACCTGCTGAATCGACGCTGCCCGTGTCGCCGCCCGCTCAAGCTTGCCCGGGCCTTCGTACTCGATGTACACACCGCCATAGATCGCGTCAGCCCGTCCGTAGGCGGTGGTGCCGCGTGGGATGCCCTTCTCGTAACGTGGTTCGACGCGCAATCCGAAGCGCTCCAGCACCGGTCGCAGAGCCAGCTCCACGTTGATCCGCACATCCTCTTCGGTCTTGGCGTTGACGCCAGCCTTGCGGATCTCGGTCGCCAGACCGTCGGCAAGCTTGATTAGGTCGTCGGCTTCAGCCATGCAGGTCCCATCGTTCCACAGCGAGCATCGTTGGGACCATTGGTTTCGACCTCACGATCGAAGGCGCCGATAGGCCTCCTGTGCCCGTTCGTCTGCGGCGGAGGCGCCGTAGCGGGTGAGCATCTCGCGGCTCTTCCAGCCGGCCAGGCGCATCAGGTCGCCCTCGGTGCCGCCGTCGGACAGCCACTGGTGGGCGAAGGTGTGGCGGAACAGGTGCGGGTGCAGCCTGGGCATGCCGGCCAGGGCGCCGCGGCGGCGGAGGACCTGGGCCAGGCCGGTATCGGTCAGGCGGCTCTTCTTGCCCAGCCACAGCCAGGGTGAATCGGCGTCGAAGTGCAGATTGCGGACGCGGATGTATCTGTCAAGGGAGCGGCTCGTCTG
>JBBQNR010000091.1:0-11068 GCA_038330145.1 Solirubrobacterales bacterium
ACTCGCCGCCGTAGGGGTAGGGCGGGCGGATTGCAGAGACGATCGTCTTGCCGGTGAGGATCATCATGTCCCCCACCTGCTCGAAGAGGTTCTTTGCCGGCAGAAAGGCCCGGTCGGCGGCAGTGCGAACCATCTAGCTCCCCTCTCCCCCGGTCGTCATGGGCAGCCCGATGAAATCTTGACCCTCCACCAGCCCATCAGCATCCCGATCAGGCCGAACCTAGGGGTGGAGTGCCAGTACTTGCATCCGGGGTCGCCGATGTCGTCGTTGGAGATGCGCTCCCACTTGTGACTGGCGGGATCGGCGATCAGCGCCTCGATGTGCTGGCGGCTCTCGCCTTCGAGCTTGGACCGCTCGCTCAACTCGCGGCGGATCGCCTCGACACGGCCGGCCAGCTCGTCGCGCAGCGCCTCCAAATCTCCGACGTCGAGCACTCGCGGACCGCCGCCACCGGGCGAGCTGACCTGCCACTCGAGTGGGCGGCCGGGATAGGCCGACACGAACAATGCGGAAAGCTCTCGCTCCAGCTTTGCGATCTGGCTGCGAAGCGAATTTCGAGCAGCCTGCTCGTCGCGCTCGGTGACGACCGTGCCGGGCAGGCCTGCGAGCCCGCCTTCCCGCGTTGCAGACCTGATGGCTTCGGTCGTGAAGAGCCTGTCGTGGATGGCGGTCCTGGCACGGGAGAAGGCGGCGTCGTCGCGATAGAGCTGGAACGCCCAGTTGGCGCCCAGGCCGAGCGAGTTGATCTCGAAGGCGAGTTGCTCGCTGTCGAGATCCCTCGGCAGCTCGCCCGACTCCTGGGCGTCCTGGATGGCGGCTTCGAGCGCCAGCAGCCACTCGCCCATCATCGACGCGACACGGTCGCGGACGGGGCCAGGGCGGCTGTCGAACTCGATCGAGGCGGCCGCGAAGAAGCAGCCACCCACGAACACCTCACGCTCCATGTAGCCGAGCCAGGCATCCGTCAGCCACATCACGCCTCCGATGCCTGAGTCCGCCGGCCCTGAACCGATCACCTCGCGAATGAACACCTGCCGCGCCTCGTCCACCGTCGCAAGCTGAAGCTCGGTCTTGGAGCCGAAGTGGGCGAATAGACCGCTCTTGCTGACGCCGAGGTCGGATGCGAGTCGCCCGATCGAAAGGCCTTCGAGGCCTTCGGCCGAGGCGATCTGGACTGCGCGATCGAGGATCGTCTGCCGGGTGCGGTCACCGCGTGCGCGCCTGCCGTCCGTGGCCTGTACGCCGCCGGCGCTCCCGGCCACGCCGTCGAGCGTCTGGGCCGGTCCGGCCTGGGCCTCGGGGGCTGTATCCGCGGTTCCGAGTTCCATCAGCGCGGCCACTATACCAAACGAACGGTCGTACTAAAAGTCCCCTGACCAACCCCATGACAAAGCCAATTGTGCCCCTCTCCTGCCGTCGCGCTAGGGTTCCGGCCTTATGCGCTTCTTCGAGTACGAGGGTCGCCGGATCCTGGACCGGGCCGGAATCCCGATGTCGCGCCACGGATTCGCGAAGTCGGCCGAGGAGGCAAAGCAGATCGCCTCGGACATCGACGGGCCCGTGGTGATCAAATCGCAGGTGCTGACCGGCGGCCGCATGAAGGCCGGCGGGGTCAAGTTCGCCGATACGCCGGAGGAGGCCGCCGGACTGGCCGACGAGATCCTCCAGCTCGAGATCAACGGGCACATGCCGCGTGGTGTGCTGGTGGACAGCCGGGCCCCGATCAAGCAGGAGTACTACGCCGGCGTGACCTTCGACGGTGTCCGCAAGCTGCCCATCATGGTCTTCAGTGACATGGGCGGGATCGACATCGAGGAGGTCAACGAGACCCACCCCGACCATGTCGGGCGGGGTCATTTCTCGACCATCCTGCCCCAGTCCGATTACCAGGCCAAGCGGGTGATCGCCTCCGTCGGTGTCACGGGGTCCGCCCTCAACCGCCTGACCCCGATCCTGTCGCGCCTGGCGAAGCTGTTCGTCGACTACGGCATGACCCTGGCTGAGATAAACCCGCTCGCCCAACTCGAGGACGGGACCTTGATAGCGGTCGACTGCCACATGGACATGGAGACAGAGGCCCGCCCCTACCAGCAGAAGCTGCTGAAGGACCTCGGCGTCGGAGATGAGGAGACCCGGCTGGCGCGCGACCCGACCGAGTTCGAGATCCGCGGTGAGCAGATCGACGCCGTGGACCATCGCGGCGTGGCCGGGAACGTGACCGAGTTCGACGGCAACCTCGGGCTCGTGATCGGCGCTGGCGGTGGCAGCCTGACGCTGTTCGACGCTGTACGCAAGTTCGGCGGCAAGCCCGCCAATTACTGCGAGATCGGCGGCAACCCGAGCGTGCACAAGGCGAGCGAGCTGACGAAGCTCGTGCTGTCGAAGCCTGGGGTCGACAAGATCGCGGTCATGATGAGCATTGTCTCCAACACCCGCGTGGACATCGTCGCGCGAGGGGCGATCAAGGCTTGCATCGAGCTTGGGCACGACCCCGCGGACAAGATCGCGATCTTCCGCATACCAGGCGCCTGGGAGGAGGAGGGCTTCAAGATCCTCGAGAAGTACGGCGTCGAATACTGCGACCGCTCGGTCTCGATGCACGAGGCGGCGCGGAGGGCCGTGGAGAAGATCCAGGGATGATCCTAATTGACGAAAACACCACCTTCATCGTCCAGGGCATCACCGGGCGAGAGGCGGTCAACCTGACAAGGGAATGCCTCGACTACGGCTCCAAGGTCGTGGGCGGCGTCACGCCTGGCCGCAAGGGCCGCGACGTTCACGGCGTGCCTGTCTTCGACACCGTCGAGCAGGTCGTCGAGGCGAACGGCGAGGTGCCCTATGGCTCAGTCGTCACCGTCCCCCCCGCCTTCACGCGCGACGCGGTGTTCGAGGCGATCGAGGCGGGAGTCAAGCTGATCGTGATCGTGACCGAGCGCATCCCTCGTTATCAGGTTGCGCAGATGGTCGAGCTTGCGAACCTGCGTGGTGCGCGCATCATCGGCCCCAACTGCCTCGGCATCATCTGCCCTGGCGTGGCCAAGATGGGCGGCATCGGAGGGCCCGCCAAGGACGCCGCGAAGGCATACACCCCCGGACCCGTCGGGGTGATGTCTCGCAGCGGAGGCATGACCACCGAGATCTCCAGCACCCTCACGGCCGCGGGCCTCGGGCAGTCGACGGCGGTCTCGATCGGTGGTGACGCCATCATCGGCTCCACCTATGCCGAATTGATTCCGCTGTTCGAGGCGGACGAGGACACGGAGGCGATCGTCATCTACTCCGAGCCCGGGGGGCGGATGGAGGCGGAGCTCGCGCGCTGGGTGAAGGAGAACAACTCGCGCCTGCCGATCGTCGCCTTCATGGCCGGTCGCTTCATGGACGAGATGCCCGGCATGAGCTTCGGCCACGCCGGCACGATCGTCGAGGGCAAGGAGGACACGGCGGCGGAGAAGATCACCCGCCTCGAGGAGGCCGGCATCGCCGTCGCCGAAGAGATCGCCCACATCCCCAAGCTCGTGAAGGAACGGCTGGGACAGAAGGCTGGTGCCAGGTGAGCAAGAACGGCGCCGACCGGTCGCTCTTCATCGACGTCGAGGTGGACCAGCCGGTCGCCGCCGACCCGGAGCTGGCGCGCAAGCTGACCGAGGTCTGTCCCGTCGACATCTACGCGCAACGCGAGGACGGCACGCTCGAGATCGTCGAGCAGAACCTCGACGAGTGCGTGCTCTGCTACCTCTGCGTCGAGGCGGCGCCGCAGGGCACCGTGCGCGTGATCAAGCTTTACGAATAGCTCTGCCGGTGGCGAAACAGACGGCGCCCTCGTCCGAGTGAGACCAAGCTCGAAGCCCTACCTATCCATTTGTGCCGTCTATCGTGACGAGGCGCCTTACCTGCGCGAATGGATCGAGTTCCACAGGGTTGTCGGCGCTGAGCGCTTCTTCCTCTACAACAATCTCAGCATCGACAACCATGTCGAGGAGTTGGCCCCTCACATAGATGCGGGCGTTGTCGTGCCCAGCGATTGGCCCGAGGAGCCGGGCCAGTACGGAGCCTATTCTGATTGTCTGCAGGAGCACCGCAGCGACTCACGCTGGATCGCCTTCTTGGATATCGATGAGTTTTTGTTTTCCCCTACGACGCGATCGTTACCTGAGATTCTGGTGGAGTTCGAGCAGTTTCCAGCCGTCGGAGTGAACCTGGCCCAGTTCGGCACGTCAGGCCATGTCACGCCTCCGCCTGGACTGGTGATCGAGAACTACGTCTGGAGGGCCGATGCTCCGAAACCAGGTACCCACATAAAGAGCATCGTCGATCCGACCCGAGCGGGTCGCCCGCTTTCGGGCCATCACTTCTCCTACGAGAGTGGCGTACCCGTAGACGAGCTAAAACGGCCCATCAACGATGGCATGACCACGTCGCCCTCGATGTCACTTCTGCGCGTCAACCACTATGTGACGAAGTCGAGAGCGGAATGGATGCGCAAGCTTGGCCGCAGGCGTCCCGACCTGGGGGTGATGCGCCATTTGCCGCGCCTGGACATGCTCAGGCGACGCGATCAGGGAATGAATGCGGTGTTGGACCACACCATCACCGGATTTGTCCCACAGGTGCGAGAACGACTCCAGGCGGATGCGGCTAAAGGATAGGCGTCAGTCGTACCGCAACGCCGGTTATGCGCTGCGACCTGTGTCAGGGGGCAGGGGTAAGGGTCAGGTCGTGGACGCGCACGCCTCCGGTCGGCGCGCTGTCGTCACAGCCGAACTGGTAGGGCGGGTCCCTCGGGCAACCCTTGCCGGTGTAGCCGCTGACAGCCTGCCATTGGTAGGAGTCCGGATCGCCGATAGCCTTGGGGTCGAGGTCGTAGGTGATGCTGCGCTTGCTGAGCCGGCGCACCTTCGCCGTGCCGACGCGTTTGCGCTTCGGCCTCACCTGAAGCACGCTCGCGCGCAGCTTGCCGTCCTTGAAGGCAGAGCAGATCTCGAAGTCCTGCTTCTTGCCGGCGTCGCGGCCCGCCTTCCAGACGTAGATGCAGATTATGCGCGGCTGCCGTCGCGACATCTTCAGCTCCTTGGAACGCCAGGACCTGAACGTATCGACCGTGTGACGGAGGAGGTTGCTTCTGTGGCCCGCGCTCGCCCGCTTGATGTCGAACAGGTTTGCGCGAACGTTTCGGCGGTCGTCCACGGTTGTGGTGTCCGCGACTGCGACGCCGGCGAGCGCCATCGCAACGAGGAGGGTTGCGGCCACGGCCAGCCGGGTCTGCATCGCCTCTGACCGTACTATCTGGCCCGGATATGTGCGCCGACAGCCGAATGACGATCGAGCAACGGGATGTGGTGGTCGGCTCGGCGCAGCCGCCTGGTCGCCTGGCGGTCGCGCAGCGCCCGTGCGGCTTCGTCCTGTTCGCACATGGCAGCGGAAGCAGCCGGCTCAGCCCACGTAACGTCGAGGTGGCCCAGGCCGCTCGAGCATGCGGGGTTTGCGACGCTGCTGTTCGACCTGCTGACGCCGACAGAGAACTCGGACCGCGAGCGGGACTGGTTCCGCCGGCACATGGCGAGAGATCAGTGACGCGGTGACGCCGGCGCGCTTCAACTTCACGACCGACGTGGTCGAACGCCTCGGGCGCGAGCGGCCGAACGCGGAGGCACTGCGCTCGATCTCGGTGGATGGCGACCGGCACAGCTACACGTACGGGGACGTCGCTTCCGAGGCGGGCCGCATGGCCGGGGCGCTACAGGCCCTGGGGGTCGAACGTGGACAGGGCGTGATGACGCTGATGGGTGCGCGGCCCGCGTGGGTGTTCGCGCTTCTGGGGGCGTGGCGGTTGGGTGCCGTGGCGATGCCGTGCTCCGAGCAGCTGCGCAGCAACGACATCGCTTTCCGGCTGCGGCAGGCAAGGCCGGCGGTGGTGCTGTACGCCGAACGCGATCGCGAGCAGCTGGAGGCGGCACTCGACCTGATCGAGGAGCCGCCGCGCTGCGTGAGCGTCGACGAAGGAGGATTGCCCGTATCGACCGCGCCGACCGCTACAGCCACCGAATGGAACGACCCCGCGCTCACCATCTTCACCTCCGGCACGGTCGGCGAGCCCCGCGGCGTGGTCCACACGCAGCGGTACCTGTGGGGTCAATCGGTGCAGGCGCAGCACTGGCTTGGCGCACGACGCGGTGAGCTGGTCTGGTGCACCGCGGCAAGCGGATGGTCGAAGTCGGCGCGAAACTCGTTCGTTGCTCCATGGAGCACAGGCGCCGCCTGTTTGGTCCACGAGGGCCGCTTCGACCCCTCCGAGCGGCTGACCGTGATGGCGCGTGAGCAGGTGAACGTGCTCTGCCAGGCGCCGACGGAGTACCGGATGATCGCGAAACGGGCATCGCTGGAGGGATTACGACTGCCGGCGCTTCGACATCTCGTCTCGGCCGGCGAGCCACTGAACCCCGAGGTGATGCGCGTCTTCGCCGACGCGCTCGGCCTCGACATCCACGACGGCTACGGGCAGACGGAGACGGGACAGCTGACCGGCATGCCCGCGGGGGTGCAGGTTCGGCCGGGATCGATGGGCAGGGCCCTGCCAGGCTTCACGCTCGAGGTGCTCGACGAGCACGGCTCGCCAAACGACGAGGGAGAGCTCTGCCTCGATCCGGCGAGCGTGCCGACCTTCTTTCGCGGATACCTCGGCGCCGAGCCCTTCGACGGCGAGCGCTGGCACACAGGGGACCGGGTCCGACGCGACCCGGAAGGCTTCCTCTGGTTCGAGGGCCGCATGGATGACGTCATTCTCTCGGCCGGGTACCGCATCGGTCCCTTCGAGGTCGAGTCGGCACTCGTGCAGCACCCGGCGGTCGCAGAAGCCGCGGCGGTTTCGGCACCAGACGAGGAGCGCGGCGCCGTCGTGCGCGCGATCGTCGTTCTGCGCGAGGGACAGCACGCGGGGGAAGAGCTTGCCCGGCAGCTCCAGGAGCACGTGAAGCTGACCACCGCGCCCTACAAGTACCCACGGATCCTCGAGTTCCGCGAGCGTTTGCCCAAGACGGCGAGCGGGAAGATCAAGCGCGCCGAGCTGCGCGCCGAGCGCCCCTAGTGCCCCTTCTGGTAATCCAGGCCCGCTGCTGGCCGCGAAAACGGAGCCTGCCAAGGACGCAGGGAGCCCCTGTGCTGGCGGTACAGGGGCGACTGAGGACGCTTGCAGGCGAAGGTTTGCAGCGAGCCAGAGCGGGTGTGGATTGCTGGAAGGGGCACTAGGACCTCACCATGGCCAACCGCCTCGCCGAAGAGACCAGCCCGTACCTGCTCCAGCACAAGGACAACCCGGTGGACTGGTATCCGTGGGGCGAGGAGGCACTGGGACGGGCCAAGCAGGAGCAGAAGCCGATGCTGGTGTCGATCGGCTACTCGGCCTGCCACTGGTGTCATGTCATGGAGCACGAGTCGTTCGAGGACCAGCGGACGGCGGACTACATGAACGAGCACTTCGTCCCGATCAAGGTCGACCGGGAGGAGCGGCCCGACGTCGACAGCATCTACATGCAGGCGGTGCAGGGGATGACCGGCCAGGGCGGCTGGCCGCTGACCGTCTTCCTCGACCCCAACGGAGTCCCCTTCTACGGCGGAACTTACTTTCCGCCGGAGAGCCGCTACGGCATGCCCAGCTTCCGCCAGGTGCTGGAGGGAGTGGTCAGTGCCTGGCAGACGCGCCGCGACGAGATCGAGTCCGCGGCCGCCGAGACCGTGCGTGGGCTGGATGCCGCGACTCGACTGCGGCCCGCGCCGGACATGCTCTCGCCCGAGGTGCTGGACGAGGCCGTCGAGGCGATGGCGCAGCAGTTCGATCCCGTCAACGGCGGCTTCGGCAGCTTTCCGAAGTTCCCACCCAGCTCAGCGCTCGAGTTCCTCATGTTCAGGCTGGCGATACCCGGCCTGACCCCCGACCTGCGCGACAAGGCCCGAACGATGGTGGAGCGAACGCTGGAGCGGATGGCCAAGGGCGGTATGTACGACCAGGTCGGCGGTGGCTTCGCGCGCTACTCCGTCGACGCCCATTGGCTCGTCCCCCACTTCGAGAAGATGCTGTACGACAACGCGCTGCTGGCACGTGCCTACCTGCACGGCTGGCAGCTGCTCGGGCAGGAGCGATCACTGCGCATCTGCACCGAGACGCTCGATTGGGCCCTGCGCGAGATGCAGGCACCGGAGGGCGGCTTCTACTCGGCGCTGGACGCCGACTCGGAGGGAGAGGAAGGCCGCTTCTACATCTGGACGTCCGACCAGGTGCGCGAGCTGCTCGGCGAAGACGCCGAGCCCGTGATCCGGCACTGGGGCCTCGACGCCGAGCCGAATTTCGAGGGACGCGCCAACGTCCTGCACGTGGTGACCGACGACATCGACCCCGATCTGCTCGAACGAGCGCGCGCCAAGCTCTACGAGGCGCGCTCGCAGCGCGTCTGGCCCGGGCTCGACGACAAGCGGCTGACCGCGTGGAACGCGCTCATGATCTCGGCTCTCGCCGACGCCGGCTCGGTGCTCGACCGAGACGACTACCTGCAGGCGGCACGCGACTGCGCGGACTTCATCCTCACGCACCTGCGCGACGAGAACGGCCGCCTGCTGCGCACCTTCAAGGACGGCCGCGCCGGCCTCAACGCCTATCTCGAGGACCATGCATTCCTAATCGAGGCACTGCTGGCCCTCTACCAAGCGACCTTCGAGACGCGCTGGTTCACGGAGGCACGGCAGCTGGCGGATCAGATGATCGAGCGCTACGCCGATCCCGCCGGCGGCTTCTTCACGACGTCATCTGACCACGAGCAACTCGTGACCCGGCCCAAGGACATCCAGGACCACCCGATCCCTTCCGGGAACTCCTCGGCGGCGATGGGGCTGGAGAGGCTCGCCGCCTTCACCGGCGAGCGCGAGTACGAGGATCGTGCGGTCGAGCTGTTCCGCCTCCTGCACCAGGCCGCCGGCCGCCACCCGCAGGCCTTCGGGCATTTGCTCCAGGCGCTGGGCTTTCACTTCGCGCCCAGGCACGAGGTCGCGGTCGTGGGCGAGCAGATCGAGCCGCTCGTGAAGGTGATGCGCTCGGCCTACCGGCCGCACGTCGTGGTCGCCGCGATCAGGCCTGGCGACAGCGAGGCGCAGGAGCAGATTCCTCTGCTGCGCGACAGAGAGCCGCTCGACGGGCAGCCCGCGGCCTACGTCTGCGAGAACTTCGCCTGCCGGCTGCCCGTCAGCGACCCGCAGGAGCTGGCCCGCCAGCTCGAGGCCTGAGGCCGACAACCGAACGGAAGTGCGGGACGGGGTCGCCGGAGCGGCCCCGTCCTTGTCTTCAAAGGATCGGCAGGTACTTGTCCAGCTCCCACTGCGAAAGCTGGCTGCGGTAGTCGTCCCACTCCTGCCGCTTGATTTCCACGAAACGGGTGAAGGTGTGCTCGCCGAGCGTCTTCAGGATCAGCTCCGACTCGGCCACCAGCTCGATCGCCTCCCCGAGCGTCTCGGGCAGTTGCTCGATGCCGAGCCTTCGCCGCTCGTCCGGCGACAGGTGGTAAAGGTTCTTCTCCATCGGCTCCGGCAGCTCGTAGCCCTTCTCGATTCCCTCCAAGCCCGCCGCCAGCAGGGTGGCGAAGCAGAGGTAGGGGTTGCAGGCGGGATCCGGGCTGCGGATCTCGCAGCGCGTTGCCTGCTCCTTTCCGGGGTGGTAGAGCGGCACGCGGATCAGGGCTGAACGGTTGCGGCGTGACCACGCCACGTAGACCGGTGCCTCGTAGCCGGGGACGAGACGCTTGTAGGAGTTGACCCACTGCGCGAACAGCGCCGAGATCTCGCGCGCGTGCTTGAGCTGGCCCGCGATGTAGGACTTTGCGATCTCGGACAGGTAGTACTGGTCGTCGGGGTCGAAGAAGGCGTTGCGGCCGTCCTTGAACAGCGACTGGTGCGTGTGCATGCCCGACCCGTTCTCTCCATACAGAGGCTTCGGCATGAACGTCGCGTAGAAGCCGTACTTCATCGCGTACTCCTTGACCGTGATGCGGTACGTCATGCAGGCGTCGGCCATGGTGAGCGCGTCGGCGTAACGCATGTCGACCTCGTGCTGCGAAGGACCGACCTCGTGGTGGCTGTATTCGACGTGGATGCCCAGCTGCTCCAGCGCAAGCACCGTCTCGCGCCGCAGGTCGGAGCCGGCGTCGAGTGTCGTGAGGTCGAAGTAGCCGCCCCGGTCCAGCACCTCGAGCGGCCCGCTGGTGTCGGCGGACTTGAAGTAGAAGTACTCTAGCTCGGGCCCGACGTTGAACTGGTCGAAGCCCATCGAGCGCATGCGCTCGAGCGAGCGTCGCAGCACCCAGCGGGGGTCGCCCTCGTACGGCTGGCCGCCCGGAACCTGTACGTCGCAGAACATGCGGGCGGTCGCCTTCTCCTCCGGGCGCCATGGCAGCACGTCGAAGGTCGACGGATCGGGCATGGCGATCATGTCCGACTCCTCGATCGGGTTGAAGCCTGTGATCGAGGACCCGTCGAAGCCCATGCCGCCCTCGAACGCGTCGTCGAGCTCCTCGCGGTTGATCGAAAAGCTCTTCAGCTGGCCGAGAATGTCAGTGAACCAGAGGCGTATGAACCTGACGTCCCGATCGTCGGCGATCGCCTTTACGTCGTCAGGGGTCGTCGGCGCGTCCTTTGTCACGGCAGCTCCTTCGCTAGTCGGGTGGGCCGAAGCCGGGAATCTAGCGAGCTTTGAGCCACTGCCGCGCCCACAGGCGCAGCTCGGACAGCGACCGCTCGAGGTCGCGGCCCATGTCGGTGAGGGCGTACTCGACCCGCACCGGGGTTCCCTCGTAGACCTGGCGCTGCACCACGCCCTCGGCCTCCAGTTCCCGCAGCCGCATCGACAGCAGCCTGTCCGATATCTGCGGGACCGCCTGCACGATCTCGCTGAAGCGCCGCGTGCCTGGAAGCAGGGCCACCACTATCGCTCCCGTCCAGCGCTTCCCGATCAGCTCCACGGCCTCGTGGAAATAGGGACAGACAGAGACCGGCGCGGCCCCGTTGGGGACCGCGCCGTCACTGGGGGGGGAG
>JBBQNR010000092.1:0-10949 GCA_038330145.1 Solirubrobacterales bacterium
CGGCCCGACCGCGATTACCTCGAGGGGGTGGTCGGCCCGGCGTCGGAGCGGTTCTTGGGTCCGCGCAAGAGCGGGCGGCTGTTCTGGGACCGCTGGCTTCAGGAGTACCACGCCGATCGCGTTCCCGTCACGGTCAGGGTCGAGCGCATCGTCTGCTGGCCGAACCTGATGTGCGAATCCGCACCGACGGTCGTCGGCGCTCTACGGCCGGCGGCACCGCCGCCGTCGCAGGCCCCTCCGGCCAACGGCACGGGTCCGCGCGTCGAGGTGCAGCGGGCGGCGAGGCGGCTACAGCGGCCGGAGCACCGGCTGCTCGCCTTCATGGACACGGATGGCTACCCCTTCGTCCTGCCGGTCGGCGTGAGCGGGGCCGGGCCGGAGGGAATCCAGCTCAACGCCGCCGAGGGAGCGCTGCCCGCGGGCGCCCGCCGGGCGGGACTTCTGGCCCACAGCTATCGCGCCAAGCTGCTCGGGCTGGTCGCTCGCCAGCACACCGGCTGGTTGGAGGTCGCCGATCACGCTGGCGTCCATGCGCTCTACTCGCCTCACACAGAGCAGGGCTTCCGCGCTCCGAACAACAAGACGTTGCTGCTGCTGGCCAATGGCCTGATCGCCAAGCAGGGCCTTCGGCGCGCGCGGCGCGAGGGAAAGTTCCAGTCCGCCGGGGCGTCCTGACCGGACTCCGCCAAGCGCGCGGCTAGGCTTCGGCCTCGTGCCGGCGGAACACGACCAGGAGAGCGAGCGGTTACAGGCGCCCAGCGGCGGCGAGGCGGAGCTGCTCGCCGAGCGCCGGCGCAAGCTCGAGCGGCTGCGTGCGGATGGCGTCGATCCCTACCCGGTCTCGTTCCCGGACCGCGTCCCCGTGTCGCAGGTGCTCGAACGCTACGAGGGGCTCGCTGCCGGCGAGGAGTCGGATGACTCGCTTCGCCTGGCCGGCAGGTTGATGGCACGGCGCGGGCACGGCAGGGCGGCGTTCCTGGACCTCGAGGACCGCAGCGGCAAGCTTCAGCTGCACGCCCGCCAGGACGTCCTCGGCGAGCAGCCCTTCGAGCGTCTCTTGGCTCTCGACCTGGGCGACCTGGTCGGGGTGGAGGGTGTGCCGGTGCGAACGAAGAGGGGAGAGCTGTCGCTGCGCGTCGACGGCTGGACGCTGCTGACGAAGTCGCTGCGCCCGCCGCCGGACAAGTACCACGGCCTCGCCGACGTCGAGACCCGCTACCGCCAGCGTGAGCTGGATCTGATCGCCAACCCCGAGACCCGCGAGCTGTTCGTCCTGCGCACGCGCGTGGTCGCTGCGGTTCGGAGCTTCCTCGACCAGCGTGGGTTCCTCGAGGTCGAGACGCCAGTGCTGCAACCACTCTACGGCGGTGCGCTCGCGAGGCCGTTCACGACCCACCACAACGCCCTCGACCGCACGCTCTACCTGCGGATTGCCACCGAGCTCTACCTGAAGCGCCTGGTCGTCGGCGGGCTGGAGAAGGTCTACGAGCTGGGCAAGGACTTCCGCAACGAGGGCCTCTCGCACAAGCACAACCCGGAGTTCACGATGCTGGAGTCCTACGAGGCCTACGCCGACTACATGAACGTAGCCGCCATGACGGAGCAGCTTGTCGCCCACGTCGCCCAGCGGGTGCTCGGGCGCACGACGGTGGAGATCGACGGCGCGACCGTCGACCTGTCCCCACCATGGCGGCGGGTGACGCTGCGCGACGCGATCCTCGAGCGCACCGGCGTCGACATCGCGCGCCACGTCGAGCGCGAGTCGCTGGAGGCGGCGATGGCAGACGCCGGACTGGAGCCACCGGAGGAGCAGGCCGGCTGGGGCAAGCTCGTCGACGAGCTGCTCTCCAAGCACGTCGAGCCGACACTCACCGAGCCCACCTTCGTGCTCGATTACCCGGTGGAGCTATCGCCGTTCGCGAGGCCGCACCGTAGCGAGCCGGGGTCCGTCGAGCGGTTCGAGGGGTTCGTCGGCGGCATCGAGATAGCGAACGCCTTCAGCGAGCTGAACGACCCCGACGAGCAGCGCGCCCGCTTCGAGCAGCAGCAGCGGCTGCTGAAGGCCGGGGACGAGGAGGCGCAGCCCTACGACGAGAACTTCGTCGCTGCGCTCGAGTACGGGATGCCGCCCACCGGCGGCCTCGGTCTCGGCATCGACCGCCTCGTCATGATCCTCTCCGGTCGCCGATCCATCCGCGAGGTGGTCCTGTTCCCGGCTCTGCGAGAGCGCGCGAGTGAGCAGCTGGACGCCGGTTGAATCGCAAAACCCCCGCTAGGCAAGGAGATCTGCGGTGTTCGCAGAACCCCGGAAACTGCGCCCATAAACCCGCTTCGGAGGCGGGTTTGAGCCGGAAAAGCCGGTCAGGGCCGTTGTTATACTTGTGTCCTCCGGCAATAGAAATTGCGACGGAAGGTTGATCTAGCGGTCGCTTACTGCCGAAAAACAAGGAAAAGCCTTCCAGGTGAGGCCACAATGGTCTTCCGGGTGGGTGGACACGACAGCACCCCCAGAACACGTTTGGCGACAGAGGATCGGTAACCCCCTTGTTCGAGAGATTCACAGAGAGAGCCCGCCAGGTCGTCGTCCTAGCCCAGGAAGAGGCGCGGCAGCTCAAGCACAACTACATCGGCACCGAGCACATTCTGCTCGGCCTGCTCCGTGAGGAGGAGGGTCTTGCAGCCCGCGTCCTGGAGTCGCTCGACATCACCGTCGAGCGCGTGCGCGCGCAGGTGGTCAGGATCGTCGGCTCCGGCGAGGAGGTCACCTCCGGCCAGATTCCGTTCACCCCCAGGGCCAAGAAGGTTCTGGAGCTCGCGCTGCGCGAAGCGCTCAGCCTCGGCCACAACTACATCGGCACCGAGCACATCCTGCTCGGTCTCGTGCGTGAGAACGAGGGCGTCGCGGCCCGCATCCTGCTCGACTTCGACGCCGACTCGGAGAAGATCCGCAACGAGGTGATCCGCATGCTGTCGGGTCCGGGCAGCCGCCGTCAGCAGGGCCAGGCCGCAGGCGAGGGCAAGAAGTCCTCGAAGCTGCTGGACCAGTTCGGCCGCAACCTGACCAAGCTCGCCTCCGAGGGCAAATTGGACCCGGTCGTCGGCCGCCAGACCGAGATCGAGCGAGTGATGCAGATCCTCTCGCGGCGGACGAAGAACAACCCCGTGCTGGTCGGCGAGCCCGGCGTCGGCAAGACCGCCGTCGTCGAGGGCCTTGCTCAGCGCATCGCCACCGCGGACGTGCCAGAGCTGCTCAAGAACAGGCAGATCTACACACTCGACCTGGCCGCGCTCGTCGCGGGGTCCAAGTACCGCGGAGAGTTCGAGGAGCGCCTCAAGAAGGTGATGAAGGAGATCACCCAGCGCGGCGACATCATCCTTTTCATCGACGAGCTTCACAACCTGGTCGGCGCGGGCGCCGCCGAGGGCGCGATCGACGCCGCCTCGATCCTCAAGCCGGCACTGGCAAGAGGCGAGCTGCAGACGATCGGCGCCACCACGCTCGACGAGTACCGCAAATACCTGGAGCGCGACTCGGCGCTGGAGCGCCGCTTCCAGCAGATCAAGGTCGACCAGCCGAGCACCGACGAGACCGAGCAGATCCTCAAGGGCCTGCGCGAGCGCTACGAGCAGCACCATCGCGTCAAGATCACCGACGAGGCGCTGCACGCTTCCTCGGAGCTCGCCGACCGCTACATATCCGACCGCTTCCTGCCCGACAAGGCGATCGACCTGATCGACGAGGCCGCCTCCAGGGCCCGCATCAAGGCCATGACGGCACCGCCCGTGTACCGCGAGCTCGAGGAGGAGATCGAGACCACGCGGCGCGAGAAGGAGGGCGCGATCGAGGCACAGGAGTTCGAGAAGGCAGCCGGACTGCGCGACCGCGAGCGACGCCTCACGAACAAGAAGCGCGAGCTCGAGGACCAGTGGCAGTCGGGCGAAGGTGGAGACCGCCCCGAGATCGGTGAGGACGAGATCGCCGACATCGTCTCGATGTGGACCGGCATCCCCGTCTTCAAGCTGACCGAGACAGAGTCGAAGAAGCTGATGCGCATGGAAGAGGAGCTGCACAAGCGCGTGATCGGCCAGAACATGGCGATCGCCGCCGTGTCGAAGGCGATCCGCCGCTCCCGCGCGGGGCTCAAGGACCCCAAGCGGCCGACCGGCTCGTTCATCTTCCTCGGCCCCTCCGGCGTCGGCAAGACCGAGCTGGCACGCACGCTCGCCGAGTTCCTGTTCGGCGACGAGGAGGCGATGGTGCGCATCGACATGTCCGAGTACATGGAGAAGCACTCCGTCTCGCGGCTGGTCGGCTCACCGCCCGGCTACATCGGCTACGACGAGGGCGGCCAGCTGACCGAGGCCGTGCGCCGCAAGCCTTACTGCGTGCTGCTGCTCGACGAGATCGAGAAGGCTCACCCCGACGTGTTCAACATCCTGCTCCAGATCCTGGAGGACGGCAGGCTGACCGACGCGCAGGGTCGCACGGTCGACTTCCGTCACGCGATCGTGATCATGACCTCGAACGTGGGCGCGACCGACATCGCGCGCAACACGCCGCTCGGATTCTCGGTCGCCGACGAGACCGGCATGAGCTACGACGACATGAAGAACAAGATCATGGGCGAGCTCAAGAAGGTCTTCCGGCCGGAGTTCCTGAACCGTCTCGACGAGGTGATCGTCTTCCACAAGCTGACCCGCGACGAGATCAAGGAGATCGTGGAGCTGTTGATGCGTCACCTGCGCACGTCGATGGCCGAGCGCGAGCTTCAGATCGAGCTGGCGGAGAACACCAAGGAGTTCCTGGTCGACAAGGGCTGGGACCCGGCCATGGGCGCCCGCCCGCTGCGCCGCGCGATCCAGCGCTTCATCGAGGACCCGCTCGCCGACGAGGTGCTGAAGACGCCGATGCAGCCTGGCTCCACGGTGGTGGTCGAGCGCGACGACGAGCTCAAGCGCAAGGCAGAGGCCGGCGAGGGCGAGGAGTTCCTCAAGATCACGATCCTCCCGCCGGTTCAGCGGCCACCGGAGGAGAAGCCGGTGCCGGTCGGTGGCCCCGAGGGCGACGACGAGGACTCGGGGGCCGACACGCCGCCCGAGGCGTCTGAGCCCGAAGCCCCTGCTGAGAACTAGCTAAGCGCGTCGCGCCAAGTGCTCGTGTGCCGCGGCTTCACCGGGCACCCCTCCGGCTGGCCGTTCGGCGAAACCGCCGGAGGGGCACCCGGCTGCGCCGCGGCTTCGCCGGGTGGCCCTGCGGCCATTCGGCGAGTTCGCTGGAGGACCACCCGGCTTGCCGCGGCGTCGCGCCAGCCGCTCCCTTAAGGAAAGAGGGAGCCTGTGCGCGGGCTGTTCTTCTACAAATCCAGTTGGCCGGAGAAGATGCCGAAGATGGCGTTTTGGGGGCCGGCGATTATGGCTATTCGGCTGCCTTCTGCGAAGGGCACGTCCATTGGAGGGACCATCAGCTTGGCGCCGAGCGGTTCGGCCTTTTTCGCGCTGGCATCGGCGTCCTTCGACTGCGAAGTAGGGGAGCCAGTACGCCGGGATCCCGGACTCGTCCTCGCGCATCGGCCTGATGCCGCCGTTGGACTTGTCGCCGACGCGCATGATCGTGTAGCGCCGTCGCCGTAGTCCTCGCTCGACCAGCCGGACAGCCCGCGTAGAACTCCTTCGCTTTGTCCGCGCGGCTGCCAGGCGCAGAACACCGCCCCGGTCGGTGTCTCCCTCGGTCGCTGGCGATCGGATGCTAGCTGAGGCCCGTCAGCCTTTCGCTCGCCTGCCAGAGACGCTCGCCCAGTTCGTCGTCCTGGGCCTGCAGGCTCGGCGTGGCAAGCCTGCCCTCGACGAAGTAGCCGCCTGAAACCCGGCCCCCTTCCTCCGATGCCGCCAGGTGGACGATCGTGGCGGCACCTCGTCGCGCGCTGCGAAAGAACAGGCCGGCGACGCGCCAGCCCGCTCCGAAGAGGCCGCCGGAGTTGCGACCCAGACGTGTCCGGATCACGCCCGGATGCAGGCAGTTTGCGGTCACCTCCGTTCCCTCGAGGCGGCGTGCCAGCGCCCGTGTGAAGAGCACGTTGGCGAGCTTCGAGTTGCTGTAGGCCTTCCAGCTCGACCAGCTTCGCTCGCCCTGCAGGTCGTCGATGTCGATCAGGCCGCTGCGGTGTGCGTCGGAGCTCGTCGTGACGATTCGCGATGGGGAGGAGGAGCGGAGTCTCTCCATCAACAGGTTCGTGAGCAGAAAGGGCGCGAGGTGGTTGACGGCGAACGTGGTCTCGTTCCCGTCGGCTGTCACCGAGCGGTTGCCGATGACAGACCCGCGTTGTTAACGAGCACGTCGATGCGGGGATGGCGTTGCAGGAGCCGGTCCGCGAGGCCGCGCACCTCGTCCAGCGATGCGAACTCGGCCTGCAGGGGCTCCGACGTCGCCGCAGGATTGGCCTTCCGGATCTCGCCGGCCACCTGAGCGAGGCTGCCGGCGTCGCGGCCGACCGGGACGACATCGGCGCCGAGGCGCGCCAGCTCGATGGCCGCCGCCCGCCCGATTCCGGAGCTTGCGCCCGTCACCACCACGGTCTTGCCTTTCATCGCCGGATCGCGATTCCTTCCCGCGTCAGGTCAAGAGCGGCGCTTTTTCCGCCGCCGCCTGCGCTTGACGCGCTTGGGCGCCGGCCGCCCGGAGTGGGAAATCAGTCTCCTGGCCACGGCGTCCGCATGCTTCGCGCTCGACGCCGGAGCGATCTGGGCGGCGAAGTCGAGCCGCTTGAACTTGGCGCGCTCGGCGAGCGCGATCGCCAGCGTTGGCCCCGGCTTGGGGGAGGCTGCCTGTGGCTTGGGCTTGAAGATATGGGCGCTGCCGCGCCGGCGGCCGCCCGGCACGACGACGTAGCCGCCCTCCTCGCCCGCGATGTAGAAGTAGGCCACGTTGCGCATTCGAACGCGCTGACGTCTCTGTATCGGGCCCGCCAGCGGCACTCGCTGCCCGTCGCGCAGCACGGCTTCGATTCCGGCCCTCCTGCCCCAACTCGGAAACAGCACGTCAACCGAGTAGCGCGCGCGCTTGCGGCGGGTGATCTTCCAGCGAGCCTCGATCGACTTCGCTCGAAAGCGGTGGGTCGTCTCGACGGCGGCTTCCATGGATTCCTTTCGCCCCCGCGCCACCAGGGACGTGAACGACCCCGCATAGGGGCGGGTCGGATATTGCTGTGCCCGCCTGACCGCGCCGCGTGGCGAGCTCACGATCTCGAGCGGAGGATGGGCGGGGTCAGCGAAGGCGGCTGGCTGCTGCGAGCGCAGCACCGAACGGCTGGCGGCGTTGCGCACCACGACCCCGAAGCTCGCCCACGGCCGGCCACCGATGTTGGCCAGCGGCCCCGCATCGCTGCCGTGCAGCCGCGCCATCTCGATGCCACCGTAGGGAAGCGCGTGCTGGCTGACAGGGACGATTGCGGTCGAATAGGAGGGAGTCGTGACCGCAAGCCTGCCGATGTCCGAGTCGAAGCTGTAGAGCGGCGGGGGCAGGGCCGCCGGCACACGCTCGAGGCCCTGCACGACGGCGCGGGCGGCGTCCGCCTGCATGCGCGCCGCGAACAGCTCGCGCACGCTGGGCCCGAGCGTATTGACCTTGAGGTCGAACAGAACGCCGGACGGGATGCCGATGGCATCCGGGGCGTCGCGCGCCAACCTGGCGAAGAGACGGAATCCGGCGTCGAACATGTACTTGGCCCACTGGCCGATCTCGGGCATGTTGTGGAAGCGCGGCGATAGCGCGATCGCGAACAGCCCCTGACGTGCGAGCGCGAAGGTGCGGCCCTGGTGCCAGCGCTTGAAGCTGAAGCCGGTGTCCCAGTTCAAATAGCCGGCGTGCGTCCAGTAGCCGCATACGATGTGCTCCACCCAGGCGCGCAGCAGCCTCACCTGCTCCGGCGCGAACGGCGCCATGCCGGCGCGCAATGCCTGCTCGTACCAGATCAGGAAGTGGCAGGTCATGTTCGCGTACTCGGCGCTGTCGATGTTGAGGCCGTGCTCCGGCGGCTTGTGCGGCAGATAGTGGAATCGGTATCCGGGCCCGAGGTTGGGCGAGCCACCGGCGGCGAGTGGTCGCGTGATCCCGTTCACGAAGCGCTCCACCTGCTGCCGGTAGTCGAGCTTCAAGAGATCTGGCACCCCCGTCACCGTCGTGAAGTGCGCGTACATCTCGGCGTGCCAGTTGATCTGGTTCAGACGCACGTTCGGGAAGCGGTAAAAGGAGCCAAGGGCGCAGCGCGCCACGCGGTCCTCGATCATCGTCACGGTCTCCTGCGGCAACCGCAGCTGCTCGCGCGCCCGCCAGGCGTACATCAGCGCCTCGGCGACCTTGGGGTCGATCGACTTGTCCATCGCCGCCTCGGTCGTGTTCAGGCTCTCCACCCAGCCCGGTACGTGGAACTGGGGATCGGGCTCGATCGAGGTCTGGCGCTCGCTCCAGGGAGGCGAGTCACAGAGGCGGCGCGCAAGCTGGCGCGCGCGGGCGTCCTGGCGGCTGTCGCCCTGGTGGTCGACGAGCGCTGCGATCGCATGCGTGGTCAGGAAGGCGCTGTTGTGGTAGATGCGGCCGTTGACGCTCGTCCCGGAGCGGTAGTAGCCGCGGTCGCCATCCCAGAGCTGGTCGAAATATCCGGCCAGCCAGTCGGCGAAGGCCCAATAGCCGCCGTTGCCGAGCGCCGGTCCGCCCAGGTCGGGCGGCGGGCTTGCCGTGAGGCGGTTGGGCTGGACGGCCTCAGCGGCCAGCGCCGCCGTCGTGCGGCCGGTCGCGCCCATGGCAAGCGCCCCGCCGGCGACCTGGGCGGAATTGATCAGGAGCTTGCGTCTCGTGAGCGGCATCGCTGCTGTTCGCCGACAGCCGGGCAGGCCGGGCATCCCATCCGTCAAACATCCTGGGAGGTCGGATGTACCGGAAGCGGCCTCGATACCGCGGGCGCGCGTCCGGCGAGAGGGGCTGGAGCGAACAGGGTGTCAGGTCCGGCGCGTAGATGCGTCGGGCGGCGAGCTTAAGGTGAGCAGATGCCGCGTTCGACGACCATCTTCGCCTGCACGGGCTGCGGGCACAGCAGCGCCAGGTGGACAGGCCGCTGCCCGGGCTGCGGCGAGTGGAACACGCTCGTCGAGGAGCCCGATGCCCAGGTCGAGGCCAGCAGGCAACCCCGGCGGGCTTCCAGGGCACGGCCGCGTGAGCCGGTGCGGCTGGCGGAGGTGCAGGCGGTCGATGTCGAGCGGCTCTCGACCGGCAGCGAGGAGCTCGACCGTGTGCTCGGGGGCGGGCTCGTGCCCGGCTCCGTGGTGCTGATCGGTGGCTCCCCGGGGATCGGCAAGAGCACGCTAATGAGCTCGACGCTGGCGAGCGTTCAGCGCTCGGGCCGGCGAGCGCTGTATGTCAGCGGAGAGGAGTCCGCGGCTCAGATTCGCCTGCGGGCGGAGCGCCTCGGCCCCGACGCGCTCGAGGTGCCGGTCCTGGCCGAGACGTCGCTCGAGACGGTGCTGGCCTCGCTGGAGGCGCAGCGGCCCGACGTCTGCGTGATCGACTCCGTGCAGACGCTTCATTGCGCCGATCTCAGCGGCGCCCCCGGCAGCGTGGGACAGGTGCGCGAGGTGGCCGCGAGGTTGGAGCGCTTTGCGCGCGCGAGCGACGCGGCGGTGGTCCTCGTCGGACACGTCACCAAGGAGGGTGCGCTGGCGGGGCCGCGAGTGCTCGAGCACGCGGTCGACTGTGTGTTGCAGTTCGAGGGCGACCGGGAACGCGCCTACCGCGTCGTGCGCTCGCTCAAGAACCGCTTCGGCTCCACCAACGAGATGGCCGTCTTCGAGATGTACGCCGGCGGCCTGCGCGAGGTCGGTGACCCCTCGGCGCGCTTTGCCCGCGACGCGGCCGGCGCCGCCGGCTCGTGCGTGCTGTGCGCGATGGAGGGAACCCGGCCGCTGCTCGTGGAGGTGCAGGCGCTGGTGGCGCCGACCGAAATGGTTCCGCCGCGCCGGGTGGCGAACGGCATCGACCGCAACCGGCTCAGCCTCGTGCTGGCGGTGCTTTCACGCCACGTCGGTCGCGCCCTCGGCGGCGGGTCGCCGCTGGGCTCGTGTGACGTCTTCGTGAGCGTCGCCGGAGGCCTGCGGGTGGAGGAGCCGGGCGCCGACCTCGCGGTCGCCCTTGCGGTGGCCTCGGCATCGAAAGGAATCGTGCCCGCTCACGGCGATGGCCCGGTCGCCTGCTTCGGCGAGATCGGCCTCACGGGCGAGCTTCGCTACGTCGCCCACGCCGAACGGAGGATCGAGGAGGCGGCGCGCTTTGGGCTGGAGCGCCTGCTGCTGCCATCAGCCTGCGTTGAGGGCGACGGGCTCGGGGCGGGGCTGGCTTCCAGCGTCAATGCCTGCTCCATGCTCTCAACGGCGCTCTCCGCCGTGCTACGGAGCGCCTCAGAGCTGCCCGAGGAGGCCCCCGCAGCCGGTCGGCGCGCCGCCTGAGAGCCGCTGGACAGCGGCGCTAGTACTTTCCGCGCAACGGCGGACCGCGCCGGAGCAGGGATTTTCCTATCATTCCTTCATGCCGCGAGTTGGAGAAGAGTCACTAGAGCTCCAATCACGGCAGGAACCCCGACTCTTGAGGGCTTTGGAGATGGTCTCCCCGGGCACGGCACTGCGGGAGGGCATCGACAACATCGTGCTCGCCCGCACCGGAGGGTTGATCGTGGTCGGCGAGGAGGACGAGATCGCACCGTTGCTCTCGGGAGGCATCAAGCTGGATATCGAGTACTCGCCGGCGATCCTCTACCAGGTCGCGAAGATGGACGGCGCGATCACGCTGTCTCAGAACGCGACCAAGATCCTCTGGGCCAACACGCAGCTGACGCCGGACCCGACGATTCTCTCGCGCGAGACCGGCACCCGGCACAGGACCGCCGAGCGCGTCTGCAAGCAGACCA
>JBBQNR010000093.1:0-10549 GCA_038330145.1 Solirubrobacterales bacterium
AAGCGAGCGTCTTCTCCACCCTGAGCCCACGCCCGCCTTGGACGAGAAGCAATAGCGCCGACCCCGACGCCCATGGCCGCTATCGGTTACCTGGGAAAGCAGCAGCAGCAGGTCGCACTCCTTCATCTGAAGCAGGTTGAACGCCTCACGACCGGTCGACGCAGTCACCACCCCAAAGCTGTCGGCCGTCAGGTTGTCGGCCAGGAACTCGCGCGTTGCGTCGTCGTCCTCCACCACCATGATCGTCGCGTCGACTGTCATGTCCCTCCTTGGTTGCCCCGTCTCGGTAGCAGGTCATCGAGGCGACCGGGAGAATGGCAGAGCCGATGACGAGCGCGGACATCTTCATACACTTCACTGGCGATTTCCTTGGCGAGCGGGGGCAGCGCACCGGCTTTTTGTTGCTGGCGGCTTTCCTGACCTCTTTCCTGTTCATACGGACCAGCGCCCGCCTGATACGAAGCCCGAAGGTTCCCTGGTGGCCGGGCAACGTCGAGACCTCCAGCGGCCTACACATCCACCACCTGGTGTGGGGCATCTGCCTACTGATCGCCGCCGGCTTCATGGCCTTCGCGGTCCAGCCCGACAGCCCGTGGCTGGAGCTGCTGGCGGCAGCCTTCGGGATCGGCATCGGGCTCACGCTTGACGAGTTTGCGCTCTGGCTTCACCTCGAGGATGTCTACTGGGCCGACGAAGGACGGCAGTCGCTCGACGCCGTGATGATCGCCGCCGTGCTGGGTGGACTGGTGGTCGTCGGCGCCGCGCCCTTCGACCTCGAGGGCCAGACGGGATCGGTGCTTGCCATCACCGGCACCGCGGTCTGGGTGCTGGCGTGGTGCCTGGTCGCGATCATGAAGGGCAAGCTGCTGCTGGCGGCGGTCGGCTCCTTCATTCCCTTCGTGGCGCAGGGCGCTGCGATCAGGCTCGCGCGCCCGGGCTCTCCGTGGGCGCGCCGCTTCTATCCGCCCGACTCGGCGAAGGCGGACAAAGCGGCCGAGCGGGACCGCCGCCGCTTGGAGTTTCGCCGCCGCTGGCTGAACCGGATCGGCGGAGCTCCCTCACCCCAGTCACGACCCTAGTTGTTACCCAGGCAAGCGGCGGGTCAGCGTGGCAGTGGCTCGTCCGCGAGCTCGAGGCGGCGAACAGCCGCAACGTGCATGCTGAGCGGATCCGGTCGACTCATCCTCCGAACGGAGGATCAGGCATCCGGTGCCAGGCGAGTCGACCGCCGTAGCCACTCCAACTGGTACACATTTGCGTCGATCCGCTCTACAATCCGGCGCTCGGCAGGGTTGGCACACAAGATCGGGTGGGGATGGAGAGCTTGCCGCAGTCGTCCGTGACGTCGTTGCATGGTGGGCCCCCGCTCGCCGGAGAGCCAACGCCGGCTGCGTCGCGCAACGTCGCGCTCGTGCGCCAGGCTCTGGAGGCGTTCACCGAGCGCGACATCCAGAAGCTGCTGAAGCTGGTCCACCCTTCGATGGAGCTGTTCGCGCCCGGGACGGCCTCCATCACCCGCGAGGGCCGCTCATACCGCGGCTACGCCGGCATCTTCACCTACTTCAAGGACATCGGGCGGGTCTGGCTGGAGATGGAGATCGTGCCGCAGGAGTTGCTCGACGCGCCGGGCGCGGTTGTGGTGTTCGGCCGTCTGCGGGCTCGCGCATACGGAGGCTTCCTCATCGACGAGCCGGCGCAGTGGGTCGTGCGCATCCTCGACGGCAAGATCACCTGGGCGTCGGCGTGCGAGAGCCGCGAGGCCGCGCTCGAGCTGGCAGCAACGGACCAGTAGCCAGACTGCCGCGCGTCGAGTCTCGGCGGGCGAGCCTCTAGACCGGCGCGGGCAACTTGCCCGCCAGCACGTCGGTGCCTGCTGTGGACCGTACCCCGCTGCTACTGGCCGGTCTCGCTGTCGCTCTCGACCACGACCAGCTTGTAGCCGGCGTCGAGGCGGACGTCGACGGTCTTGCCATCTGCCCTGGTGACCTCGACCTCCCAGGTGGCGCCGTTCTCGGAGTCGCGCTCGACGGCGTTCGCCGTCCCGCCATGGGTGATCTCGAGCGCCGCTGCCTTGGCCCGGTCGGCGCCGGGGCCGGTGGCCTGCTCGTTGCCGTCGTCTCCACCCATCGCAATCGCGACCGCCGTGCCGCCGCCCGCGAGCGCGAGCGCCGTGCCCCCGACGAGAATCAACTTGCGTGACCAGTGCATCTGCTTCCTCCTCTGGATCGTGGACAGGTGACCTGCCCATTCAAGCTCTCGGGCTGGTTGTAGGGAGTCGGGATTAGGTGAGGATGAGAGAGCGCGCTGTGCGCTCTTAGGAAACTCTCAGGTAGGCCTCATGGTTCTCACACCGGGCCCGGCAAGACTGATCTCACCCCCATAACGACCACGGAGGTGATGAGCATGACGGCAATGGGGCCCCCAACCCCTCAGATTCAGCCCAGCAGAGCCGAGATCCGTCGCGAACGCGTGAGGGTCATTCGCAAGCGGACCATCGTCGGATCGGTGGCGGCGTTCGCCGTCGCCTGGACGATCATGTTCTCGCAGCTCGTCTCCGGTCACGATCCGGCCCTCGGGAACAACCAGAAGGCCAGCGTGCCGGCGGCCGCCTCATCCTCATCCTCATCGACCACGTCAGGGTCGGCGGGGTCGTCAGGGTCGGGCGACTCGTCAGGGTCATCGGACTCGTATGGGTCCTCGGACTCGTCAGGGAACGGTTACTCGGCCAGCGCCGATGGCTCAGTAGATAACGGCTACTCGAACAACGGGTCCAACTCCGCCGGTTCGACGTCGTCGGGCTCCTCGTCGAATTCCTCGTCGGGCTCGCTGGCTCCGATGACAACGCAGCAGTCATGACGGCGGCAGCCGCAACGGAGGCACGGGTCGAGTTCCCGTGTTTCGGCTCGCGGGTGATCGTCGCAGCGCTCGGCGGCCGCGGCGTGGAGCGAGCGCTCGCAGATGTCCGACGGCTTCTCGAGGGCTGGCACGAGCAGTTCACGCGCTTCGATTCCGCCAGCGAGCTTTCCCGCTTGAACGCGCGTCCCGACTCGTGCGTTCGGGTGAGCGCGATCATGTCCCGGTTCGTCGCCGCGGCCGTGGACGGCGCCGTCCGCTCGGGCGGGCTCGTTGATCCCACGCTCGGAAATCAGATCGAGGCCGCCGGTTACGTCGCAGACCTGGGTGAGTCGCTCCCGATCGAGCGGACTCTGAGCTCACCCGTGGCAAGGCGGCCGGCCCGCCCGCACCCAGGGGCGCTGTGGCGCGAGATCCATGTCGACGCGGTGGACGAAACCGTGACCCGGCCTCCTGGGGTGAAGCTCGATGGGGGCGGAATCGCCAAGGGCCTGTTCGCAGACATCGTCGGTGAGCGCCTGTCTGGCTACGACGCCTTCGCGGTCGACTGCGGTGGAGATCTCCTGCTCGGAGGCCGCGCCGGCGTCGCACGGCCGATCCGGGTCGACGACCCGTTTGGTCGTGGCGTGTTGCACGAGTTCGAAGTCGCCGCAGCCGGCGTCGCCACCAGCGGCATCGGCCGGCGCAGTTGGCGTGATCCATTCGGTGGCATCGCCCACCACGTCCTCGACCCGTCCACGGGGCAGCCCGCGTTCACCGGAATCGTGCAGGCGACCGCGCTCGCGCCGAGCGCTGTCGAGGCCGAGGTGCGCGCCAAGGCAGCTCTTCTCAGCGGTCCCTGCTCTGCCAGGGACTGGCTTCCCCACGGCGGAGTGCTGGTATTCGACGACGCCTCATACGACGTTCTTGCGCCCAGCGGAGTTGACGCGACTTGACCGACCCGGGGCCACACATCTTCTGGATCACGAGTCGCGCCGCCGGCACGGCCGCCCTGCTGCTGGCCAGCGTGACCGCGGCGCTCGGATTGCTGATGAGCGGACGCATGCTGCGCGGCCGCGGTCCCGACCTGCGCGCAGCTCACGAGGCGGTTTCACTGGCGACAATCGTCGCCATCGTCGTACACGGCGTGTCGCTGCTCGGAGACCACTACCTGCATCCCAGCCTGGCTGACATCAGCGTGCCACTGGCAAGCAGCTACAAGACCTTCTGGACCTCGACCGGCATAGTGGCCGGCTGGGCGACCGCCGCACTGGGACTTTCGTTCTACGCTCGCAAATGGATCGGCCAGCAGCGCTGGCGCAAGCTGCACAGGCTTGCGGCCGTGGCCTGGTTGCTCGGCCTGCTGCACTCGCTCGGCGAGGGCACCGACGCCGGGCAGCTCTGGTTCCTGGCAGCGACGGGCATCGTGGTGCTGCCGGCTATCTGGCTCCTGGCCACCCGCCTGACCACGGGCACCCAGCTTCGAGCGCAGACGGCGGGCGCCGGCGAACGATCCTGAGCCCTAGCGGCTGATCTCGAACCAGACGCGGTTCTTGTCGTTGCTGCGCTCGACTCCCCACCTATCGGACAGGCAGTCCACGAGATGCAAGCCGAAATGGAATTCGTCGGGGCGTGGCCTGGGCATGAATGGCTCGCCCGGATACTCGAGCACGGCTTCGATCCTGTCCGATGCGGCCCGAAGCTCGAAGTGCAGAAAGCTCTCGTGGTCCACTCCATCGTGCAGGACGGCATTTGTCACAAGCTCGGTCGCCAGCAGGCGTACGTCGTCCCTCTTCTCTCCCAATCCACCGTTCAGGGCTGACAAAGCCGCACGGATTCTCGCAGCAGCTTCCTTACCGCCCTTGGTTGTCAGCACTAGCGCCTCTTGCATATCAGCCTTACGCCCTCCCTTCATTGGCTACCCGGCGCCTCAACAGGGAAACCAAAGGATCAGTGACGAGGATCACTGATGTCGATCAGCGGCAGCTTCTTGTCCATGCCGGTCAGCTCGAGAACCCGTCGCACCTGGCCGCTGTCGCTGTTGATGATTTGAAGCTCGAAGCCATTTCGCCGGGATCGGGCATCGGCTTGCAGCAGAGTGCGTAAGCCGGTGGAGTCGAGGAACTCGACTTCGCGAAGGTCGACGAGGACCGTGCTGAAGGCATGCTCGAGAGGCCGCAGTGCTTCCTCGACCGCTTCCACGCCGGCCAAGTCGAACTCGCCAACCGGGCGCACCACGGCGTGCTGCTCATGCCGCTCTACATAAACGTTGAAAGGCTTCAGAGATCCGCTCTCCCGTTGCGAGGCTCCAGTATTAGGTTTCCACCGCACGGCTCTTAGCGCAAGAGCGGGCTGGCGGTAACGAGACGGTTACCCCGACAAACGGGGGCGATAAACCATAGGCGGGCCATCTATTTCTAGCCTTCCGCCCCGACAACCCTGGCCCTAGAATCACCTTGCGGGCGGTTAGCTCAGTTGGGAGAGCACCTGCCTTACAAGCAGGGGGTCACTGGTTCGAGCCCAGTACCGCCCACTCGTCGGAAGCCCCGCTAACGCGGGGTTTTTTCTTGACCGGAGCCGTTCCAGGACGCCGGGATGCCATCGCCGCGACGGCGCCCTGCTCAGAGGCCGAGGCCGCGCACACCGCTCTCATCCCAGCCCAGGTGGTGGGCCACCTCGTGGCGAACGGTGCGCTCGACCTGTGCCCGCAGCAGCTCGGGATCGTGGCCGAAGTCGCGCTCCAGCGTGTCCTGGTAGATGACAATTCGATCTGGGTAGATGTCGCGCGCGATGGTGCCTCCGATGTAGTGGCCGTAGGCACGGTGCTCGTGGCCGCGCCTGGATACGACCACCGGCGTGTGCTCGAGCAGCTCGCGGAATTGCTCCGGCAGGTCGTCCAGGGCCTCCATCACAAGCGTGTCGAACTCGCTTGGCGGCTGGTCGGGAGGCGGCAGCATGGCGAGCGCCTCGCTGCGGTCGACGAGCCGTCGGAACTCAGGCTCGGGCATCTCGTCGTCTCCGATCATTGCCACGGTCGCCCAGCCTGCGACGAACACGAATGCGATCGCGCCCAGCAGCACCATCAGCAGGCTGCGCAGCCCCTCGAGTGACGGTGGGTTGAGCAGTAGCAGCGCGAGGCCGGTGAAGAACGCGGTTATTGCCGCAGCTCGCAGCGGGGGGCCGACGGTCTCCCTCATGCAATCGAATCTTAGAGTGCGGTACGCGCCGCCTTTACGGGCCGGCGACGCGCACCAGGCCCGTGGCGGCGCCTCCGCCGCAGCACGCTCGCCGGAGCGCACCGCTCCATCCATGTAGTCGTTCCAGTACGTCGAGGTCTCGGTGCCGGCCCAGTGGATACGCCCGACCGGTGCCCGCAGCGCAGTTCCGAAGTCGATCGAGGTTCCGGGTCCGAGCACGGCAACCGGGCAGCCGCGGTTCCAGACCTCAGTCGACCAGTTGAACTCGACGGCCTCTTGCGGATTGAGAGGCCGAGCGTCGCTGAATCGCGCTACGCGACGTCGCGAGCCGTAGTTGCGACGCCGCCGCGGTCAGCAAGCCACGTTGTAAATTCCCGTGGAGGCAGCGGCCGGGCTATGTGAAAGCCCTGGGCGATGTTGCAGCCCAACTCGGCAAGCTCGTTCATCGTGTGCTCGTCTTCGACCCCCTCGGCAACCACCTGCAGCCTCAGGTTGTGAGCCAGATCGATCGCTGAGCGCACGATGAAGGCGTCGCCCTTGTTCGAGGCCATGTGCGTCACGAAGGTCCGGTCGATCTTGAGCTCGTCGACGGGCAGATCCTTGAGGTAGGCGAGTGACGAGTAGCCAGTGCCAAAGTCGTCGATCGAGAGCGCGATCCCCATCGCATGCAGGTGACTCAGTACCTGCATCGCCCCGTCGGGATCGACCATCATCGTGCTCTCCGTGATCTCTAGCTCCAAAAGGGCCGCAGGGACCCTCCACTTGGCCAGCAAGCGCGATACGTCCTCCGGGAGGCCCGGGTCGAGCAGGTTGCGCGCAGACAGGTTGACCGAGACCTTCAGGTCGAGCCCCGCGTCACACCACTCGCGAGCCTGAGCGAGCGCGACGTTCAGCACGTAGCGGCTGAGGGGCCTGATCAGCCCTGTGCGCTCAGCCATCGGGACGAATTCGAGCGGCAGTATCAGGCCGCGCGTCGGATGCTGCCAGCGGACCAGCGCCTCCGCCCCCACCACCCTGCCGCTTTCCAGGTCGACCTTGGGCTGATAGTGAAGAAGCACCTCGTTCGCCTCGAGTGCCTTCCTAAGCTCGCCGACCATCGCGAGCCGAACGGGGTTGTAGGGATCATGCTCGACCGAATAGATCTCGTACCCGCTGTGGGTGCGCTTCGCTTCGTACATCGCGACGTCGGCATGCTGGAGCAGGATGTCGACATCCCCACCATGCTGCGGGTAGAGAGCGATGCCAACGCTTGCGTCGATGTGGACGGGCAGCTCGTCAATCAGAAAGTCCTGCTCCAGGGAGGCGCGGATCTTCTGCGCCGCCTCGGTTGCTCCGGCGCTGTTGCCGAGACCGGGGAGCAGGACCCCGAACTCGTCACCCCCGAGCCGAGCGATGGTGTCGCTTTCTCGCAGCGTCTCGCGCAGCCGGATGCCGATCTCCTTCAACAGAGAGTCGCCCTTCTGATGACCGAGCGTGTCGTTCACCTCCTTGAACCGATCGAGGTCGATCAGCAGCACAGCGCCAATCGCCCGATCGCGCCGCGCGTGACGCAATGCTTGCCCGATCCGGTCGTGGAACAGGGTGCGATTCGGAAGGTCGGTCAAGGCATCGTGCAGGGCCTGGTGGCGGTTCTCGGCCGCATTGCGCCTGAGTCGCCGGGAGGCCGCGGCGACGATCCGAAACAGCGCCGCGTAGAGCAGGGCGAGGCCGCCGAAGAGGATCAGATAGAGCCGTCTCGTATCGCGATTTATCGCTGCCGCGATCGGCTCATAGGGCAGGTAGATCTCGAACGCCCCCGCCGGCACTGCAACGCCCTCGAACTCGACCGGTACATAGACCTCGAGCAGCCGCCCGTGGCCGCGTTCTTCGGTGTTTTCGGCCTTGGTCGCAGCGGATACTTCTGAAACGACCTGGCCTGCGAGTGCTGCCTCGAGCTCGTCAGAGGCAGGAAACCTGTGGTTGACGATCTTGCGATCGTCGGAATAGACCACTCTGCCATCACGGTTCCAGAGCTTGATGCGCGAGACCCGCGTGCCGATCTGAGTGTTGCGGACCTGGTTGTCGAGTGCCCGGTACTGCCGGCTGCCGAGTCCATCTTTCACTTCTCGTGGCGAGACATGAACCTGGATCGCTGTCTGCGAAACGACCTCCGCCGTGTCTCTTGCGTTCGCGAGGCTGCGGTCCCTGACTTGATTCCTCAGGGTATGCGCAAGCACGAGCCCGAGCAGAACGATCGCGATCAGGCTCATGATGCTGAAACGCGCGAGCAGGCCGAGTCGAGGGAGTCGACGCATCAGCGACCGCCGCTACAGGTTCGCTTCAGCGAACTGGTCCGGTACCGGACCAGTTGGTTGGGGTGGTCGCTTTTGGAGCTGTCCTCGCGGCTCAGGACCACGTAGAGGTATCGGCCGGCGGCGGTGAGGCTCTGCAAGAAGCTGCGGGGGGCACCTGGATCGAAATCCGTGCCCAACCCGTTGAGTCGGCAGGATCGCTTGGCGCCGGCGATGGTTTGGTACCCGACCGATACAGAGGCGCCCTGCTCGTCCCCCGAGAAACGCAGCAGGTAGAAGAGCCTGTTTCCGCTGACCGAGAGCTCCTCGAAGCTGTAGTCAGCCGACGCGCTGCCGCGCTCGATGGCCGCGTAAGCGCGGGTCTCGGGATGACCGCGATATATGCGGTCGGGTTGCGTCCGATATCCGGTGTCGCCGGCAGCCAGGGTCGTCGACCAGTAGAGAGTGTTGCCAACCAGCTCATCCGTGTTGGCTGCTTCCAGATCGCCAGCGGTCTTCCAAGCCTGCCACGACACGGCGCCCGTGGAGGCGTCGGCAAGATAGAGGCCGGGCGCGCTACAGCCTGCTCCCGTCTGTATGTAGGCAACGTTGCCGCCCGGGATTCGCGGCGCGGCCGGATTGCAGCCCGCGGTCAGGGCCAGAGGCAACCGCGTTTCCACTCGGGCGGCCGGGTCGAAGCGGTATACGGAGCACCTGCCCGCGGAAGGACAGCGCACATAAGCGGCCACGACCTTTCCGGTCGGTCCCCTGCCGAGGTCGATGTCGGGGCCGGCTAGGACTTCCGGAATTGCAACGGGTTTGGACTCAACGCGAACCAGCCCTCGATAGCAGTGCTTCGAGCCGACCGGGCAACCGGTTTTCCTGCTCCACGCGATGACCGAGCCGTCGACCGAGACCGAGATCGGCTTGCGAGCGAAAGAGAGCACCGTGCCGCCGCGCGGTATGTGGCCAACCTTGGCTTCGGCTGTAATGGGCGCCGCGCTTCCGGCCGGTATGAACAGCGTGAGGGGAAGGAGAGCGCCGAGGCAGCGCAAAGCGCGGCGATGCATGCATTTAGTTATCGACTCCCGCCAGGCGCCCCTTGAGCGAGCTTGTTACACGGTGGCCGCCATCGGAGCCCGGTCGTCAGCCGAGGACCTCGCGTTGTCGCCTCGGTAGGGACCGGGCTTGGGACGAGGCTCGCCGCCCGGGAACGCCAGCCGCAGGATCGTGCGCTGCACTGAGCCCAATTGCTTGCCGAAGGGCCCTGAGTTGTAGGGCAGTTCATAGCGCTCGCAGATCTCGCGCACGCGCGGGGCGATCTCGGCGTAGCGCGTGCTGGGCATGTCGGGGTAGAGGTGGTGCTCGACCTGGTAGCCGAGGTTGCCGCTGATGACGTGGAAGAGCGGGCTTCCCTCGATGTTCGCCGCGCCCAGCAACTGGCGGATGTACCACGCTCCCTTGCTCTCGTCGACGACCTCCTCCTGGCTGAAGGTGTAGGTCTGGTCGGGGAAGTGGCCGCAGAAGATGATCGCGTAGGCCCAGACATTGCGGGCGATGTTGGCGCTGAAGTTCGCCTTCTGGGTCGAGCGGAACGAGCGCATGCCACCCTCGAGGGCGGCGGCGAGTGCATGCTTGACCGGGCCCCGCCTTGCCTTGCCCTTGCCTCGGTTCGCGAGGGCGAAATCAACGGCGGCGGTCGCAAGCCCACTGATCAGGGGCCAGGCAACGTAGTCCTTGACGATCTGGTTGCGAGCCTTGCCCCCCATCCCCTTGAGCTGGCGCTTGACCTCGGCCTTGGACTTCTCGCCCGACCTGATGGCGTCGAAGTCGAGGTCGTGGGCAGCGACGCCCCACTCGAAGAAGCCCGCAAGGACCAGGTTGTAGAACGGCTGGAAGAGGTAAACCGGATGCCACTTCTGGTGCGGGTCGATGCGCATGATCTCGTAGCCGAGGTCGCGATCCTTGCCACGGATGTTCGTGTACGTGTGGTGGACGTAGTTGTGGGAGTGCTTCCATGCCTCGGGCGTGGAGGCGGAGTCCCAGTCCCAGGTCGATGAGTTGATCTGGGGATCGTTCATCCAGTCCCATTGGCCGTGCATCACGTTGTGGCCGATCTCCATGTTCTCGAGGATCTTGGCCAGCGACAGGGTGGCGGTGCCGGCCCACCACAGCGGCCTCGAGCGGGAGCCCACGAGCAGCAGCCGACCGAGCAGCGCCAGGCGGCGGTGGAGGTCGATGATCCCGTGG
>JBBQNR010000094.1:0-10527 GCA_038330145.1 Solirubrobacterales bacterium
CGGTATGTGGCCGACCGAGGACGCAGGATGGCGATGATTCGCAGCCGTGTCAGGCGTTGCGGGTGTTTTTGTAAGGGGCTCTAAGGGACTAGTCGGCGCCCGCGGCATACTCGACGATCGACTTGTCTATCAGCCACTCCACGGGCGCTTTGTCGTCGGTGTAGACGGAGCCGCCCTCGAGGCGTGGCGCGAGACGCGCCGAGGTGGCGGCGGCGAGCGGGCGCAGGTCGAGGTGCAGCGACTGGGTCGCGCGGTCGAGCAGCCGCGCTGAAGCGGGCGCGTCGGTGCCGATCAGGATCGTGTTGGTGTCCTCGCTGGGATCGCGCAGGACAGTTCGGAAGACGTCGGCCATCGTCGCGCTCAGAACCTTCTCCAACCCGTCCTCGCCCCGCGGGTGGCCGACGTTGACGATCACCGCGCCACCCGGTTCGAGCCGGTCCCGCGCCTGCTGGAAGAACTCCCGTGTCGCAAGGTAGAACGGGATGTAGGGCTGCCGGTAGGTGTCGGCCATGATCACGTCGTAGCGGTGATCGGTGCGCCGCAGGTAGGGCCGCGCGTCCTGATGGAACACCTTCATGCGCGGGTTGCGAAGGGCGAACCAGCGCCGGCCGAGCTCGGTCAGCTCGCCGTCGATCTCGACCGCGTCGACCTGGGTGCGCGGGAAGTAGTGCCCGTACGCACGCGCGGTGGTTCCGGCCGCGTTGCCCAGGATCGCGATCCGCCTGGGCGGCGAACGCAGCGCGGCGAACGGCAGCACCAGGAACTCGTCCCAGTAGTCGCGCGTCAGGAACGACCCCGGGCGGTAGAGAGAGTGGATGGCCTGACCCTCGTTGAGCTCGAGCATCCGGTCCCCGTCGTCCTGCTCGACCACGCGGGCGTACTGGTACTGCGTCTCCACCTCCTCCAACACCTTGCCGTCGCTGCCTGCCTTGATGGTGCCGACGGGGATCGCCAGCAGGATCACCAGCGCGGCGGGGACGAGCATCCCACGGCGCCTGGGCACGCCCAGCACCGCCACCACGGCGCAGGCAAGCGCAAAGGTGAGGAACGTGCGCCGCGTCCCCAGCAGCGGGATCAGCACCAGCGCCGAGCTGAAGGTGCCGACCAGGCTGCCAACCGTGGAGATGGCGTACAGGCGCCCCGCCACCGTGCCCGCCTCCTCGACGCTCTGGACGGCGAGGCGGATGGCATAGGGCGAGGCGGCGCCGAGCAGCATCACCGGCGGAGCCACCAGCACCAGCACGGCCACCAGCGATCCCGCGAAGGCGCCCGCTGACACGTTGTCCAGCGCCTCGACCGACACGTCCAGGAACGGGTCGGCCACGAACGGGATCAGCCCCACCCCAAGCGCGGCCACCAGCACCAGCGTGCAGAGGCCGGTCCGGTGTGGGTGACGATCCGCGAAGCGGCCGCCGAGCCAGTACCCGATCGAGAGCGCGACCAGAACGACGCCGATCGTGTTCGCCCACACGATCGTCGACGCCCCGAAGAAGGGCGCCATCAGCCGGGCAGCGGCGATCTCGGCGCCGAGCGAGGCCGCCCCGACCACGAACACCAGCAGTCCGAGGGGCGGGAATTCTCTCGAGCGCCGGCGCACGGCCGTATCGTCGCATCGCCCGCAGGGCCCTGCTTCCGACCTGCCCCGGGGCTACGATCGCGGCCCCTTGCAAGACGACGATCGCAGCAGTCATCTCTGGCATCCGTTCACGCAGATGCGCGGCTGGGCGAGCGAGCAGGCTCCGCAGATCGAGAGCGGCGACGGCGTCTGGCTGACGGACAGCACCGGCCGCCGCTACATCGACGGCATCTCGTCGCTCTGGTGCAACGTGCACGGCCATCGCCATCCTTTGATCGATGCCGCGGTGCGCGACCAGCTCGACCGCGTGGCGCACTCGACGATGCTCGGGCTCTCGCACCGTCCGGCCGAGCAGCTGGCGGACAGGCTGGTCGAGCTGGCGCCGAAGCCGGCTGCCGCGGAGGCGAGACCACCACTGAGCCGCGTGTTCTACTCCGACAGCGGGTCCACGGCGGTCGAGATCGCGCTCAAGATGGCCTTTCAGTACTGGCAGCAGGCCGGGCAGGCTGCCGACGCTGCGCCATCTCGCACGACCTTCGTCAGCCTCGAGAACGCCTACCACGGCGACACGGTGGGATCGGTGTCGGTGGGCGGCATCGAACTCTTTCACACCCTCTATCGCCCACTCCTGTTCGACTCGGTCACGGTGCCGGCCGGCGACGCGGCGGCGCTTGCCGACGCGCTGACAGCCAACGAGCAGCAGGTGGCCGCCGTCGTCGTGGAGCCGCTGGTTCAGGGCGCCGCCGGGATGCTGCTCCAGCCACCCGGCTACCTGCGGCAGGTGCGCGGGCTCTGCGACAGGCACGACGTCTTCCTGATCTGCGACGAGGTGGCAACCGGCTTCGGCCGCACCGGGCGCATGTTCGCCTGTGAGCACGAGCAGGTCGTTCCCGACTTCCTCTGCCTCGCGAAGGGCCTCACCGGCGGCTATCTGCCGCTGGCCGCCACGCTCACCACCGAGCGCATTCACGACGGCTTCCTGGGCGATCACGAACAGTTCAGGACCTTCTTCCACGGCCACACCTACACCGGCAACCCACTGGCCTGCGCGGCGGCGCTCGCCACGCTCGACGTTTTCGAGCGGGAGCGCACGCTGGAGCGGCTGGAGTTGAAGATGAAGCTTTTCGAGCAACTGCTGAGCGACCTCGTCGAACCACTCCCCCACGTCGCAGAGGTGCGGCGTCTTGGCTTCATGTGCGGGATCGAGGTAGCGGCCGACCCGCAGAGCCAGACTCCCTACCAGCCGGGCGAGCGCATGGGGCACCGCGTGACGCTCGAGGCCCGCGAGCGGGGCGCGATCGTGAGGCCGCTCGGAGACGTCGTCGTGCTGATGCCGCCGCTGGCGATCGAGGCGGCGGACCTCGAGCAGCTTGTCGAGATGACGGCCGACTCGATCGAGGCAGCGACGGGAGCGGCACTGCACGCACAGGCCCGCGCGGCCTGAGCTAGTGGGCCCTCGCCGCGCCGTTTCCTGGTGAACGTTCCAGCGAGGCCCATTAGCCTTGTCGGATCGGAGCCCGGTTCTCCGACCGACTGATCGTGGAGCTCGAGGTAGCCAACTGGAACCTAGGCCATGCCTTCGGGGGTCGCTACTCCCCAGAGCGGCAAGGCCAGTACCTGCAGTCGTTGCCGAAGCGGCCGGTCCTGATCCTGCTCCAGGAGGTAACTCGCAGGGCCTTCCGCACCATCGAGCAGCTGCTGGGCCAGGACTATGAGGTCTTCTTCACGCTCGACTGTCAGGACGAGCATGACAGCGAGCGGTCGCTGCACGGCTGCGCGGTCCTGGTGGCAAACCGACTACCTGTCCTCGGCGCGGCACGGCTCTCGCCGCCGGAGCTCGCATCCGTGCCTGATCCGCGCGTCCGTGACCTGGCGCTGTTCGTAGACATCGGCGATGGCGAGCGCGGGCTGACGGCGGCAAGCGTCCACATCCCCAACGCGCGCGGGCGCGGCCGTCACGAGAGAAAGCGTGAGGCGATACGCGCGATCGCAGGCGCCCTCGGCAAACACCCGACGCGGACGGTGGTCGGGATCGATGCCAACGGCCCCAAGCAGGACCGCATCAAGGTCGGGGAAAACGTTTATTGGTACGCCGGAAAGCCCAAGGATCGGGACGAGCACCTGCTGCACGACCCTGAGCGCGCCGAGCACTTGCTTCGTGACGCTTACCGTGTCTACCTCGACCAGCA
The DNA here is from genome assembly GCA_038330145.1 of Solirubrobacterales bacterium. Lineage (GTDB taxonomy): Bacteria > Actinomycetota > Thermoleophilia > Solirubrobacterales > JBBDJG01 > JBBQNR01. Next base: position 3,766 of record JBBQNR010000094.1, read on the forward strand.
CCCATCCGCCCGCAAGGCACTGGCGCGCAAGCATCCCGACGGCCCGCTTGCCGTCTCTCACCGCCGCGGCCAGAGCGGCAAGCAGCGGGTCCCGTGCCGCTACGACTTCGTCTTCGTGACACCGGATATGCGGCCGGAGAGCGTTCGCTACCACGAGCAGACGATGCCGGAGCTGAGCGACCACGCGCTGGTCACCGCACAGCTGCGGCTTCCCGACTGACAACTATCTAGCCGGCTTCGCCGGACGCCTAAAGTCCTGTGAGCCGGCTAACGCCGTCTCTCGTTGTGCCTATCTAGCCGGCTTCGCCGGACGCCTAAAGTCCTGTGAGCCGGCTAACGCCGTCTCTCGTTGTGCCTAGCGGCGGCGTTGCCGCCGTGATCAGTCCTCGTACGTTTCGAAATCGCGCTTGCGCGCGCCGCAAACCGGACAGAACCAGTTGTCTGGAATCGCCTCGAACGGCGTGCCGGGAGCGATCCCGCCGTCGGGATCTCCCTCCTCGGGGTCGTAGATGAACCCACACGAGGTGCAGATGTACTTCTGTGCGGTTGCCTCAGTCATTGCGAGTTCCGGCATAGTACGGAAACGTCGATGAACCCGCTGACGCCATCCGACCGCAGGGACGAGCTGAAGGACCTGGGCCCACCGAGCCTGCCCAGGCCTGCGGCCTCGGTCATCCTGCTGCGCAACGGCGGTCGGCACGATTCGAGGAGCCTCGAGGTGCTGCTCGGCCGCCGCACGCCTCACGCCAGGTTCATGGCGGACGTCTGGGTCTTCCCCGGGGGAGCGGTCGACCCGCTGGCGTCGGGCGGAGAGCCTCAGGAGACGGACTACCGCGAGACGGCCGTGCGGGAGCTGGAGGAGGAGGTCGCCGTCACGCTCGACGGCCACGACGGCCTGGTGCCTTTTTCGCGCTGGATCACGCCGGTGGAGGTCAAGATCAGGTTCGACACCCGCTTCTACCTGGCTGCGGCGCCCGCACACTGCTCGCCGGCCGCCGACGACGAGGAGATCGTCGAGGTGGCCTGGTTCACGCCCGCCGACGCCCTGGAGCGCCATCTGACCAGCGAGGTGCAGCTCGTCTTTCCCACCATCAAGCAGCTCGAGTCGCTGCGAGAGCATCCCAACGTGGAGCAGGCCCTCTCCGCCGCCCGCGCGAGCAAGGTGGAGCCAATCCTGCCCAAGCTGACGCTGGTCGACGGAGAGCCGCGCATCCTGCTCCCCGGCGACGCCGGATACGAAGAGGCGAAGATTGAGTAGGGCTAGTGGCCCTTCTCAAAACGTTTCACCGGGAACGGCGGCCTCCGGGGCCGCCATGCGGCGTCCTCGGTCGACCCTGTACTGACCAGTACAGGGTCTCCCTGCGTCCTTGCCTGGCGGCCCCGGGCGCGTCACCGCTCCCTGGCGAACGTTCCGAGAAGGCCCACTAGACCGCAGGCAGCCGCTCCAGCACGAAGCGGTAGCCGATCTCGGCCTCGCAGGAGAAGCTGTCGGGCTGCGGGTCGTCGCGAGCATCGACGACCACCTCCATGCCGTCGAACGAGCGCGAGAGGCGCTCGTCGATGAAGATCGCAATGCCGTCCACGGTGCCCACCCGCTGCTCGTTGGGTCCAGGCAGGTAGTCGGCGAACAGGTAGGGAGCCGTCGAGTCGCAGCAGCCGTTGCCGATCACGAGCGCCAGCTCACCCTCACGCTCGGCTCGCACGCGGTCGAGCACCTGCCGGGCGACGTCGGTCACTTGCACGCTGGTCACCCTTCCAGTATCCAGTATGGGCCAGTGTCCCATCCAGCCATCCACACCCACTAGATGACCGCCAGCCTTCCCCAAGATGTCCAGCAGGTCTTCCACCGCTTCATAACGACCGAGTACACGACCGTCGACTCGCAGGGCCAGGCGATCACCTGGCCGGTCACGCCCTATTACAGCGGGGGCGCCCAGACGATCGACGTCACGACCGGCCTCGGGTATCCGAAGAAGGCCGAGGATGCCCGCAGCAACCCGCAGGTCTCGCTGCTCTTCTCCGACCCGACGGGGTCCGGGATGGAGCGACCGCCGGCGGTGCTCGTGCAGGGAACCGCGATCGTCGACGACGAAGACCTCGACGCCAACCGCGAGCGCTACCTGCGAGAGAGCGTCGAGAAGCTGCCGGTGACTCGCGCGATGCACCCCCCGAAGCCGATCGTCCGTATGTTCGACTGGTACTTCGCCCGCCTCTACGTCTGCGTGCGTCCGGAGCGGGTCTACGTCTGGCCCGAGGGTGACTTCACCCGCGAGCCCACCCTCTACGGCTCACACGTAGAGGAGGTGCGCTCGGGTCATTTCGAGGAGCCGGAGGTGCCGACGGCGCCCCCGACGGGCGGTCCGGTGCCCTGGGACGAGCGGCTGCGCGAGCTGGGGGATGATCGCTATCCGACAGCGGTGGTGTCCGTCGTGGCGCCGGACGGGTTCCCGATGTCGGCGCGCGTGCCGGTCGAGAACGACGAGGCCGCCAGCCGCATCCGGCTGCGCGACGTGCCCGTGGGCATGCCGCTCACCGCGGGCCGTGCCTGTCTCACCGCACATGCGCACGCGCCCGATTTCGAGTGGCAGGTGAACTTCCAGGTGCGCGGCAACCTCGTGCAGGAGGACGGCCGCTGGTCGATCGTGCCGCGCAAACTCGTGGGCGGCTTCGAGCTGCCGCCCAACACCTCGATGCTGGCCCGTTACCGCATCAACGGTCGCAAGATTATGCGATACCGCCGCTACGCCAAGACGATGCTCAAACAGCGCGGCGAGCGGCGGTCCCGCTGACCCGGCTCTTCCTCAACACCTAGTCCGACAGGAGCACCCCGAAGAGCTTCTGCTCCTTCGGCGTGCCTAGGTCCCAGTGCACGTGCTTGACCTCTGTGTACTGGTCCAGCCCGTAGGTTCCCAACTCCCGCCCCAGGCCCGACTGCTTGTAGCCGCCGAACGGCGCGATGCAGTTGATTAGGTGGAAGTCGTTGATCCAGACCGTGCCCGCTCGCAGCCGCTTGGCGGTGGTCAGGCAGCGGTCGGGGTCCTTCGACCAGACGCCCGATGCGAGGCCATACATCGAGTCGTTGGCGATCCGGATCGCGTCGTCGTCGTCCTTGTACTTGATCACCGAAAGCACCGGCCCGAAGATCTCCTCCTGCGCGATCGTCATCGAGTTGTCGACGTCCGTGAAGATCGTCGGCTCGTACCAGTAGCCGCGCTCGAAGCCCTCGCCCTGCGGCCGCTTGCCGCCGAGCACCAGCTTCGCACCCTCCTCCTTGCCGATCCTGACGTAGTTCTCCACCGTCTCGAGCTGTGCCGCCGAGACCAGCGGCCCCATGTCCGACTCGTAATCCATCGGGTCTCCGACCTTGATCTGCTTCGCGCGCTCGACCAGCCGCTCGACGAAGTCGTCGTGGATCGACTCGGGGAGCAGCAGCCGGGTCCCGGACTCGCAGACCTGGCCCTGGTGGAAGAAGGTGGCCCAGAGCGCGCCGTCGACCGCCTCGTCCATGGCCGCGTCGTCGAAGACGATGTTGGGCGACTTGCCGCCCAGCTCGAGCGTCACCCTCTTGATGGTGCTCGAGGCGAGCTGCATGATCCTGCGCCCGACGACCGTCGATCCCGTGAAGGCGACCTTGTCGACGTCGGGGTGCGACGCCAGCTCCTCGCCCACGCTCGCCCCGGCGCCGGTGATGATGTTGACGACGCCCTTGGGCAGGTCCGTGGCGTCGAGGATCTCGGCCAGCTTGAGCGCCGTCAGCGGGGTGTTCGACGCCGGCTTCAGGACGCAGGTGTTCCCCATCGCAAGCGCCGGCGCGAGCTTCCAGACAGCCATCACGAGCGGGAAGTTCCACGGCACGATCCCGGCACAGACGCCGACCGGCTCGCGCAGTGTGAAGTTGTACGAGTGCGTGGGGTACGAGACGGGCTCCAGCGCCTGCTGCATCGGGCGCGTCGCCTGGCGGGCGAAGTAATCCCAGTGGTTGATGCAGTACCCGATCACCACGGTGCTGGTGGCCCGGATCGTCATGCCCGCCTGCATCGTCTCGAGCGTCGCCAGCTCGTCCTCGAACTCGGTGAATCCGTCGATCACCGATAGCAGGATGCGTTTGCGCTCCTCGGGGTCCATCCCGCTCCAGACGCCGGAGTCGAACGTCTCCCTGGCGGCAGCTATCGCGCGCTGCGCGTCCTCGCGGCCGCCCTTGGGAACCGTGGCCACCACCTCCTCGGTTGCCGGGTTGACGATCTCGAACGTCTCGCCCGAGGCGGCATCCACCCATTCACCGCCGATGTAGTTCTTGAAGTGCTTGACCTCAGCCTGGGTCGAGGTGTCGATCGCCATCGCTGTCTCCCTCCGGTTGGCGGCCATGCCGCCTTAAATATCTGGCCGGCTTTGCCGGACACCTAAAGTCTCTGAGTCGGCTACGCCGCTTCCAATAGGTCGGTGCGGCCCTTTTCCTCCAGCATCTCTTTGTAGCGCGGGAAGATCGGCTTTGTCAGCGGCACGAGCTTGAGGATCTTCGCCACCGGTCCCTTCGCCTTCATCTGGCCGCGCGCGAGCGCCATCGTGACGTTCACCTTCCCGAGCCAGAACTTGTGCGCCGTGTCGGCCTCCATCACCATCACGATCTCGGGGTCCAGGGACGTGGTCCCGAAGTCGACCTGCCCGTCCTCCCCGTCCTTCATCTTCACCGTGATCTGGGAGTCCGGATTGCTGTACTGGTACTGGACGATCGTGTCCGCCTTGCGAAAGCGCGGTCCGAGCTCGTCGTCATTGGCGAGGTCCTGGAACAGCTTGCCGATGTACGCGTAGACCTCCTGGTCATCTTTGAATACCGCCAACTTCTCCTCCTAACCTTTCGATATCGGAATATCGATCACCGCGGCGACAGGCGCCACAAGCCTTCTCCAGCCGCGCTCCGCGGCCTCCATGCTAGTCCCGGCCCAGCAGCATCGCGATGCCCTGGCCCCCTCCTATGCAAAGCGACACGAGACCGAGCTTCAGGTCCCGGCGTTCCATCTCGTACAGAATCTTGGTCGTGATGACGGCGCCCGTCGCGGCGATCGGATGGCCGAGAGCAATCGCGCCACCGTTGGGGTTGACGATCTCGCGGTCGAGCCCAAGGTCCTTGATGACGGCCAGAGACTGAGCGGCGAATGCCTCGTTCAGCTCCACGATCTCCACCTCGTCGAGCGTCTTGCCGGCTCGCTCCATCGCCTTTCGCACCGCCGGCACCGGGCCGATGCCCATCACCTTCGGGTCGACGCCACAGTATGCGTAGGAGAGAACCCGCGCGCGGACCGGCGCATCCAGCTGCTGGGCTTTCTCCGCCGACATCAGCACCAGTGCCGCGCCGGCGTCGTTCATGCCCGACGCATTGCCGGCGGTCACGGTGCCGTCCTTCTTGAAGACCGGCTTCAGCTTCGCCATCGTCTCGACCGTGGCGTCCGGCCGCACATGCTCGTCCTGCGCGAACTCGGAAGTGCCCTTCTTCGACTTCAGCTCCACCGGGACGATCTGCTCCTCGAACCGGCCCTCCTCGATCGCGCGCGACGCACGCCGGTGCGACTCGACCGAGAACTCGTCCTGGTCCTCGCGCGAGATGTCGTGTGACTCGGCGAGGTTCTCCGCCGTCACGCCCATCTGGATGTCGTAGAAGGGATCGGTGAGCCCGCCCACGACCGGGTCGACCATGCTCGTGTCGCCCATGCGAGCGCCCCAGCGAGCGTTCGGGATCCAGTAGGGCCCGCGGCTCATCGACTCGGCGCCGCCGGCCACCGCGACATCGGCATCGCCCGTGGCGATCGACTGCGTTGCGGAGACGATCGCCTGAACCCCGGTGCCGCAGAGGCGATTGACCGTGAAGGCAGCGACCTCCACTGGAATGCCCGCCTTGATCCCCACCACGCGAGCCATGTACATGTCCTCGGGCGCGGAGTGGATGACGTTGCCGAACACGACCTGCTCCACCTGATCCGGCTCCAGGCTCGAGCGCTCGAGCGCTGTGCGGGTCGCTATCGCCCCCAGCTCGGTCGGCGGTATGTCGCGCAGGCTGCCACCGTAGCGGCCGACCGCGGTGCGGGCCGCCGACGTGATCACCACTTCGTTCAATTGTTCCTCCTCGTCGAGCATCGCGGCGGCGGAGACTGCAGCATCGAAAGCCGCTCAGACGCCGTCTTCGTGAACTTGGGCGCTGCTGCAAGCGTAACGGCAACCTGCACCTTCGACCTGCCGAGCGGCTAACTTGTGCGCCCGCATGAGAAGGCTCCCACTGCTCGTGCTGCTCTGCTGCGCCGGTGCTCTGGTCCCCGGCGCGGCGCATGCGGCCGACACGCCGAAGGCGAAGACCATCTACAGGGACGGCCCCACGGCGCGATTCCTGCTCGACGGCGTCTGGTTCGACAGGGCCGACCCGGCCGATCAGGGCCTCGGCCAGCACCTACAGCGCCAGACCTCGACGGCGGGATGGTCACGCACCTCCGTTCCCAAGGCCGTCAACGCCGGCGACTTCTCCAACCAGAGCTACATGGGACTCGTGCACTGGTTCCGCAAGGACTTTCGCCTTCCCAGTCGCGACCCCGGCTCGAAGTGGGTGTTGCGGTTCGAGTCGGTCAACTACCGCGCCAAGGTTTGGCTGAATGGCAAGCCGCTTGGGGCTCACGTCGGCTCGTATCTGCCCTTCGAGGTGCGTGCCAAGAGCGCCAAGCGCGGGCGCGTGAACCGGCTCGTGGTGCGCGTCGACGGCAGGCGCCAGAAATTCGACAT
>JBBQNR010000095.1:0-10226 GCA_038330145.1 Solirubrobacterales bacterium
CCATCGCGCGAACGTGCTCGAGAAGCTCGGCATGCGCAATCGTGTCGAGTTGACCCGCTACGCGATCCGTCGCGGCCTCGTCGAGCCCTAGCGTCGACGCTACGAGACCTTCGATTACTCACTCTGCCTCACCAAGGACAGGGCTATCTCAAGTCGAACGGTGTCGCCGACCACGGCGCCGTCCCCTTCCACCAGCTGATCCCAGGTCAGTCCGAAGGCCTTTCGGTTCAGGCTGCCGGTCAGCTTGAGCGCGACGCGCTCGTCGCCCCAAGGGTCTCGGGCAGGTCCCTGCAGCCTCGCGTCGAGGGCGAGCTCCAGCGTCACGCCCGTGATCATGATCTCGCCCACGATCCTGTAGTGGTCGCCCTCAACCGGCTCGACACGCCGTAAGGTGAATTCGATCTCGGGATAGATGTCAACGTTGAAGAAGTCGGGCGAGAGCAGATGATTGTCTCGATATGGCTCACCGGTATCGACGCTCTCCACGTTCACGATCCCGTGACCTCGAACGCTCGGCGGGTCATCGCCGATCTCGAGCGCACCCTCGAAATCTCTGAAGCGACCCTTGACGGTCGCGATCAACAGGTGCTTCACGGCGAACTCGACACTCGAATGTCTCGGGTCGACCGTCCAACACCCGGTGGACGCAATCGCCGGAGCTCGATGGTGTTCGACCGTGATGCTCATACGTTCCTCCTCGTCTCCAGTAGTGGTGATGCGTACGCGAGCCGGGCACAAGAAGCGGCTCGCTTCGTCCCAACTCTTCTCGGTTACGACGATCTGCCCCATCGGACGCTCCACCCATTTCGGTACCAACAGAGCCCCATGTTGGAGGCCGGGCAACACCATGCAGAGCGCCAACCAATCCCCGCGACGAGGGGCGCTCAATCGGCAGGCGGCTTCTCTGGAGCATCGACGCGGTTGTGATCCTCAACGACGGCGGTCGCTCCGAAGGCGACCTTTCACGGAGCCTCTGTCAGGCTTGTTCATGTGAAGAGAGATGCCGCACTCGTCTCGCTCTCGCGCGACCACCACCAGGCGCTGTCCGTCGCCCAGAATCTGCGCCGCGCCACAACTCTGACGGCAGACGAGGCGCGCGCTGCGTTCCTCGCCTACTGGGGCGGCCATGGGCGCGCGCACTTCCGGCTCGAGGAGAGGTCTTGCTCCCCGCCTATGCGGCTTATGGAGATCCTCACCACCCCGTCGTTGCCAAGGTGCTGTGCGACCACCTGCCCCTCCTCAAGCCGGATGTCGCGCTGGAGTTGGCCGAGCACGCGCCTCCCGATAGATGAGCGGCGACACTTTTCGCGGGGACGCAGAGTTATCTGCGCGCTACGCGTAAGTGGCCTGGTTATCGAAGCAACCGCGCCCGGTGAGCCTCAACCAGCGGGTTCGACCAGTGGGGGCAAGCCGTTCGAACTGGGCCTGACCCGCTTTCGTGTCCACCGAAACGGGGTACGTCCAAACACACGCCGCGGAACGCGTCCCGCGTGGCGCGCCTGGTAGAGGGAGAGGCTGCGCGCCATCACCCGCCGCATTTCGGCGTCGCTCGCTCATCGCCACCCTGGTCGAGCGCCACACCCGCTACGTGATGCTGGCCCGGCTCGGGAAAGATCGCACGATGCCAGGGTGAGTGGGGATCACAGAAGTAGACGTCGACGCCGGTTTCGACCCGGAAGCGCGTGTGGGAGGAAAGCTCGTTTCCCTGATCCCAGGTGAGTGACCGAACGAGGTGGGCGGGCAGCCCTTGGATGCGCTCCTTGAGCGCGCCGACCACGTGCTCGGTCACGGTGGAGTAGCGGTCAGGCGCTGGCGGACGCGGGCTCGATTGAAGTCGCCCGGAGTCGAGGAGGCGATCGTACGCTACGAGATCGACCCCGAGGCCCCGATGCCTACCATCTGATCTAGGATCGGATAATTACGAACAAGCGCTCTCAAACGAGGAGGATCCCGATGGCACGGCGTGTGCTTGTCCTGAGCAACGAGGAGTTGGCCGACGCCAACGAGGTCCCCCCGGCAATTCGTCCGCTCATCGACGATGCCGAGGAGATCTACGTCGTCGCGCCGACCTTGACGACTTGGATGCAATGGCTGACCGATGACAGAGACGGCGCACGAGCGTCGGCCGACGAACGTCTGCTGACAGTCTTTGACCACATGCGCGCGGGTGGCCTGACACCCCACGGGGAGGTTGGGGCCGAGAACCAGGTCACCGCGATCGCCGATGCGCTGGCTCAGTTCGATGCTGATTTGATTGTGCTCAGGCTCCACTCTCCCGGCAGCGAGCACGAGAACCGGCGTGAGCACGGGATCGCTGAGAAGGTGCGCTCGCACTTTGAGGTACCGACGATCGCGTTCTACTTCGACAGCGAAGGGCAGGTCGTGGAGCGCGAAGAAGCCTAGCGACGACAGCGAGGCTGCGACTTGGCGCGGCCTCGCGGCGCGCGTGAATCGCGAACATGTACTGACTGCGTCGATCAGCCCTTGTTCGCCCGGGCTCGCGGGTCAGCGGTAAGACCGAGCCACCAGGCGACGCTAGTTACGTATGAACCCACGTCCCGGACGTGTCGTTCGTCGACGGCAATCCGACTGGACCCCCGGTCGGTCGTCCCGGCGGGCTGTGCGCCAGTGGCTCGATGGCGGGTCGAAAGGGGAGCGCGGGGCACGATTTCCAGATCGCATGGCTCACGTATCTGAGCCCCAGGAAACGGCGCAAGGGGCGCTCGCGCGACACATGCCGTTCCAAGAGCCGTGTGGTCGCGCCACGACCTACTTCAGCGCGAACCAAAGGAGCACATGATGAGCAAGCAGGCATTCGTGATCGTCGGCGCGAGCCTTGCCGGCGCGAAGGCAGCCGAAGCGCTACGCGGATTTGGTTTTGAGGGGAGGGTGGTGCTGGTCGGCTCGGAGGCGGATCGTCCATACGAACGGCCGCCGCTGTCCAAGGATTATCTGAGCGGCAAGGTCGGCTTGGACAAGGTCTACGTTCATCCAGAGGGCTTCTATGAGACCCACGAGATCGAGCTGCGCTCCTCGACGATTGTCGAGCGAATCGACCCTGGGTCTTCGGAGGTCGTGCTCCCGGGCGGCGAGCGGCTCGGCTATGACCGGCTGCTGTTGGCCACGGGCGCCGAGCCCCGGCGCTTGTCGGTCGCGGGCGCCGATCTCGACGGAATCTTCTACCTGCGCACGTTGTCCGACTCTGACCGGTTGCGCGAGCGGATCGAGCGCGGCGGCAAGCTCGTGGTCGTCGGCGCCGGCTGGATCGGATGCGAGGTGGCCGCGTCGGCCCGCCAGGCCGGGCTTGAGGTGACGGTGATCGACCCGAACTCGGTGCCGCTCGAGCACGTCCTCGGTCCTGAGGTCGGCGCGATCTACCGCGACGTCCACACCGACCACGGCGTCGAGATGCTCCTCGGGACCGGCGTCGAGGCGTTCGAGGGAGACGATCGGGTCGAGCGTGTGCGCACCGCCGACGGGCGCGTGATCGATTGCGACTTCGTCGTCGCGGGAATCGGCGCGACCCCGCGCACCGGCCTGGCCGAGAACACGAAGATCGTGGTCTACGACGGCCTGCTGACGAACAAGTACCTCGAGACCGAAGAGCAGGGCATCTTCGCCGCCGGCGATGTGGCCAACGCCCGCCATCCGCTATTCGGGGGGCTGCGAGTCGAGCACTGGGCAAACGCCCTGGACCAGGGGCCGGCCGCGGCGCGCAACATGCTCGGCGCCGCCGACGCAGACGACCCGGTGCTAGACCATCCGGTCGCCTACGACCGGATCCCTTACTTCTACTCCGATCAGTACGACGTCGGGATGGAGTACAGCGGTCACGCGACCGACTGGGATGAGGTGGTATTCCGCGGCGACGTGGCAAGCCGCGAGTTCATCGCCTTCTGGCTCAAGGACGAGCGGATCATGGCGGGCATGAACGTCAACGTGTGGGATGTCCCCGAGCAGATCCAGGCGCTGATCCGCTCGCACCTGCGGGTCGACCGCGAGCGCCTTGCCGACCCCGGCACGCCGCTGACCGAACTGGCTCCGGAGCGCGAGGTCTCGCATCCCGAGCACTGAGGCACCGCTCGGCTTTGGGCGGTGGCTGACGCGTTCGCAAGGATGGCGCGCTGACCGGCGCTTCGGATTGGCAGGATCTGACCGGCGAGTCCCGTCGCATCGGGACCCTCCACGGGCTGCTCAACACCGTCGGCCTGACCCTCAACATCGCCTCGCTGGCGTGTCGCCGTCAGAACAGACGCGGGCACGGCCGCGCGCTGAGCGCCCTGGCGCTGGCGATCTCGGGAACCGCCGCCCACCTCGGCGGCGAGCTGAGCTTCGGCCTCGGAGTCCGGGTCAACCAGACCTTCGATGGCGCACAGCCGGCGGAGTTCACGACCGTGTCAGACCAGGGCTCCGCCCAGCTCGAGGCAGGCGAGATGCGTCGAGTGACGCTCGATGGCACGGCCGTGCTCCTCGCACCCGACCAGTCGGGCCAATTGTGTGCCCTCGCCAACACCTCCAGCCATCTCGGCGGACCGCTCGACGAAGGCTCGCGCGAGGGCGACGTGGTGACCTGCCCGTGGCACGGCTCGCGCGTTGACCTGCGCAGCGGCCGCTTGCTCGAGGGGCCGACCGTGTTCGCCCAGCCACGCTACGAGGTGCGTGAGCACGACGGCGAGATCCAGATGCGCGCGGCGTCGGAGCACTGAAACGGGGTGCGCGAGATGCCGACATCCGAAACGCCTACTGAGTTGCTCGAGCAGACCGGCATCGACCGTGAGCACATCGCCCGGGCGGCGCGAGCGCTGATCGGCGTGCGCTCGACGGTATGAGCGCACGTATGAGCAAGCCTCAGGCGCATCATCGGGTCGTCGTCGTGGGCGGAGGGTTTGGGGGCCTGCAGGCCGTGCGAAAGCTGCGCCGGGCGCCGGTCGAGGTGACGATGATCGACCGGCGCAACTTCCACCTCTTCCAACCGTTGCTCTACCAGGTCGCGACCGGGGGTCTCTCGCCGGCTGAGATCGCTACGCCGCTGCGGTCGATCCTCAAGCGCCAGCGCAACGTCCGCGTTGTGATGGGCGCGGTGCGAGGGTTCGACCTCGACCGCCGGACCGTCGTGATCGACGCGCTGCCAGACGGCGATCCAGGCGTCGAGATCAAATACGACACGCTGATCGTCGCCGGCGGCTCGCGCAACTCCTACTTCGGCCACGACGAGTGGCGGCGCTTCGCCCTCGAGGTCAAGTCGCTCGAGAGCACGCAGGCGGTCAGACGGCGGATCTTCACCGCGTTCGAGGCCGCTGAGCTCGAGCCGGACCCGGAGCGGCGCGCGGCCTGGCTGACATTTGTCGTGGTTGGCGGCGGGCCGACTGGCGTCGAAATGGCCGGACAGATCGCGGAGCTCGCGCGGGACACGCTGCGCCGCGACTTCCACGCGATCGACTCGCGCCACGCCCAGATCCTGCTTGTCGAGGCGTCCGGGCGGATCCTGCCGCCGTTTCCGCCGCGGCTCTCGGCCGAAGCCGGCCGGGCGCTGCAGCGCCTCGGCGTGACGCTCGTGCTCGACACGTCGGTCGTCGACATCGACGAGCATTCGGTCTGCACCCGAGATTCAGAAGGCACGACCGTACGCGTGCCGACGCGGACCATGGTGTGGGCGGCCGGCGTGGTCGCCTCCGAGCTCGCCGGCGCGCTCGCCGCCGCCAGCGGGGGCCAGCCCGACCGCGCGGGACGGCTGGGGGTGAGAGAAGACCTGACGATCGAGGGGCATCCCGAGGTCATCGCGCTCGGCGACATGGTCAGCGTGCACGACGCCACTGGTGACCCCGTGGCGTTGCCTGGCCCGGCGTCGGTCGCGATGCAGCAGGGTCGCTACGCCGCAAAATCCGTCCGGGCGCGCATCCGCGGAGTGGAACCCGAGCCGTTCCGCTACGTCGACAAGGGCAACCTGGCGACGATCGGCCGCGCCAGCGCCGTCGCCGAGATCAAAGGCCTCCAACTCAGCGGCCCGCTCGCCTGGCTGACCTGGGCGAGCGTCCATATCTTCTACCTGATCGGCTTCCAGAACCGGTTGCTCGTCCTCACCCGCTGGGCGGTCAGCTTCGTGACCCGCGGGCGCGGCGCGAGGCTGATCACCGGACCCGGGGCCCAGCCACCGCCGAGGACGGCGTGAGCGCGGCACCACCATCACACCTCAAGGTCCCATCGTCGTACCCAAAAGGGCGTGCTCTGTGCGCCGCAGCATGTGTCTGGTCGGTGGGCTCGCGGATCGCACGGACGGCATCGGTGCCGAACCCGTCAATCGGTTGGCGGTGGAGCGACACCAAGCGAACCGGGGGGGGGACGCGAACGACGTGTAGGCCGGCGAGCCTGGGCCTGGGCCTGGGCCGCCCACTCGGCCGAGCGGTCGGTGCGGCTTGCCCATGCGTATTGCCAGCGCTGCCTCGATCCCGATCGGGTTCCGCTCCTCAGCATTTGTCGTTCCGTTCACACGCCCCTAGCGTCAGCCCGGTCGAAGGTCTTACCTCAAGTTGCTTCTTGACCATTAGACTAGGGGCTCGACCTCCTGATCCTGGAGACGCAGCCGCAGCACGTCGAGAGCGCGGGCCTTAACCGTAAGAACGCGCGATGAACGGACGCTAGAGAGCAACCGATTCCGGAGGCTCCGAATGTCCGACGAGCACGACAGCGACATCGACAAGACTCGCCACTCCGATCGCGCGCGTGGCGCGTTCGATTCCCCTCATCATCCGCCGCTGACCGATCCCGAGACCAATCCGCGCGGCGTCCGCCACCTCGACGAGACCGCTCAGGACCAAATGCCGGTCCTCGACCGTCCGCGCTGCCAGGCCGCGCAGGCCCGTCGCTCGCGGATGATCGCCGCCGCAACCCAGGTCCTGAAGAAAGCGGCCAACCGCCCGGAAGCCTCCCGCTCCGGCCGCGACAGTTCGAGGGCTCCGTAGCGGACATGAACGCCGCAACCCCGCCAGATCCCCGTCACACCCAGACCCTCGAGTTGAGCTGGGACGAAGTCAACGACGCGCTGACAGCGCTCGTGGGCTCGCGCGTCGCGGTCCGGGTCGTCGATCAAAGCGATCCAGAGACACTCGTGGCCGTCTTCCGTGGGCACCTCGGAACGCCCACGCCCGGGAAGCACCCGACGCTCTTCTGGCCGGTCCGCGCCGACAGCGAAGCCGAGCCCGGCGACATGGAGGAGACCGGCATCCACCTGCACCGCGACCGCTTTCACGCGAGCCTCGCCAATCCCGGACGCACGATCTTGCACATCGTTCAGGGCCCAGTGATCGTCAACGTGCGTGGTGTCTAGCGCGCCGACACACCACGCGACCGCGCGCCTAGTAGCACCGGGCCATAGGCAGCTGGTGATCGAGCCGCGTCCCCCGTTCCGTCTCGACCTCACGGCCTGGGCGCTGCGTCGCCGCGCCCACAACGCGATCGATCGTTGGGACGGACAGGTCTATAGGCGGGCGCTCTCGCTCGGCAGCGAGGCGATCGCGCTCTCCGTGACCCAGAGCGGTTCACCAGATGCGCCGCGCCTCACGATCACGCTTTGCGGCGGGCATCTCGATCGGCGCGCCGAGACGATCGCGCGCGAAGCGCTGGGCAGGCTCCTCGGGCTCACTATCGACCTGTCGGGATTCGCGACGCTCGCTGCGGAGGATCCGCTGCTCGACTCGCTCGCACGCCGCCTGCGTGGGCTCAAGCCGCCACGCTTTCCCACCGTCTTCGAGGCGCTCGTCAACGGCATCGCCTGCCAACAGCTGTCGATCACCGTAGGGATCCACCTGCTGGGCCGACTGACCGAAGCGCACGGACGTTTGGTCCCCGCGGACCCCGGTGAGCTGCGGGCGTTTCCCGGTCCGGCAGACCTCGCGTCGGTAACACTTGACGAGCTCAACGGCATGGGATTCAGCCTGGCCAAGGCGCGGACGATCGTCGAGACCGCCGCGGCGATAGTCGACGGCGACCTCGAGCTGGAGTCGCTCGAAGGCATCGACGACCGAGCGGCGATCGAACGTCTGACCAGCCTGCGCGGCGTTGGCCGCTGGACAGCGGAGTACGTGATGCTGCGCGGCCTGGGACGCCTGCACGTCTTCCCCGGAGACGACGTCGGCGCGCGCAACAAGCTCAAACGCTTCTTCGACATCGATAGCCCCCTCGACTACGACGAAATCGCACGGCTGCTCGCGCGCTGGCGCCCCTACGCGGGGGTCGTCTACTTCCACCTGCTACTCGACTCGCTGGCCGAGGCCGGGCTTGTGAGAGCGCCGTGAGCCGTCAGGCGACAGCCATGCGCTCGCGGGTGTGGCGCCCGCCGGGGCGTCGAGCCGAGTCTCAAATTGGCCGAATCTCGCCCGCGGACGCCGAGGCGTGAGCGAAGAGCCTTCGGCGGACGATCGAGGCACGTCGGCCTCCAACGAGGCTGAGCTTCAGGACGAGTACCTCCAAACGGCGCTGCTCGGCGACGAGCAGGCTCATCCCCGGATGCTGCTCAGCCGGGTGCACGTGCGTCTGGGCGACCGCTTCTTCTCGGTGTGGTGGGCGATACCAATCCTCGTCGGCGTCGGCGTCGGCGTCGTGCTCGCCGCAAAGCTCTATGCCGCAAGCAGTGCTGGCCAGGCGCTGATGACCAGCCATCGCTGCATCGCGCACGGCCCGCCCGTCCCGCACGGCATCCCGGCCTTCGTGCGCTGGACGCACCTGCTGACGTTTTTCTTCCTGGTCATCATCGTGCGCTCGGGCCTGCAGATACTCGCCGATCACCCACGGCTGTACACGAAGGTCCACTGCACGCCGGGGCAGGAGTGGCTGCGTTTTCGCGGTCCGGTTCCGACCGAGCAGGTGTGGACGGCCAAACAAGACGCGATCATGCTCAGCCCGCTCGTCGGGCTGCCCGGCGGGCGCCACACGATCGGTGTGGCGCGGCACTGGCACTTCATCTTCGACATCCTTTTTGTGGTCACCGGCGTGACTTACGCCGTGTTCTTCTTCGCCACGCCGTGGGTGCATCGGCTGCTGCCCGCCCACCTGTCGCTGTTCCCTGACGCGGCCTCTTGTGCGGTCACCTATTTGAGCTTGCACCTTCCGGACGGGCCGAGCGGATTCTTCCGCTATGACGCATTGCAGCAGCTGACTTACTTCTCGATCATCTTCATCCTCGGCCCGCTCGCGGTCCTCACCGGCCTGGCGATGTCGCCGGCCTTGGACAATCGCTTCGGCTGGTACGCGCGGCTGTTCGGGAACCGCCAGATCGCCCGCTCGCTCCACTTCCTGGTCATGCTCTCCTTCGTGGTCTTCTTCCTCGGCCACATGGCACTGGTCGCGCTGACTGGCTTCGCACCCAATCTCAACCACATCACCTTGGGCGTCGACCGCAATGATCTGAACGGCTTCGGTATATGGCTGCTCGTGATCGTCGTCGTGATCGGCTTCAACGTCTTGGCGGTGCGGCTATCCTGGACCCACACGCGCTTGCTGCAACGCCTCTCCAACGCCACTGTGGGTAGGGCAATGACACTGCTTTTCGATCACTTCGCCCCCAAGGTGGAATACCAGCGCAAGGACATCAGTCCGTACTTCTGGCCCAATCACACTCGCCTTCCCGAGGGTCCTGAGTGGGAGCGCTTGCGCGACGGTGATTTCCGCGACTACCGACTCAAAGTTCACGGCCTCGTCGAGCATGCCGTCGAGCTGTCTCTTACCGAGCTGCAGCGGATGGCCAAGCACGAGCAGATCACGATGCACAATTGCATCCAGGGCTGGTCAGGCATCGCCGAGTGGGGCGGCCTGTCGTTCTCGGCCCTGATCGACCTGGTGCGCCCCGAACCCGAGGCGCAATGGGTCATGTTCTACTCGTTTCAGAAGGGTGAGGACGGCGGCGCCTACTACGACTCTCACAGCATTCACGATCTGCGCCACCCTCAGAGCCTGCTCGCATACGAAATGAACGGTGAACGCCTGCCGATCCTGCACGGCCGGCCGCTGCGCCTGCGGGTCGAGAACCAGCTCGGTTTTAAGCACGTCAAATGGATCAGCGAGATCGAGTTCGTCCGTCACTTCTCAGAGCGCTACGCAGGCTACGGTGGCTACCAGGAGGACCACGAGTTCTTCGGCTACCGTGACCAGATCTAGCGCGAGCAGATCGCCCGCCACCGGGACACAGGTGATCGAGGCTTCCCCGGATGCGAGTCAACGTGCTCGCCAGTACC
>JBBQNR010000096.1:0-10137 GCA_038330145.1 Solirubrobacterales bacterium
AACTGGAAGGCGCCCGATGACATGCGCGCCATCCTGGCGCCGCTGTTCGACGGCTGCATGAGCGGCCGGACGATGTACGTCGTCCCGTTCTCGATGGGCCCGCTTGGATCGGACAAGTCCCAGATCGGCATCCAGCTCACCGACTCGCCATACGTCGCGGTCAGCATGCGCATCATGACCCGCATGGGCAAGGCCGCTCTCGACCTGCTCGGCGACGACGAGGACTTCGTCCCCTGCCTGCATTCGGTCGGCATGCCGCTGAGCGACGGCGTCGAGGACGTGCCGTGGCCGTGCAACGCCGACAACAAGTACATCGTTCACTTCCCGTCCTCGCGCGAGATCTGGTCCTTCGGGTCCGGCTACGGTGGCAACGCGCTGCTGGGGAAGAAGTGCTTCGCGCTGCGGATCGCCTCGGCGATGGCGCGCGACGAGGGCTGGATGGCCGAGCACATGCTGATCCTCAAGCTCACCTCGCCGGAGGGAGAGGTCAAGTACGTGACGGGCGCGTTTCCGTCCGCCTGCGGAAAGACGAATCTCGCGATGCTGATACCGACCCTTCCCGGTTGGAAGGTCGAGACGGTCGGCGACGACATCGCCTGGATGAAGTTCGGCGAGGACGGCCGGCTCCACGCCGTCAACCCCGAGGCCGGCTTCTTCGGCGTGGCGCCCGGTACCGGCGCCGACACCAACCCCAACGCCATTGCGACGCTCCGCAAGTGCTCGATCTTCACCAACTGCGCCATGACCGACGACCGTGACGTGTGGTGGGAGGGCATGACGAAGGAGCCACCGGCGCACGCGATCGACTGGCACGGCGAGGACTGGACGCCGGACTCCGAAACTCCGGCAGCCCATCCCAACTCGCGCTTCACGACGCCGGCTTCGCAGTGTCCCTCGATCGCCGCGGAGTGGGAGGACCCGGCCGGTGTGCCGATCGACGCCTTCCTGTTCGGTGGCCGCCGCTCGACGGTGGTGCCGCTGGTGCACGAGGCGACCGACTGGGAGCACGGTGTGTTCCTCGGCGCGACGATGTCGTCAGAGACGACGGCCGCGGCCGCGGGTGATGTCGGCAAGCTGCGCTTCGATCCGTTCGCGATGCTGCCCTTCTGCGGCTACAACATGGCCGACTACTTCGCCCACTGGTTGGAGATCGGGCGCCGCGACGGCGCTCAGCTGCCGAGGGTGTTCTACGTCAACTGGTTCCGCAAGGACGACGACGGCAGGTTCCTCTGGCCCGGCTTCGGCGAGAACAGCCGCGTGCTGGCATGGATCTTCCGCCGCTGCGACGACGACGCCGAGGCAGTCGAGACGCCGATCGGGCTGGTGCCGAGCACGGACGCGATCGACACCGAGGGCCTGGACGTCTCGCGCGAGGACATGGAGCAGCTCCTGGCCGTCGATCCGGAGCTGTGGAAGGCTCAGCTGCTGCAGGTGCGCGAGCACTTCGCAAGGTTCGGCGACGACCTGCCGCCGGAGCTGCGCAAGCAGCTCGACGCGCTGGAGAAGCGCCTCTCGGCCTAGGGGCTAGTGGGAGTCGTCTGACTCGGCGGCCGGGGGACGGCTCTCCTCGGCCAGAGAGGTGATGGCCAGCACGCCGCGCGAGGCGCCCTCGAGCACCTCGGATGCCTCCTCGGACGAGCGGGCGTAGAGCTCCACGAGCAGGTGAACCGTGATCTGCTCCTCGTCGTGCTTGTGGAAGCGCACGTGGGTGAAGAACTCGCGCGTGCCGCCGTCGCCGAAGGCCGCGTATGTGAGTGAGTCGGCGGCCTCCGGCCCTGAGCAGACCTCCACCAGCTCCTGATCTACGGCGACGGTGCAGGAGGCGACCCAGGGGGTGCCGGTCACGAGCCGCTCCCAGCGGTCCTCGACCGGCTCGACGCGGCCGTCGGCGAAGCTCAGGTGGGGCTGGTCGTGCATGCAGTCGAGGCACTGGACGACCGCCTCCTGGATCTCGTCGACCCGCTCCGCGGGTTCGCCGCTGACTGGATCTATCCGCAGGATCGCGTCGTAGTGGACCTGCGCCTCGAGGTTCTGGGACCAGCAGCGATAGCAGCGCAGCCATGGCCGGCCATTCTCGACGCCGCGGTCGGAGGGGTTGTCGCGCTCGGGCTCGGCCATCACCACTCATTCTACGCGGCCCCCAGGAGGCTCTGAAGCCGCCTCGGCCCGGCCTGGGGCCGAGAGCAGCCTTCAGCCGCCGATCTGGCTCATCGTTCGCGGCGGCTGGCGAAAGCCCGGCTCGGAGACGTGGTGCTTGAGCTCCTTGCGCCACACCGCGGCCCTGATGACCTCCTCCAGCTCGTCATCGCCGGCGCCGGAGCGCAGCGGCTCGCGCAGATCCGTCTCGTGGAGGCTGAAGAGGCAGGTCCGCAGCTTACCCTCGGCGGTGAGCCGGATGCGGTTGCAGTCTGCGCAGAATGGCTCCGACACGGGGTTGATGAACCCGATCTCGCCCTCGCCGTCGGCGAAGCGGTAGACCCGGGCGGTGGCGTGCGCCTCGCGCTCGATCTGCTCCAGCGGGTAGACGGCGTCGATCATGCGCCGGATCTCCTCGCCGGGCAGGACGCGGTCGGCCGACCAGGCGTGATCGGCGTCCAATGGCATGAACTCGATGAAGCGCACCTCATATGGCTTGCTACGGGCCAGGCGCGCGAACGGCATTACCTCGTCCTCCGTGAAGTCGCGCATCGCCACGCAATTGACCTTGACCGGACCGATCTCGGGGTAGCGCTCGAGGGCTTCGAGTCCGGCGATGACACGTGGAAGAGCATCGCGACGAGTCATCTGGAAGAAGCGGTCGCGCGAAAGGGAATCCAGCGACACATTTATCCGCCGTAGCCCGGCCGCCGCCAGCTCGCCGGCCATCGTGTCGAGCAGGTAGCCATTGGTGGTCACGGAGAGGTCGTGTACATCGTCGACCCCGGACAGCATCCGGACGAGCGTGGGAAAGTCACGCCGCACGAGCGGCTCGCCGCCGGTCAGGCGCACGTCCCGAACGCCCATCTCGGCGAACAGCCGCACCAGGCGCTCGACCTCCTCGAAGCTGAGGATCTGGGATCGCTCCAGCCAGGGAAGCCCCTCGGCAGGCATGCAGTACTGACAGCGGAAGTTGCAGCGGTCGGTAACCGACACGCGCAGATCCGAGATGAGGCGTCCGTGGCCGTCGCGAAGGAGCTCGAGCTCGCTCACAGTTGCGATTCAGTCTACCTGGACAAATGCGCGCTCCCGTGCCTGGAGCGTTTCTTCCGTGACCGCATGACGGTAACCGATTTGGCACCACGATTGCAAAGAAAAATGCGTTCGCCGCAGGTGCTTCAGGGGGCTGCTGCTTCGAGCGTGGCCTCGAAGTCGGTGCGCGGGATCGGGCCGATGCATGGAGACGTACAGCCGGCCTCGATGTAGCGGTCGATGCCGGCGCGCACCTCTTCGGGCGAGCCGATCGCGGTCAAGTTCCTCAGGAAGTCGTCGGAGATGCCGGCCATGGCGCGGTCGATATCGCCCGCGCCCATGCCGGCGTCGAAGGCGTCGATGTCCT
The DNA here is from genome assembly GCA_038330145.1 of Solirubrobacterales bacterium. Lineage (GTDB taxonomy): Bacteria > Actinomycetota > Thermoleophilia > Solirubrobacterales > JBBDJG01 > JBBQNR01. Next base: position 3,536 of record JBBQNR010000096.1, read on the forward strand.
CGCCGAAGCCGGAGCGCTCGATCATCGCCCTGTAGAAAGGAAGATTCCAGTACGTGACCAGATCGGAGCGCATGACCTCGAATGCCCCATCCTGATCCGGAGTCACGGCGGCGGGAATGGCCGCCACGATGTCGAAGCCCTCGAGCGGCTTGCCGGCTCGCTCACGCCCCTCCTTGACGGTGGGGACCACGACCTCGCGGATGTACTGGGGGTTGCAGAGCCACAGGACCACGCCGTCGGCGATCTCTCCAGCCAGGCGCAGCATGTTGGGCGATAGGCCAGCGGAGTAGATCGGAAGGTCCGGCCGTGGCTCCAGGCCCATGAACCGAAAGTGCGTCTTGAAGAGCTCGCCCTGGGGCGGCTCCTGGCCGGCGAAGACCGCGCGCAGGATCGCGATGTACTCGCGCATCGCGGTGACCGGCCGCTCTATGTGGCCGCCGAACCAGTTCTCGACGGTCACCTGGTGAGAGATGCCGACGCCGAGCACCATTCGGCCCGAGGAGTACTCGTCGACGGTGGCGGCCTGCTGAGCCATCGTCGCGGGCGGTCGGGAGTAGATCGGTACGACTCCCGTGCCGATCCGGATCCGCTCCGTCGCGGAGGCGTAGGCCATCAGCGCCGTGACCGAGTCGCGGCCGGCGATATGGGTCGTATAAACGGCGTCGTAGCCGAGCTCCTCCGCCCGCTTGACGCGCTGCAGGGTCTGCTCCAGCGACTTCCCGACCGAGATGAACGCTCCACGTCCCGCCATCGTGGGGTCGAAACCTACAAGGGTGGAGACGCGGCTGCAGGGCGCCCGCAAGCCGGCTGTCACGGGAATCGGCGGCGGCGGGTGGCCAAACGGCGGCCGGCCCCTGCGAGCAGAGGCCGGCCTTCACCGCGGGAGGTTACGCAGCCCCTGGTTCACTGGCGGGCGAACCAGGGCCGCGAGTGGATGCCTTGGAGTCGCCGGGCACAAGGCCCAGTTGGCGGCCCCACAGCATCCATTCAGGTGTACCTCTTCCTCGCTCGCCCGCTATCGAAACTAGTTCTGAGGCGACCGGTCGGGCGGATCGTCGGTGATGAGGATCGCCACTAGCGCCGCGGCAAAGGCGATCTGGCCAAATCCGCCCGCCGTGCCCCAACCCGCGCCTGCGATCCTGGCCACCAGCGTGGCGACGGTGAAGGCGAGCGCCACCGACCCGAGCTGCCGCAGCCTGCGGGCCGGCAGGAGGGGCCTCAGATGGCCGCCAGGGCCTTGTATTCGCCGAAGACCTCGCGCATGGCGCCGCATATCTCGCCGAGTGTGCAGTAGGCGTGGACCGCCTCGATGATCGCCGGCATCATGTTCTCCTGGCCCTCGGCTGCGGCGCGCAGGCGATTGAGCGCCTTCTCGGCAGTCGCCGAGTCGCGCTCGTCACGCAGCCGCTCCAGCTTGCTGCGCTGCTGCTCGGCCATCGTCGGGTCGACCTTGAAGTAGTCCGGCTGCGGCTCGTCGTCGTCGCGGTACTTGTTGACGCCCACGACCACGCGCTCGCCTTCGTTGAGGTCCTGCTCCCACTTGTAGGCCTCGTCGAGGATCGCCTTGTGGTAGTAGCCGGAGTCGATCGCCTCGACGGCTCCACCCATCTGCCCGATCTTCTCCATCTCCTCGACGGCACGCCGCTCCAGCTCATCGGTGAGCCATTCGAGGTAATAGGAGCCCGCCATCGGGTCGATGGTGTCGGTGATGCCGATCTCCTCGGCGATGATCTGCTGGGTGCGGACGGCGATCTTCTGTGCCTTCTCGGTCGGGATAGCGAGCGCCTCGTCGTAACAGGAGAGTGCCATCGACTGGACTCCGCCCAGCGCTGCCGCCAGCGCCTGGATGCCGGCGCGCACGATGTTGTTCTCCGGCTGCTGGGCGGTGAGGGTGGAGCCACCCGTCTGGGTGTGGGTGCGCAGCATCATCGAGCGCGGGTCGGTTGCGCCGAACCGCTCTCGCATGATCCTCGCCCACAGCCGGCGCAGAGCGCGGTACTTGGCGATCTCCTCGAAGAAGTTCATGTGGGTGTTGAAGATCCAGGACAGCCTGGGAGCGAAGGTGTCGACGTCGACGCCACGGTCTCGAACGGCCTCGACATAGGCGATCGCGTTGGCAAACGTGAAGGCGATCTCCTGAACCGCCGTCGATCCCGCTTCACGCATGTGGTAGCCCGACAGCGAGATGGCGTTGAACTTGGGCGCCTCCTCGGCGCACCAGGCGATCAGGTCGGCGGCGAGGCGCAATGAGGCCTTGGGCGGATAGATGAAGGTGCCACGGGCCACGTACTCCTTCAGGACGTCGTTCTGCGCCGTGCCGGAGATCGTGCCGCGCGCGACCCCCTGCTTGTCACCGACCGCGACGTACATCGCAACCAGCACCGGAGCGGGGGCATTGATCGTCATCGAGGTCGAGATCCGATCCAACGGGATGCCCTCGAAGACCGTCTCCATGTCGGCCAGGGAGTCGATTGCGACACCGACCTGGCCGACCTCGCCCGCCGCGCGGTCGTCGTCGGAGTCGAGCCCCATCTGGGTCGGAAGGTCGAACGCCGTCGAAAGGCCAGGCTGCCCCTGGGAGAGCAGGAACTTGAACCGCTCGTTGGTCGCCTCGGGTGTGCCGAATCCCGCGTACTGGCGGACCGTCCAGAAGCGCCCCCGGTACATGGTCGGCTGTATGCCGCGCGTGAACGGGTACTGCCCGGGGAAGCCCAGGTCGCGCTCGTAGTCGAGGTCGCGCACGTGCTCGGGCGTGTAGAGGCGATCGGTCTCGATCCCCGACAGCGTCTCGAATTCCTCACGGCGCTCGCCCGGCTTCTCGAGCGCATTCGCCAGCGGCCCCTCTTCCCAGCGCCGGCGGGCATCACGCAGGCGCTCCAGCTCCTGCTCCCTGGAGCGGATCAGCGCCTCGAGCTGTGCCTTGCCGTTCTCGCCGGCGCCATTGCCCTGTGCTGTGCTATCGCTCATCGGGCTCGACTCCCATCTGCTCCGCTTGCCTGCGTCTACTGAGATTATCCAGCATCCGTGAACGGCACATCCTTTTGGCGGCCCCAAGGCGAAGACCAGGCGATGCAGCTCTGGGCAGGATTGCGCCGTTACTGGGGCAAGCGGGGCGGGCACGGGTAGCCTGGCGGACCAGATGGCGACCGAGACAGTCGAATGGCAGATGGCGACCGAGACAGTCGAAAGGCCGAGGGTGGGCGGCCCCGGAACGGGTGGCGAAGGCCCCTGGCGAGTGATCGTTCTGAACGACAACCACAACACCTTCGATCACGTCGCGGCCACGCTCGCCCGCGTGATCCCGAGCCTCTCGCTCGACAACGGCTACCGGATCGCCGACCGGATTCACAACGCCGGCCAGGCAATCGTCTGGACCGGTGAGCGCGAGCCGGCGGAGCACTACTGGCAGCTGCTCGAGGATGCCGGCCTGACGATGGCTCCGCTGGAGCAGGGGTAATCAGGCACCGACCGGGCTGATGTCAGCCCCCTTGCGGGGCTGATGTCAGCCCCGCGAGGCGAGCTTCAGCCTCGGGAGACGAGCAGGTTCCAGTGCGGAAGCACCGGCAGGGCGTGCAGCCCGGCGATCTGCTGTCTGATCTTCTGCATGTCGCGCGAGAACCAGTAGCGCTCGAAGTCGCGCTTGTCGTTCCAGAACGTCAGGTGTACGAAGTGGTCCGGGTCTTCCTCGGAGCGGTAGAAGAGATGCCCGGTCGAGCCAAATGAAGCCGCCTTCGCAACGGCCGGCTCGTAGAGCTTGAGAAAACGCTCCGCCCTGAACGGGGTGGTCTGGTACTCGACCGTCATCATCTCCACGCTGTCGACCTCCCGCCCGCGTCGAGGCGCCGGCACTCCGGTGACGGCTGTCGCCGCGCCCGCCACCGGCTCAACTGCCGACCTCGGCCCTGATCGCCCCCGGGCCTTCCACTTCCTTGCCGAAGCCTTCCTTCTCGGCTCCGACCAGGATCGCGATCTTGCCCAGGTGCTTGTTCTCACGCATCATCTGGTGCGCCTCGGCGACTCCCTCGAACGGCATCACGCGCCACAGCACCGGGCGGATCTTGCTGTCCGCCATCAGCTTGTTGGCCTCGTTGGCCTGGTACGCGTTCGCGAAGTGGGAGCCGATGATCTGCTTCTGCCGCATCCAGAGGTACCTGACGTCGAAGTCGAGGTTGTAACCGGACGTCGCTCCGCAGATGACCACCTTCCCGAAGCGCTTGACGACGAGCACGCTGGTCGGAAAGGTCGCCTGGCCGACATGCTCGAACACGATGTCGGGGTCGTCCCCGAGCAGCTCGCGCACGGCGCCGCCGAAGCGGCGCGACTCCTTGAAGCGCGCCTTCTCCTCGTCGGGCGTCTCGCCGCCCTTTCGCATCATGCCGGCGAAGTCGTTGCGGTTGATGTAGCCCTTGGCGCCGAGCTGCGTGACCAGCTCGCCCTTGTCCTCCGACGAGACGACGCCGACCGAGTCGGCACCGGCCAGCCTGCAGAGCTGTGTCGCGAACACTCCCAGGCCGCCGGCCGCGCCCCAGATCAGCACCTTGTGCCCGGCCTGCAGCTCGCAACGGTCGATCAGCATCCGGTAGGCGGTGAAGTAGGTGAGACCGTAGGAGGCCGCCTCCTCCCAGGTCAGGTTCTTCGGCTTCGGCAGCAGCTGCTGGGCCTGGACCTTCGTGAACTCGGCGAAGGACCCCCAGCTCGTCTCGTAGCCCCAGATCTTCTGCGACGGCGAGGCGAGCGGGTCGAAGCCGTGCGTCTCGTAGTCCTCGTAGGAAGACTGGTTGCAGTGGATCACGACCTCGTCGCCCGGCTTCCACTGCGTCACGCCGGGGCCGGTCTTCCAGACGAGCCCCGACGCGTCCGAGCCACCGATGTGGTGGTCGTCCTCGGGGTGGTACCGAAACACCGACACGGGAACGCCGCGCGCTGCCCAGACATTGTTGAAGTTGACGCCGGCGGCCATCACGCGCACGATCACCTCGAATGGCCCGGGCTCGGGAACCTCGATCTCCTCCATCTGGAAGGCGTCGATCGGTTCACCCTCCCGCTCCTGGCGTATGACCCACGCCGTCATCGTCTTGGGAAGCTCGCCCGGCTCCACTTCCAGCTGGGTGATCGGTCTGACTTCTGCCTTTGCCAAAGCTCTCTACCTCCGTCGGGGCACGCGAATCAGGGCCGCGCGCGGTGCAGCGCGGCCGGCGAATCCTATCGACCGTCCGGCGACCCAGGGGTCTGTCCCGGAACGCCTGGTGTGCGACTAGCGTGCAGGCTGGGTCGGCAGAGGGCCCTGCGCAGCCGCTGCCGCGCCGACGTCGCGGGCCAGCTCGTCGTCGGGAGAGCGGCGCCTGACGTGCTCGACCGCAAACAGTGCGATCACGACGCCCGTGGCGGCCACCGCGGCAGAGAGCTTCATCGACGTCGAGAGGGAGGAGACGAATGTCTCCCTCATTGTCGTGTTGACCTGGGCGGCTGTTTCCGGTGGCAGCTGGGCGAGCCTTGCGCCCACGTCTCCGGAGCCCAGGTTGTCGGCGAACCACTGCTTCTGCGTGGCGCTGAGCGGGACGTCGGCCAGCTTTGAATGCAGCCTGCTGTCACTCAGGGACTGGAAGACGGCCCCGACCGCGGCGACGCCGAACGTGCCTCCGACCATCCTGCTCATGGACAGGATTCCAGAGGCGGCACCGGCCTTTGCCTCGTTGACGGCGTTCATGGCGGCGGTCGACATCGGCGACATCACGAAGCCGATCCCGAGGCCCATCAGAGCGAAGGTGGGGAGGAGGCGGCCGTAGCCGGAGTCGACCGTGATCTGGGATTGCAGGTAAAGAGCGACGGCGGCCAGCGAAAGGCCGACCGCGATCGGGACCTTTGCGCCGATGCGGTCGGTGAGCCTGCCGGCGATCGGTGCGGCGACGATGATCACGACGGTGGAGGGCAGGAAGCGGATGCCGGCCTCGAGCGGCGAGTAGCCGAGGATGTTCTGCAGGTAGAGCGCCATGAAGAAGAACATGGCGAGCATCGCGAACGAGACGCAGAAGGCGACGCCGTTGGTGCCCAGGAATGTGCGGCCGCGGAAGAAGCGGTACTCGATCATCGGGTTGCGGCTTCGCAGCTCGACCACGTTGAAGGCGACGATCCCGATCAGCGACAGCCCCAGCAGTCCCAGCAGGCGGGGCGAGCCCCAGCCCCAGCTGTTGCCCTCGATGAGGGCCAGCACAAGCGCTCCGATTCCCACCGTCAGGGTGGCCACGCCGGCGTAGTCGACGGTGCGCGGGACGGTCTCGTCGCGCGACTCGCGTGTTGCTGCAAGCGTGACGATCACCGCAGCGATGGCGACCGGGATGTTGAGGAAGAAGATCGCACGCCAGCTCACCTGCTCGGTCAAGAAGCCGCCGACAACGGGGCCGATGGCGAGCGCCATCGCCGAAACGCCGGCCCAGGTACCGATCGCCTTACCGCGCTCGTGCGCCGGGAAGGCGTTGGTGATGATCGACAGCGTCGCGGGCATCATGAAGGCCGCGCCTAGCCCCTGAACGGCACGGCCGCTGACCAGCCAGGCCTCGGTATGCGACAGCGCGATGAACGCGCTCGAGGCGCCGAAGACCACT
>JBBQNR010000097.1:0-10046 GCA_038330145.1 Solirubrobacterales bacterium
ACGGGCTTGCGTCGAAGGGCGAGACCTTCATGAGCCCGCGCTCGCCTGCCGCCTTGCGGAAGTCGCTCAGCGACACGAGCGGGACCTGAACGAAAGCCCACTCCCGCACGGCGCGTGAATAGGTGAAGGCGCCCGGTGCCGGCATGCGGCGGGGATAGCAGAACCGGGCGGCCATCCGGCCGCCCGGCGGATCAATCCTGCGCGTCCCGCTCCCAGTGCTGATCGAGTCGCATGCGACCTCCGCTCGCATGACAGCTCAAAGCCGAGGTCATCCAGACCTCGAGCGGTTCGCGCCGCGAACCGCCAAGCGGCAGCGCAGCCGTTGCTGGCAAGGACGACAGTCCGTGGCAGCGCCACCGCCGAAAAACCGCTCACACACTTGCACTAAGTGCGCTGCTCGCCCATACCCGCGAGCAGTTGTGGTTCCAGCCACACGACTCAGACATCCTCGGCCGCGAAAGGGCGCGCGAGGATGCTTTCTATCGGCAAGCTCGGACAGGGCCAGGCTGACTACTACCTCCAGGCGGTCGGCCAAGGCATCGAGGACTACTACACCGGAGCCGGCGAAGCGCCCGGCCGCTGGCTCGGCTCAGCCAGCGACGAGGTCGGCGTATCCGGCGAGGTCGAAGGAGACGCGCTGCGTGCTGCGCTCAATGGCAACCACCCGGTGAGCGGCGGCCAGCTCGCGCGACCTGCGCGGGGCGGCATCCGCGTTCCCGGCTTCGACCTGACGTTCTCCGCCCCCAAGAGCGTCAGTGTGCTGTTCGGCCTCGCTGACCCGGCCATCAGCCGCGAGGTCCGTGAGGCCCACGAGGCCGCCGTCGATGCCGCCCTCGACTACATGGAGCGCCACGCGGCCGTCGGGCGACGCGGTCGGGCCGGCATCGAGAGCGTGCTCGGCAACGGCTTCCTCGCCGCCGCGTTTCGTCACCGCACAAGCCGAGCCGGCGACCCCCAACTCCACACCCACGTCCTGGTCGCGAACATGACCCGCGGACCGGACGGGCGCTGGACCGCCCTCGACGCCCGCCGCCTCTACGCTCACGCCAAAACGGGCGGCTACCTGTACCAGGCCCACCTACGCGCCGAGCTCACACGACGCCTCGGCGTGGAGTGGAACGCCATCCATCGCGGCGTCGCCGACGTCGCCGGCGTTCCCGTCCCACTCCTCCGCTCCTTCAGCCGCCGCCGCGCCGAGATCCAGGAGCAGATGACCGCTCGTGGCGACCGCTCGTCGCGAGCTGCGCAGGTCGCCGCACTCGACACCCGCCAGGCGAAGGACTACGCGGTCGCCCCGGAGACCCTCGCGGAGCGCTGGCGTGCCCAAGCTCGTGCGCTTGAGTTCGAGCCCGACCAGATCGCAGAACTCACAGGGCGCAGCCAGGCTGGCGACCGCCCTGCCCGGGACGACCACGCCGTCCATGACAAGCTCGCAAGCCGGGATGGCCTGACACAGCAGCGATCGACCTTCGTTCGCCGCGACGTCATTCGCGCATGGTGCGAGCAACTTCCCGACGGAGCACCGGTCCCCGAGGTCGAGCGTCTCGCCGACGAGTTCATCGAGAGCGACCGGGCGGTGCCGCTCGCCGCTGACGTCCGAGGGCTGACGATCACTGACGTCATCCGGCGGGCGGATGGTCGTGTCGTCCCGGCGACGGCAGAGGAGCGTCCGCACTCCACGCCCGAACTGCTCGAGCTCGAGCGCTCGATCATCGATACGGCCATCGCTCGCGGCGGCGAGGCCAGCGGCAAGGTCGGCCCCGAGCCGGTCGAGGCGGCTCTTGCCGCCCGCCCGACACTCTCAGACGAGCAGAAGTCCATGGTTCGCCGGCTCACCACCGACGGAGCCGGCGTCGCCATCGTCGTCGGCAAGGCCGGAACCGGAAAGACGTTCGCGCTGGATGCCGCCCGCGAGGCATGGGAGCGCGCGGGCTTCCGCGTCTCGGGCGCAGCACTCGCACGTCGTGCGGCTCGCGAGCTGCAGGATGGCTCAGGCATCGAGTCCACGAGCGTCGCCGCCCTGCTGCAGGACCTGCGCGAGGGCGGCGCCCGAGGACTGCTCGGCGGCGGTCGCATGGTCTTGGTCGTCGACGAGGCGGGCATGGTCGGTACGCGGCAGCTCGCCGAGCTTCTCGACCATGCCGGCGCGGCCCGCGCCAAGGTCGTCCTGGTCGGCGACGATCACCAGCTCCCGGAGATCGACGCGGGTGGAGCTTTCCGCGGTCTGACCCATCGCCTGGAGCCGATCAGGCTGACCGAGAACCGCCGTCAAGAGCAGGCTTGGGAACGCGAAGCTCTCGACCTCCTGCGCCACGGCCGAGCCACAGAAGCGATCACCCGATACGACGAGCACGGCCGCGTCGTCGTTGCCGGCACCGCTGGCGAGGCCCACAGCCGACTCGTCTCCGACTGGTGGGCTTCTTGTGGAGCCGGGGAAGAATCCGTCATGGTCGCGGCCCGCCGTGACGACGTCGTCGAACTCAACGCGCAAGCACGCGTCCTCATGGCCAGCAGCGGACGTCTCGGCGCCACCGAGTTGGAGTTCTCCGGACGGCAGTTCGCCGTAGGTGATCATGTCGTCACGCTGAGCAACGCCCGCCGTCTCGGTGTCCTCAACGGCACGAGAGCCGTCGTGGTGGGCCTCGATGAGCAGGCTCGAGAGCTTGAGCTCGCCACCAACGACGGCCGGCGGGTCCGTCTGCCCGCGTACTACCTCGACGGCCGCACGGCGCGCGGTGGCCCGATGATCGACCACGGCTACGCGATCACCGGCCACAAGAGCCAGGGCATGACCACCGGGCGCGCCTTCGTGCTCGGCACCGAGGAGCTCTATCGCGAGTGGGGCTACGTCGCCCTGAGCCGCGGTCGCATCGAGAACCGCCTCTACGTCGTCGCCCCCGAGCCGCACGAACGCGATGAGTACGCGCCGCACGAACCGCGTCGCGAGCCCCTGGAGGCCATCACCAGCGCGCTCGCTCGCAGTCGGGCACAGCACATGGCGCTTGATGTCGACGAGCAACTCCGTCTCGCGGCCCTCCCGAGCAACGAGCTCCGCGGACGGCTCGACGAACTCGAGTCCGCGCTCCGCCCGACGCGATCTGACGCAGCCGCCGAGCGCGCACTCGACCAGGTCAAGCAGCAGCGCGCTGCCGCGGCCCACGCAGCCGACGAGGCTGCTCTCGCCCGCGCGAACATCGAGTCACAGCTCAGCCAGCGAAAGCGTCGGGCAGGGACTCCAGAACTGGCACGAGCCGAGGCGGTTGAGCGACAGGCCGCTGAGCGCGCTAGCCATCTCGCCGCTCGCGAGGAGCAACTGATGGCCCAGCGGCCTCAACAGCCGTCGCCCGACCGACCGGCCGACGTCGTCGACTCGCGCGCGGCTCCCGTCCGACTCGAGCTTGAGCGCAGGATCGACTTGGCAGTTCGGGCGGCGATCGCACAGCCGCCGGCCTACCTCGTGTCCGAGCTCGGGCCGATCCCGGACCGGCCGAGCTATCGCTCGGAATGGCATCGCGCGGCGCGCGCAATCGAGACCTACCGTCAGCGGTACGGCGTCCGCGAACGCGAGAGCGCTCTGGGACAGCAACCGCGTCAGGATCTACGTCGGCGGGCGGCCTGGCGCGAAGCGCAGCACGAGATCGAGCGAACGCAGCAACAGCTCGCGCAAGATGTCGACCGCGCGCACGAGACCGGCCGCCCCCTTCCGTAACACGCCGTGCGCGCCGAGCTCGCTGGCCTGCACGACCTCCGCTGGTCCTACCGCCAGCGCGAGCTGACGTAGTCCAGCGCGTCGGATGTGTTGAGCAGGCGAGTTGAGTTGTTGAGCCGCACGTAGAGATCGGCCTCTCTGTTGCCTCCTCGAACGAAGGTCGGCTTGTTGCCGGGGGTGACGTCGACCCGGCACACGGTGCCTTCGGAGAAGTCCTCGTAGGAGATCGAAACGCGCGACGTTCCAGTCGGGCCCAGCGTGTTGTCGAGCAGACCTGTGAGCCAAAGCTCGAAGCCGTCTCGGTTCTGCTTGCTCCCCAGCGTCTTCAGGTCCTTCTCGATGCCGAACACCTCGCCACGGTCGGTCACCCCGATCAGCAGCGTGCCCCCGTGCGCGTTCATGAACCCGGCGACCGACTTGATGACCATCAGCTCGATGACTTGATCGCGCTGCTTGGTCGCGACGTTGATGCGCGCCGTCTGCTTGAACTCAACCCGGCCGCTCTCGCCGCGAGCGATGAGCTCAGCCGTCGACAACTCCTCGGGCGCCGCGCCCGGCACACCGGGTTCCGCGGCCGCGGAAGCGTTCCCCGCCACCACCTCCTCAGCGGAGGGATCGAACTCGTCTGGCTGTTCGGGCACGTCGACCCAGACTTCGTGCCCGGTGTCCCTTTCCACATAGGAGAACGCCGTCTTTGCGTAGTCGTGCCCGGCCATCTTCTTGAGCTGCTCCTTGACCCGCCGCCGGCCCTCCATCGCGAACTCGAGGTACTCGCGCAGCTCCCCGTGACTCCACTCGCCGTGAGGATGGAGGATCTTCAGCAGCCCGGAGACGGTCTTGCGCACGGCCTTCTCATCTCGCGCGGACAGATGCGACCCGAGCGCGAAGTCGCGATCGAGGGCGCCCACCTGGCTCTGTTTGCGCAGCTGGCGCAGCGCCTCGGCGAAGTAGTCCGATACGAGTCCGAAGTGATCCGTGAACAGTCGCTTCTCGAGCTTCGGCGCCTCCCACCCGGGCAGGTAGTAATGCAGCCGATCGAGAAACGCCGGATCGATCATCGCCTTGGGCAGATCGGCGAACAGATGCGCGCTCCGAACGAGTTCCTGGTGGGGCTTGCTCGTGTTCCCGATGAACACGATCGACGCCTCCGTCGGAACTTCCTCCTTGCCGCGCGCGAACGAGCCGGACTCCATGAAGTCCTTGAGCATGTTGATGACTGTCGAATCGGACATCTCGAGCCCGGCAACCTCGTCGAAGGCGACGACGTCCCACATCCCGAGCAACCCGACGCGACCCGAGCTGAGGTTGACGAACAGCTGAGCGACGGTGACCTTGCCGCCGGAGATGAGGATCGCGTTCGGCGACGACTCGCGGAAGATGAACGACTTGCCAGTTCCCCACGGCCCCAACTCGATGAGGTTGTAGTTCCGCTCGACCATCGGGATGAGCCGGAGGATCGCCAGCAGTTTGCCCCTGACGTCGTAGTGCGCAGGCTCGAGTCCGATCGAGCGTGTGACGAGATCGAGCCACTCGTCGCGACTGAACCTCTCCCGCGCCGCGACGTACTCGTCCATGTCGAACGCCGCGACTTGGATCGGCTTGAGGGCCTTGATGTAGAACGGCCGCTTCTGAGGCTGATCGTCGTCAGCGTTGTAGACAAGGTCCAGCTGGCACCACACGCCCCCGCCGAGCAGCCGCTCGTACTTGTAGACGAGGTCTTCAGAGATATGGACGTACTTGTCGCCGAAGCTCGAGAGGTGTGCCCAGAACTTGTCCTCGCTGGCGACAAGACGAACATCGACCTTGTCGATCAGCCGATGCTGGCCCTTCCGCTTGAGCTTCGCCTTCGCCTGCTCCGACTCGTCGGGTCGGATGAAGTTCTCTTGCAGCGTCTGGTTGACCACCTGGAGGCCGGTCGCGATCGCCGCAGGGTCGTCGGACGCGCAGTACTTGCCGAGCAAGAACTCGAGGACGTAGACAGGTACGTTGGCGCCAACCTTCACTTGGCGCACGAGATCCTTTCGGACGACCCGGCCCGCGAACGCATCATTGGCAAGGTGGTCAAGCGCATCCATCGGCGTGCCGGCCACGACGGTGACTTCGCTCATTCGAGCTCATCCTCTACGACGACCTTGGCCGACACGTTGGCCTCGGCGCCGCCGAGGCGGACACCAGTTCGAGCGTCGAGGACCTCTATCTCGACCGTCGTATCCCGCTCAAGGTTCGCGGTCACCTGGAACGTGAGGACCGGAGACGGGCCGTCGGCCCGCAGAGCCACTGAACCGGTCGCCGGGTCGTAGCCGTCGCCGGACACGACTCGGGCGACAACGTCGCTTCCCTTAGCCCCCGTGGCCACCACTCGCACCGTAATCTCGCTCGTGAAGAGATCCCCGGAGAAACCCACCGTGGCGGCGAAAGCCCCGGTCGTAATGCGCCCGCCGGCGACCGAAACGTCGACCTGAAGCTGCTTGGGAGCCGGCGCTGGTTCGGTGTCGATGACGACCACGGGCACCACAAGCTCTTGCGGCGAAAGCCCGCCGTGGAAGAACTGCTTCGAGCCGCCCGCCCTGAACACTGCCAGGCCTCGGGGCACGATCAGGTCGACGTCGCTTGGCACGCCCGTCGATGCCAGCGAAATGCGCAGCGTGCTCTCAGTCGTCGACGCGCCCTTGCCGACCCATCCGCGGCGGTGAAGGTGGCCGGTCCCGCCAGCAGGCGGGTCGATCGACCGGCTGGGCCCAAGGCCGCGGGACAGGGTTACGAAGCCATGATCAGCCGCGATGACGATCCGCCGGACACCCGCCTGACCAAGCCGAGCCACAAGGTTGCGCAAGAGGTCCAGCACTGCGTTGAACTGCGCCCAGGCGGCGTTCAGCATGCCCGACTCACCGGCCGCATCCAGTTCTTGGGAGCGGACCAGCAGCAGATCCGCGTCACCCAGCGCACGCTTCAGTTCCTTCTCCCCTTGGCCAGCCACGACCTCGAGCGTGCGATCGAGAACCTTGTCGCCGTGGGCGGCGCGCAGGCGGGCGACGCGGTCGGTCACGGTCGCGACGTTCGAGCCGTCTACGCGGATAGCGAGATCCTTGCCATCGAGCTCGAGCGAGAGGCCGGCTCCAGCACCCGGCGTTAGGTTGGCCATGCCCACCGGAGTGATCGTCGGCGCCGCCGCGACTGCTGCGTGAAGTTCAACACTGTGACCGTCGGCACGAAGTCCATCTGCAAGATCGGTGGCGAGTTCGAACCTAAGGGCATCGACCCATACGTACGCGACGGGCGCGCCGGCATCGCGCACCCACTGAGCGTGGATGTCGCCCTGGCGGGCCAGGCCTCCGGCGTCGAAGCCGCTGCGCTCAACTGCGCTCGTGAAAGCGACCAGGGTCGCGTCGAGCCACTGCTCGTGGGCCACGCGAGCTGCTGTGAATGCGGGCTCAAGATCGCCCAGGACCCGCAGATCGTTGCGGGCGATCTCCAACCGACGGTGCGCTCGGTCGACTTCCCACCCGCTGGCGACGTACCAGCCCAGCAACTCCCCAGCTGACGAGTGGGCGGGCGCGTGAATGGTTGAGACGGCCGTTCGGAGATCGGCTGTGGCCTTTACCGCCCGCCAGCGGGCAGCGATAGAGGCCCACCCATCGCCGGCAGGCCCGTGAGGTTGGACCCAGGGACTGACTTCGAGGCGGTGCTCTGCGAGGGCCGAGGCGCCCGGCGTGTCGTCGTTGGCGAGTCGCTTGACCGCCTCCCGGAGCGCCACCTCTTCGAGCGCCGGCGTGGCAGTGCATCCGGCCAGCCCGTCGACCCAGGGCAGCGTCGTTGTCAAGGCTAGGTCGTCGTCGACCAAGTGAGCGACAGCCCCGTAGTCCTCGCGCCACCCGGGGTAGCTCTGCCACGCCTGCAGGAGCTCGGTCGTGCGCCTGCGCTGCTCGGCGTCCACCGCGCTCCACGCTGATGCAAGAGCGTCGGGCAGCGCGTCGGTCGCGATGGCGATTTCGGTGAGCGCCATCTGTCGCAGCGCGGCGCGACGGAGATCATCCCATTCCCCGGTGAGTGAGCCCCCGATCTGACCGGCGAGGAGCGTCGTGGCAGCGGGCCAGGCTTCCTGATCGTCGATGCCCTCGGCGCGCTCACCCGTGAGGATGCGCAACGACATCGTGCGCGTGTCGCTCGCTCCCAGGATGCCTATGAGCCGAACATCGCCGCCAGTATCGCCGCCGACCGCCGCTTCGGCCTCTGCCAACGTGCGCGCCTGACCACCGATCTCGGCAAGGCGCTGTTCGCTCAAGTCGCCTTTCAGAGCGTTCTTCACAAGTGTGCCGAGCCTGATCGTGAACCGGACGCCAGCCGCCCGAATCTCTTCGAGAGGATCTTCGGCAAGCACGGTTCCAGGCGCGTAGATAACGAGCTTTGGTGGCGTATCGCCACCTAGCAGCGGCTCCACGTCGCGGCGTAGCGCGTACCAGCTGCCGTCGTACGCCGCGAAGCGAGCATCGGGCGGGCACAGTTGGGCAGCGACCGCTCCGTACTCGTGGTCGATGTCCTGCCAGACCACGATGCCCCGCTGCGTCACCCTCTTCGCCAGCTCGGCTGCCAGGTGGTCGCGCAACGCGGTCATCACAACTCCGCTGCCCATCGAGCGACACCGGCCCACTCGTACTGGCCCTTTCGGAGCTCGTCCCTGGCCTTCTTGGCATCCGGCCACGCGGGGAAGAGATCAGCGAGCGGCGCGGCGCAAAGAACGATGCCATCGTCGAGATCCGGCTCCCATCCGAGTCCGGCAATCCGTTCGGCCTCGGACCGAAATCGGCGCAGCTCCTCGGCCAGTTTCTCCTCGGAATCAAGCTCCTCGGCGATCTTCCGGGCCGGCTGCCCAGTGCCCCCTTCCTGCTGCTCACGCTGAAGCCGGGCGATCACCTCAACCGCGAGTCGCTCTCGCCGAGCCGCCTCGCTCGCGACTGCATAGAGCGTCTCCCGGTTCAGCGTCGGCGCATAGATCCAAACGCCCCAGCTCCTCGACGGGACGGACAGCGGCCAGTAGATCGGGGCCTTTCGCCGGCTCTTCGAGTATCGGGAGAGGTGGTCCTTGAAGAACCGTCTGCGCAGGTGAGCGCGCACTGTCTTGCTCGCGAGGATGTGGAGCATCTCATCGAGCCTGTCGTCGCGGTCGCTCAAGAGGGCCTGCGCCGCACTTACGACCGCGGTTTCCACGTCCCAACGGTGCCCCGGTTCGTCGACGAGGAAGCCGCTCGACGGGAGCTCGAGCGGATAGCCGGGTGGGGCATCCGCCGCCGGGAATCCGTCACGGCCGAGGAGCATGCCCGGTGGACACAGTGGCACGGGATCGAACAGCTCGGGTGGCGGCGGAGCCATCGACGGGTCTTGGCCGATGCGAACGTCCCATCGCCCGAAGGCGAGTCCCACCAAGTAGGAGACCAGATCATCAGCCGCTTGCTTCGGCTCCCCTGGGGGCAGGAGGCCGAGGCGCTCGCGGGCTTCAGACACGACGGATGGGTGACGCTCGAATCCATGGGCGAGAACCTCTAGGCGTCGGTCGGCCACGAAGGTCATCGTGGCGACGGCTCGCGAGGCCCCGCGACTGGCGATGATTTCGTCGATCAGCTGATCCATCGGAAGCTCGTACCACCGCGTGAACGCTTCGTCATCGTCAAGCGGGCTGTGCGCGTAAGTGTCGGGATGTGGGCCGATCTCTTCGTTGAGGTAGGCCATCGCATCAGCGTCAAGCTCCAGGGCCTCGGAGAAGCAGCCCTCGGCCGCTGCAGAATCAGCGATAGACGCTATCGCCGCGCGGTACCACGTCGTCCATCGCTCGAATGCGGATTCGCGAATGGAACGACCCGCGGTAGGCAGTGCGGGTGCGGTAAAGAGTCGAGCGGTCTCGTCCAGAGCGTCGTCCCGCCGGCGGCGTTCAGCAATGGCCACGCTGTGCTCGATGACCGTGTCGAGCGTGCGCTTTTCGACAACTGGTCCGGGCCACGGCAGTTTCTGAACCAATCCGACCTCGTATGACTTTGAAGCGGTCCCGGAACTCGTCTCGTCGCCCGCGGGCTGGCTCGCTGCCATGAGGGACGCTGCAGGACGACTCGTAAGCCAGGCGAGGAGCGCCTCAGGTTCATCGCCAACCACGACGGGCCCCTTGTGACCGAACACGCAGCCCGAGGGGAGGACTCTGGGACCGAATCCACTCGCAGTTCGCAGAGGCCAGGTTAGCCCGGGGCGATAGTAGAACTGTGGGTTGCGGATCACGGATCCAGGAAACTCCCGGAGGTGTTCGCCTTCGCGCTGCCAGTCCACGAGAAGGTGGATGTCGGCCCAGTACGGG
>JBBQNR010000098.1:0-10012 GCA_038330145.1 Solirubrobacterales bacterium
GGGTGCTGGAGGAGTCCTGCCGGCAGACGGTGGAGTGGCACAACGCGCAACCGGACGCGCCGCCGATCGGCGTCTCGGTCAACCTGTCGGCACGGCAGGTGGCGCAGCGCGACCTGCCGGGAGTGGTCGCCGAGGTGCTGAGCACGACCGGGATAGACCCGGCGTCGCTGAGCCTCGAGATCACCGAGAGCGCCCTGGTCGAGGACTCGGAGGGCCCGGTCGAAACACTCACCCAGTTGAAGGCCATGGGTGTCCGGCTGGTGATCGACGACTTCGGGACGGGCTACTCGTCGCTCAGCTACCTGCAGCGCTTTCCGCTCGACACGCTGAAGATCGACCGGTCGTTCGTCGGGGGCCTGGGGGCACAGCAGGAAAGCTCGGCGATCGTGAACGCGATCGTCGCGATGGCCGGTGCTCTCTCGATCGACGTCACCGCCGAGGGCGTCGAGACCGAGGTTCAGCTGAGCGAGCTTCAGCGTCTCGGCTGTGCCTACGGGCAGGGCTACTACTTCGCGGCCGCGCTGCCCGGTGCCGCGGTCTCGAAGATGCTGAGCCAGCGCTACCTGTGGCAGGACCGGCTCGGCCCGCTTGCCCGCCGGGGCCAGGCCACGGCCACGCAGTCGTCTCCGCAGCACTGACCGCGAGCAAAGAGAAACGCCCCCGATCCGCGACCGCGGGGCGCCCCTTCAAAAGCTTTTTCGTCTGCTGTCTGCTGCTAGCGCCGGAAACCCATTTTGATCCCTCCGTGTGCTTGCGCTCAACCCTTCCGACAACCAGACGGTGGAAGGCGGCGTCTTCTTCCCTGGTGGAAAAGTTTCTTCCCTGGCCTGGCCCGCAGCGCCCTACCAATGGGGGATCGGGGGCGATTCAGATCGATCTGAGGGCGTGCGAGCGCAACAAGAAACGCCCTCCGGCAGTTCGGGTTGCCGAAGGGCGTTTTAGTGCAGTTCCTTTGCGTCTTGTGTGCTTCTAGCGGCGAAAGCCCATTGATTCACCCCCAACAGAGAGACGTGGTAACAGGAGCTTTTTCCGTCCCGTCGGCCCTCTGTCCCCGGATGGCCTGAGTCGGTCTGCTCACGACCACTGGACGCCGCCGCGGCATGGAATCTTCCCCCTGGGCGAAAACTTGCAGGAGGAGGCGATTGTGGGCGGGAACAGCCTCAGGCCACGGCTGTCAGGGCTCGCTCCAGCGCAGCGCCTGCGTCCTCGACGTACCCGCGGGCCTGCGCCACCCTGTCGTCGCCCGGCGTGGTGGCCAGGTTGACCTCTACCAGCGTGGCTGCGGCACGTGCGCCGGCCACGGCGAGCGCAGCGGCCACCGCGACGTCGGGCCGAAGGCCAGGGTTGCCGTTCTCGGCCACGGCGGCGGCGAGAGCCGCCACGTCAGCGGCCGCGCGGCCGATCTGTGTTGGCACGTCGGCCGCCTTGGCGAGCTTGCGGGCCAGCGCCTCGTCCCGCGACTCCTTGCCGGGTTCCCTTGCCGGTGCCGGGCCGTCCGGCTGCTCCAGGGCGCTGATCGCCTCCATGTATGCGCGCGTGTTGGTCTCGGCCAGGGGTGTGACCCGCGCACGCAGCGCCTGTGCCTGCGCGGCGGCACCCCGTGCCTCGGACCAGTCCGACAGCGACAGCCGGGCGGCCATCGCCACCAGCCCCGCCGCCATCGCTACGGCAACGGCCGCGACGAAGCCGCTACCCGGTGCGGGGTCGGGAGAGGCGAGCGTGTCCAGCAACTGCTCGAGCGAGAGGTCCAGATAGCCGTCGGACTTGCCCACCAAGGTGCCTGCCTCTAGCGAACCCGCTCGGCGTGCGCCCCGAGCCGGTCCAGCTCGGCCGACGCGAGCAGCGTTGCCGCCGTGTAACCCTTGCGCCCGGCCACCTCGAGAGCCTCGCGCAGCACCGCGACAGCCAGGTCGGTCCGGCTCGCCGCCGTCAGCACCTCGGCGTGAGCCAACAGGATGTCGGCGTGGAGGCAGGACCAGTCGGTCCTCTTCACCAGGCGAAGCGCGCGCTGTGCCGCTCGCTCGGCGTGCCGGTCCCAACCCTCGGCCGCCAGCAGCCTGGCCCTCACCGCAAGGCGGGGCGCCTCGATGCTGGCGTCCCCGCTCGCCCATTCGTCGTCCACTGTCTCGAGCAGGGCCCTGGCCTCCTGCTGACGTCCCTGTCTGGCGAGGGCGTCGGCCAGCGGGATCGCTGTTTCACCGAGAGAGCTATTGAGTCCCATCTCGTCGAGCACCTCGTAACTCGAACGGAGCGCCCGCTCGGCGGCCTGTGGCTCGCCGGCCGCAAGCTCGACGCTGCCGAGGCTGCGTTGGGACCACTGCGCCATGTACGCAAGTCCCAGCTCCTTGCTGATCGCGATCGAGGCCTCGAGCGTGCGCCGCGCCTTGTCGAGATGCCCGCGCCGGCCCTCCGCCGCGCCCAGCACATGCAGCATGTCGGCCTCGAGCGAGCGCAGCGCCCGCTCCCTGGCGTGCTCCAGCCACTCGGTGGCGAACTGCTCCGCCCGGTCCAGGTGCGCGGGACCGTCCAGGAGGCACATGCCGAGCGCGAACAGATTGGCGTTCAGGCTCCTCGGCGAAGCATCCGGCCCGAGATGCGCGAGCGCGCGCTCCAGCGCCTCCTGGCCGCTTGCGGCGCGACCCTCGTACATGCGAGCCTCGCCCACCAGCCTCCATGCATCCGCCAGGCCACGCTCGTCGCCGGCCTGCTCGAGCAGCGGGATGGCGCGCTCGGCCTCGGCCACGATCTCGGCCGGCGGGACCTCCGGGTGCGCGATGAACCAGACGTGCGCGCATCCGAGCCTGGCCCAGCCCTCCACCCGTCCATCGCCGGCCGCGCGCGCTACCTCGAGCGCCTCGGCATAGACTTCGGCCGCGCGCGCGTGGTTGGCCGTCCCCTCCAGCGACTCGCCGATCAGGGGCAGCAATTCGAGCCTCTCGGGCGCCTCTCGAGGCAGCAGGTCGCCGGCCCGCGACAGCAGGTTGACGGCGTCGACGTCCTCGCGAGCTCGGGCGGCACGTCTGCCGGCCGAGCCCAGCCGGCGCGAAGCCCGTTGCCCAAGCGCGCGCGAACGTGTGTCCAGGGGAGCAAGCTCGACGCGATAGTGGTGCGCCTGCTCGAGGTGATAGCCGAGCAGTGCCTCCAGCTCTCCCACCCGCTCGCGCTGGTCGTCCTCCATCCAGTTGGCGAAGCGCTCGTGCAGCTCGGCCCGGGCCTGCTTGGTCAGGGACTCATAGGCGGCGTCGCGGACCAGCGCGTGGCGGAAGGCGAAGCCCGCCTCACCGGTGAGCGTCGTCCCTTCGGACTGAATCAGCTCCTTGCGCTCCAGTGACGAGAGCGCCGAGTCCATCTCCGGGACCTCGGCAGCCAGCGCCGCCAGGGCACGAGGCCAGAACTCGTTGCCGACCACGGATGCGGCGCCGACGAGCTGGAGCTGACCGAGCGGAAGACGGTCGAGGCGCGCCGACAGCAGGGCCTGGATCGTGGGCGGAATGGCGATCTCGCTCGCGGCGGCCTCCCCCTCCCGCAGCATCGCGAGCATCTGCTCGACGAACAGAGGGTTGCCCTCGGCACGGTCCACCAGCTCGGCCCGCACCCGCTCTTCGACGGTCTGATCGCCGAGCGCCCGGTCGACCAGCATGCGGGTCTGACCGTGAGAGAGCGGCTCGAGCGAGAGCAGCCTCGCGCCCTCGATGCCGGCGGACCAGCCCGGTCGCTGCTCGAGCAGCTCCTCGCGCGCCAGGCAGAGCAACAACACCGGGGCTTCTCGCGTCTGCTCGGCGAGGTACTCGATCGTGTCGAGCAACGGAGGCTCCGCCCAGTGGATGTCCTCGAAGACGACGACGACCGGATGGACTCTGGCGAGCGCCTCGAAGAAGCGCCTGACGGCCCAATTGAGGTCGTTGGCTGCATCACCGCGCTCCGACATCCCGACGAGCTGGGCGACGCGCTCGGAGATCACCTCCGCGTGCGGGTCGCCCGCCAGCAGCCGGGCTATCTCCGCTCGCGGCTGCTCCCCGGCGGCCTGGCGCACGATCTCCGCCAGAGGCCAGTAGGTGATCCCCTCTCCATAGGGGAGGCAGCTTCCAACCAGGACCGTGGCCGCATCGCCGATCGCGGCCTGGAATTCGCGTGCCAGGCGCGACTTGCCTATGCCGGCCGGGCCGAGCACGTTCGCGAGCCGGGCACCGCGATCGCGCAGTACCTCCTCGAGCGCATCGAGCAGCAGGCGCAGCTCGGCATCGCGACCGAGCATCGGACGGTTGAGCGGGCGCGAGAGCTGGCCGGCCCTCGAAAGTACCTCGGTCAACCTCCAGGCCGTAAGCCGCTCGCTTCGGCCCCTCACCTTCAGGGGCGCGACAGGCTCCAACTCGACGGCGTGCTTGACGAGTTGCCGCGTCGGCTCGCCGATCAGCGTGTCGCCCGCCGCCGCCGACTGCTCCAGCCTGGCGGCCATGTTGACCGCTTCACCGGTGACGAGAGCCCTGCCGCTGGCGGGGTCACCGGTGACGACCTCACCGCTGCTGATGCCGGTTCGGGTCTCGATTCGCACGGCGAAGTCCCGCTCGAGGTCGCTGTTGAGGGCCACCACCGCCTCGCGCAGCTCCTCCGCAGCGCGCACGGCCCGCAGTGCGTGGTCCTCCTGCGCGAGCGGAACCCCGAAGACAGCCATCGCCGCGTCGCCGATGAACTTCTCGACCGTCCCGCCATGGCGCTTGCAGACGTTCGACACACACTCGAAATACCGCGCCATCACCCGCCGTACCGTCTCGGGCTCGAGGCGTTCGCCGAGGCCGGTCGAGTCGACTACGTCGTTGAAGAGAATCGTTGCCGGTTTACGCGTGTCCGGGCGAAAGCCCTGGGCCAGGCGCGCACCGCACCCGTTGCAGAACACCGCCTCAGGCGGGTTCGCTCTACCGCATCTCCCGCACCCTGCTGCATCCACGGGGCAAGTGTATGGCAGCGGCCGTACCCGTCGCCCGTGAAACTGGGGCCGCCTCAGGCCTGAAAATGGCCGCCGGCCGGCACGCCCTGCTCAGGCGGAGATGCGGTCTTTCAGCAAGGGAATGAGGCGTGGGTCGAGGTCATAGCCCGCGGCTGCGAGCGCTGCCTCGAGGTCGGCCGTGACCGCGGCCCGGAACTCGTGGTCGGCTTCGACCCTGGCCGCGATCTCCTCGATCTCCTGGCGAGCGCGTGGAAGCTCCTGGGCTGCCTTGACCCACCCGTCCGGAGCTGGGGGAAGGGATCGCAGCAATTCGGCCAACCGCTCCTCGTCGTGTTCGTGTACCGGGTTCATTCTCTCTCTCGATTGCTTGACGGCGGGAAACGCGGTTTTCTTCCCTCGAGCTGGCGACGCAGCTTGGTGAGACAGCGAGAGATCCGGCTTGCGATCGTGCCGGGCGGCAACCCGAGGTCCTCGCCGATTGTCTTGTAGCTCTCGTCGCGGGCGAAGAACCGATCGAGGATCTCGGCGCAGTGCTCCGGCAGAGCACGCATCGCCTCATGTACCGCAAAGGCCTCGTCGATTTCGGCGAAGGCGTCTTCGCCGGACGCAGGGTCGATCGGCTCGTCGGTCAGGTGCTCGCGGCTCCCTGAGCGCAGCTTGTCCACGCAGAGGCGGCGGGTGAGGGTCCCGATCCATGGCCGTACCGAGTCGTCGTCGCGCAGGTCGTCCAGGCGCTCATACGTGCGCGTGAACACCTCCTGGAAGACGTCCTCGGCATCGTGCTGCTGAAGCCGGTAGATCCGCATCGCGATCGCGTACACGTAGCGGGAGAAGCGGTTGACCAGCTCCTCCCAGGCCTTCTGGTCGCCGCTCCTGCAGCGGGCGACCAGGTCAGCGTCGGCTACCTGGGCCAGCGTCACCGCCTAATCAAACCACGATCCATCTCGCATTTCCCTTTTTTGTCCTTCTGGTGACGCTTGTGCAGGGCACTTCGTGCAGGCGTAACCTTGATTTTCACCCTTCGAATGCAAAGGACGGGCCTATGGCACTGACGGTCGGAACCGGGCCCTTCGGGCAGCGACCCGGGGGCGTCTTCAACTTCGAGCTTCCGCGCCGCAAGGGCGTGATCTACTTCGAGGACTCCCCGCGCCGCATCCGCGCTCGCCTCGGGGCGGAGACGGTGGTGGACAGCTCCCGCGCCAAGCTGCTCCACGAGCACGGCCACCTGCCGATCTACTACTTCCCGCAGGCCGACGTCTGCATGGAGCTGCTCGAGCCGAGTGACCACTCCTCGGTATGTCCCTACAAGGGCCAGGCGTCGTACTGGTCGGTGTGCGTGGGCGAACGAGTTGCCGAGAACGCCGTCTGGAGCTATCCGGAACCGATCGAGGACGCGCCGCCGCTGGCCGGCTACATGGCCTTCTACTGGGCCAAGATGGACGAGTGGCTGGAGGAGGACGAGCTCGCGATCGTGCACGCTCGCGACCCCTACCACCGCGTCGACGTGCTGGACAGCTCCCGGCACGTGCGTGTGCTCGTTGCCGGCGAGGTGGTCGCCGACACTCGCCGCGCCAAGGCGGTGTTCGAGACCGGGCTGCCGACGCGCTGGTACATCCCGCCCGCTGACGTACGCAGCGAGCTGTTGCGCGATAGCGACCAGCGGACCGGGTGTGCCTACAAGGGCTTCGCCGCCTACTGGTCGGTGAAGGTCGGGGACCGGCTGGAGCAGGACCTGGTCTGGACCTACCGTGACCCCCGCAGGGAGGTGGAGCCGATCACCGACCATCTCGCGTTCTTCAACGAGCGCGTCGACCTGGAGATCGATGGCGAGCTGGAGCAGCGCCCGATCACGCAGTGGTCGCCGAAGCGAGAGCGTGTGCCGGCGGCACACGAGGCTAATCGGTAGATGCGACTGCTGGTCGACGGCATGAACGTGATCGGCTCGCGGCCCGACGGCTGGTGGAAGAACCGGCGCGCGGCGATGCGGAGGCTGGTCGAGGAGCTCGACTCCTACGCCGCTCGCAGCGGCGACGATGTTACCGTCGTGCTCGACTCCTCGCCGTTCGAGATCGACAGCGATGTCGAGGTGCTGTTCGCGACCCCGGCCCGCCCCGATGCCGCCGACGACGAGATCGCGAGGATCGTGGGTGAGGAAGCCGACTCAGAAGTGCTCTCGGTCGTGACGTCTGATTCGACGCTCGCCGCGCGGGTCCGGGAGCGGGGGGCCGACGTCCTCTCCTCCAAGGCGTTTCGCCGCCGCCTGGACGAGGCCGGGCAGTAAGGTTCCCGGCCCAGCCTTAGACACGGAGGAACAAATGCCTGAAGCAGTGATCGTCGACGCAGTCCGCACCCCGATCGGCCGCGCTTTCAAGGGCTCGCTCGCCCAGCTGCGGCCAGACGACATGGGCGCATACGTCGTGGACCAGCTGCTCGAGCGCAACCCGGACGTGGCTCCGGACTCGATCGAGGACCTGGTCTGCGGCTGCGGCCTGCCCCAGGGGCTCCACGCCTTCAACATCGGGCGCATCATCGTGCTGCTGTCCGAGAAGCTGCCCGACTCTGTCAATGGAGTGACCGTGTCCAGGTACTGCTCCTCGAGCCTCGACGCCATCCGCCAGGCGGCGAACTCGATCGTGGCCGGCCAGGGTCACACCTACATCGCCGCGGGAGTGGAGTGGGTGAGCCGCTACAACGAGCGTCAGGAGGCGGCCGGCGTCGCGGACCAGAACGAGAAGCTGCAGGGCACCAACGGCCGGCCCAACGCCTACATCGCGATGGGCGAGACCGCCGAGAACGTGGCGGACAAGTGGGAGGTCAGCCGGGCCGACATGGACAAGTACGCCCAGCGGTCACAGGAGCTCGCTGTGGCGTCCCAGGAGTCGGGCTTTTTCGACCGCGAGATCGTGCCGGTCACGCTTGCGGACGGGACGGTCGTCGGCAAGGACGATGGCCCGCGCGCCAGCTCGACGCTCGAGAAGCTGTCCCAGCTGCCACCCGCCTTTCGCGAGGACGGCAGGGTCACGGCCGGCAACTCGTGTCCTCTCAACGACGGCGCCGCTGCGGTGCTCGTGATGTCGGACACCCGTGCCAAGGAGCTGGGGCTGACGCCTCGCGCCCGCATCGTGACGGCGGCGACGGCCGGGTTGGAGCCCGAGTTGATGGGAGTGGCTCCGATCGGCGCCATCAAGAAGGCGCTCGACCGCGCCGGCATGTCGATCGCGGAGGTCGACACGGTCGAGCTGAACGAGGCCTTCGCCGCGCAGGTGATCCCGATCATGGCGGAGTGCGACATCCCGCTCGAGAAGATGAACCCGCACGGTGGCGCGATCGCTCTCGGCCATCCGTTCGGGATGACCGGCGCTCGCATCATGACCACGCTTCTGAACGGCCTCGAGACGGACGACAAGACGATCGGCATCGAGACGATGTGCGTCGCCGGCGGCCAGGGCGAGGCGATGATCGTCGAACGCATTTAGACGCTCATGCCGCCGTGCTCAGACCGGAATACCGGGCCTGCTTCGCCGGACACCTAAAGGCATGAGCGTCGCCGCGCCGGCTACGCCGGCTACGGCGCCGCCTCCATGAATACCGAGCCGGCTTCGCCGGACACCTAAAGGCATGAGCGTCGCCTGCGCCGGCTACGCCGGCTACGGCGCCGCCTCCATGAATACCGGGCCGGCTTCGCCGGACACCTAAAGGCATGAGCGTCGCCTGCGCCGGCTTCGCCGGCTACGGCGCCGCCTCTCATCCGCGGTGGGCGCGCACCTGGTAGATGGACATGAAGCCGGACTCGAAGCCGCGGCGCGCGGCTCGCAGGTACAGCCTCCACACGCGCATGCGCTCCGGTCCTGCGAGCGTGAGCGCTCGCGCTTGGTTCTCCTCCAGCCGTTGCAACCAGTGGCTCAGGGTCTGGGCGTAGTCGGGCCCGAATCCCTCGACATGGTCCGTCATGAAGCCGGCGCGCTCGAGTGCCAGCAGCACGCGCGACACGTGCAGCGGCGCAGCGTCGGGGAACACGTAGCGGTTGGAGAAGCTGTCGGCCTCCGGATCGCCGTGGCGCAGACGCGCGATGCCGTGGTTCAGCAGCCGGCCGCCGTCTCCGAGCAGGCCGGCGAGGCGGGCGGCGTAGACGTCGATCTGGTTCGCTCCCACGTGCTCGACCATGCCGATGCTGGCGATGGCGTCGAAGCGCTCGCCCTGCAGCTCGCGGTAGTCCATCACGCGCACCTCCACGCGGTCGGCGACTCCCGCTTCGGCGGCGCGCCGGCGTGCGGACTGTGCCTGCGGCTCCGACAGCGTGATGCCGACGACACTCACCCCGTGCTCGCGAGCGGCGTGCACCGCAAAGCTTCCCCAGCCGCATCCGACGTCGAGCACACGTTCCCCGGCTTCGAGCGCGAGCTTGGTGCAGACCAGCTCCAGCTTCTCTCGCTGCGCTTGCTCGAGCGTCGTGGCGCCGCGCGAGAAGATCGCGCAGCTGTAGGTCATGGAGCTGTCGAGAAACAGCTCGAAGAAGTCGTTGCCGACGTCGTAGTGATGACGCACCGCGCGCGCATCGCGAGAGCGGCTGTGGCGACGGCCTCGTGGGCGAAGCTCGACTGCCGGAGCTCGCGGCGGCAGCGTCAGCCCGCAGGCGCGCAGAGCCGCAAGCCCGAGCTTCGCACGAGTGGCCCTGTCGATCGCCGGCGGCTTCCACGAGTCCAGCAGCGTGAGCGCGGCATCGAGGTCATCGACCTCTATTCCGCCCGAGACGTATGCACGTCCGAGCCCCAGCTGCCCGGGTGCTCGCAGCAGGTGCGCGAGCGCCTGTGGCGAGCTGACGTGAAAGCTGGGGCCGAAGCCGTTGCTCGGCTCGAGGCGGCTGCCGTCCCAGAAGCTGAGGCTGAATGGACGCGACTGCAGCGACCGTGCCAGCTCGCGCCGCAGGGGTGCGGTCCGCGCCAAGGCCATGTGGCTAGTGGCCCTCTTCGAAACGTTTCACCGCAAACGGCGGTCTCCGGAACCACCATGCGGCGTCCTCGGTCGCCCCCGGACTCACCCAGGAGCCGGGCTGACAGCGCCCGTGCC
>JBBQNR010000099.1:0-9856 GCA_038330145.1 Solirubrobacterales bacterium
CGTGACGTCGGCCGTCCCGGTGCGCCAGCGCGGCGTCCCATTCGACGTCAACCTCGGGGTGCGCAATCCCGGTGCCATCGTGGCCGCATATTCCCGCTGCCGCAGGGATCCGCCGCGCCGCGACCCAACGATCGGCAACGCGATCGTGCAGATGCCGGACTGGTCGCGCGGGCGCGGCTGCGACCTCTATCTCTACGACTTCTACACCGGCAAGGAGAGGCGCCTCGCTGGCCCGAGCTCCAGGCGCGGCTCCGAGTTCCTTCCCTCCGTATGGAGGGACCGGGTCGCCTTCGCTCGCTCCTATCCTCAGCAAGCTGGCGCCGGCGGGCTTCATCCTCACCTCTACCTGCGCAGACTTCATGGCAGGCACGGCGCGCGCCGGCTCCCGGGTGGCCCGCGCTCGCGTCTGCGCTTCTGCACCGGCACGAAGCCGAGACACTGCCGGCGGAAGGTCGAGCCCGGGCCGACCGCGCTCGACCTCGAGGGCCGCCGGCTTGCGTTCGCCTGGGACTCGGGATCGACGGACGGCGGCAGCTCTGCGGCCTACCTCGACACGATCGGTCGGCGACGCTCGTTCCGCAGTCGCTTGGAACAGGTCGTCTCAGGCGACATCCAGGGCGCCGAGGTCCTGGCGCCGACGATCGACGACGGCCAGGTCTTCTGGGAGCTGACGCTTTACGGGGACACGACTTCGAACACTCTCACCCGCTTTGAGATCTCGACCGGCAGGGTTCAGGTTGCGGCCCTTCCGGGGCCCGGCTTACCGGAGCCCTACCTGCGCCCGGTGCTCGCAACGGCGGTCGCCGCCGGAGCGATCCATTACCTCGCCTCGGGCGTACAGGCGATCGATCCCGGCTGCAGCGTGCTGAACATGTGTTTGGCCACGCCCGGCTGCTCGGACACGGCGCCCTGCCAGATCCGCCTCGCGGCCGGGCTGTCGTTCAGCGACCGTCGCTGAAAGGCTATGCCGGCATTGCCGGTGGCCGACGGGCCGAAACCAGAATCGGGAGGTCACATTGCCGAGCTACGAGACGCTGACCTACGAGCAGGACGAGCAGGTCGTCACGCTCACATACAACCGCCCCGACCAGCACAACGCCATCAGCCGCGCGATGGCCGCCGAGCTGCACGACGCCTGGGAGCGGTTCCGTGACGACGACGACGCCTTCGTGCTGGTGATCACGGGCGCAGGTGAGACGACGTTCTCGGCTGGCTGGGACCTGGCGGAGGCAGCCTCGATGACCGAGACGCCGGACTGGGAGCAGTACCGCCGCTCCGTCTGGAACGACCCCGGTCCCTGCGGCTACACCCGCCGCGTCGACGTCTTCAAGCCGGTGATCGCTGCGGTCAACGGCTACGCGTTCGCCGCCGGGCTCGAGACCGCGCTGCTGGCAGACATCCGGATCGCCGCCGAGAACGCCGAGTTCGGCGCGCTGGAGCGCCGCTGGAACATCGTCGGCGGCGACGGCATGACCGTTCGCCTGCCGCTCGTCGTCGGCTTCGCCAAGGCGATGGAGCTGATCATCACGGGGCGTCGCATCGACGTCCGCGAGGCCGAGCGGATCGGGCTCGTAAACGAGGTTGTCCCCAGGGGCAGGGCGCTCGAGCGCGCGCAGGAGCTGGCGCGCGAAATCGCGGCGCTGCCGCAGGGAGCGATCCGCAGCGACAAGGAGTCGATCGTGCGTGGGGTCGGCCGCACGTTGGAGGAGCGGTTGCGCATCGAGGCGGAGCAGACGCTGTCGATGTTCCATCGCCGCGACAAGCACACGATCGGCGCCGGCGCCTTCAAGCAGGGGCGCATGCCCGAGTGGCCGCACCACGGCCTGTAGTGCCCCATCCAGCAATCCACACCCGCTTTGGCTCGCTGCAAACATTCGCCTGCCAGCGTCCTCAGTCGCCCCTGTGCCACCAGCACAGGGGCTCCCTGCGTCCTTGCCTGGCGGCCCCGGAGCCGCGCCGTTTGCTGGCGAACGTTCCGAGAAGGACCACTAGCCCGGCGCCGCGGGCCGTTCGGCTCTCTCAGGTCGCGACGGCCCCGGCGTCTAGCCAGGCCGGCGGCAGCGCGCTGGGAATGGGCTCCGGGTACTGGGGCAGCAGGCGCCTCGCCAGTGCCTCGGCCGGCCGGCCCTCGACGATCGGGTGCAGGTCCTCGTAGGCCAGCAGCACCCGCACGCTCGTGCCGATCTGGAAGTCGGCCGCGTTCGGCTCCTCCCCACCGATCGTTCCCGCCGCGATCAGAGCGTCGACGCGGTCCAGCATCGCCGGCAGGCCGGCGACGTCGGCGCGAACCTGCTCGTCGTCGGCGCCGATCATGCCGGCGAACAGGCGCGCGAGCGGCGCATTCACTACCGACATCAGGCCGGGAGCCGGCATCCCCAGCACGTCCCGCGCCATCCAGAGTCGAAGCCGGGAGCTGCGGGTGGCCGACCAGCGAAAGATCCGGCGCGGGACCGGCTGCAGCTCGCGCTCACCCCACGCTTCCGCCTCCTCGACCGCGAGCCGTGCCTCCGGATCGCTCGGAAACAGGCGAGGCTCGGCCCGTACCTCGTCCAAAGCGCGCGAGATCCGGCGCGACCCCTGCAGCCGGCGGCCGTCGATGCGAAGCGCGGGCACGGTGCCGCCGCGAAAGCCCGCCAGCCGCAGCGAGATCGGATGCAGTCCCGGCTGAAGGTCGACGACCTCGTGCTCGATTCCCTTCAGCTCCAGCATCAGCCGTGCCGCCTGCCCCGGATGCGACAGCGACAGGGAGTAGAGCCGGGCGGGCATGGCGCTCAGGTCCTTGCTGAGTGCGAGCGCCTGCGCAGCAGCGAGCCGTAGACACCGTCGTAGACGGAGCTGGCCCACTCCGCGAGCGCATGCAGCAGGCCGCGCATCGGCGGCAGCCAGAGCGCGAGCGCCGCCAGCACGCCGAGCGCGGCGCCCGCCAGCACGTCGCCCGGGTAGTGCGCCCCGACCACCACGCGGCTGAACGAAACCGTCGCCGCCATCAGCAGCGCGACCCAGCCGGCACGCCGATGCCTGAGCCAGATCGCCATCGCGATCGCGAACGCCGCCGTCGCGTGGTCAGAGGGAAACGAGTAGTCGGGCGACGCGGAGATGAACAGATGCGCGTCGCCCGGATGAGCGACGTAGGGGCGCGGCCGTTGCACGATGTTGGTGATCACCTGAGCGATGCCGAGGGCGAGCAGGGCCGAGAAGCCCGCCGCGACGACCCCGTGACGGCCGTTGACCGACCGCCACTTGCCGGCCGCCAGGAAGAGCCCGGCGAGCAGCGCGATGAAGATCACCTCCGCCTCGAGCGCGAAGAAGCGAAACACGTCCTCGAGCCCGTCGTGGCCGACCGCGAGGCCGTTGAGCGTCTTATAGAGGGAGAGATCCAAGCGGAGAGGCCTTCGCGTTCCGGAGGCCTACTCCTCTTCCGCCAGGCCGCCGAAGAACGCTTCCAGGAAGGTGTTGACGATCCAGATGATGATGGTAGCGGCGACGGCCCACCAGAAGCCATCGATCTCGAAGTCGCCCACGATCCAATCCGTCAGGTACAGCATCAGCAGGTTGATGAAGAAGAACGCGATGCCGAGCGTGACGATGATGAACGGCAGCGCCAGCACGGTCAGGATCGGCTTCACGAAGATGTTCACGATGCTGAACACCAGCCCCGCCACCACGAGGGCCCAGGCGCTGTCGCCGTAATCGATCCCGTCGAGCAGCCACGAGGCCACGAACAGCGCCGCCGTGTTGAAGGCCCAGGTGACGAGAAACCGCCGCATGCGGTCTAATACTCCCACCTCTGGAGCGCTCTCGCGAGCGAGTCCCGCAACCGAAAGGGAGCCTGCATGAGCAACCGCGCATTTGTGATCGGAGTCGGCATGACGAAGTTCGAGAAGCCCGGGGCCCGTGACTGGGACTACCCCGAGATGGCGCTCGAGGCCGGCACCAAGGCGCTCGAAGACGCAGGCATTTCCTACGACCTCGTCGAGCAGGCCTTCGTCGGTTACTGCTATGGCGAATCGACGTCTGGGCAGCGCGCCGTCTATGGCCTCGGCCTGACCGGAATCCCGGTCGTGAACGTCAACAACAACTGTTCGACCGGATCGTCGGCGCTGTACATGGCGCGTCAGGCGGTACGTGGCGGGCTCGCCGACTGTGCGCTCGCGCTCGGCTTCGAGAAGATGGAGAAGGGATCGCTGGGTGTGAAGTACACGGACCGTACGAACCCGATCGACAAGCACATGATGAAGATGTTCGAGGTGCGTGAGCCCGAGCAGTCGCCGTTCGCTCCGCAGATGTTCGGCAACGCCGGCCGCGAGCACATGGAGCGCTACGGCTCGAAGCCCGACCACTACGCCTGGATCGGCTGGAAGAACCACAAGCACTCCGTCAACAACCCATACGCGCAGTTCCAGGACGAGTACTCGCTCGACGACATCAAGGCGGCGAAGATGATCCACGACCCCTTGACCAAGCTCCAGTGCTCTCCGACCTCCGACGGCTCGGGTTGCGCGGTGATCGCCAGCGAGCGCTTCGTCGACGAGCACGACCTCTGGGATCAGGCGATCGAGATCGCCGGGCAGGCGATGGTCACCGACATGGCGTCGACTTTCGAGGAGAGCAGCTCGATCAAGATCGTCGGCTTCGACATGTCGAAGCAGGCCGCCTCCCAGGCCTACGAGGAGGCAGAGGTCACGCCCGAGGACGTGGACATGATCGAGCTGCACGACTGCTTCTCGTCCAACGAGCTGATCACGTACGAGGCGCTGGGCCTGGCGCCCGAGGGCCAGGGCCACGAGCTGATCGAGAACGAGGACACGACCTACGGCGGACGCTGGGTGGTCAACCCTTCCGGCGGGCTGATCTCGAAGGGCCATCCGCTGGGAGCGACCGGCCTCGCACAGTGCTCGGAGCTGACCTGGCAGCTGCGCGGCAAGGCCGACAAGCGTCAGGTCGAAGGCGCCAAGGTCGGTCTCCAGCACAACATCGGCCTCGGCGGCGCCGCCGTCGTGACCGTTTACCGCCCGCCGTCGTAGGCGCTCAGGTAGAAGCCCCCAGGCGGCCCGGCAGGGCAGAGCACAATGGGGAGGGCCGGCAGCTGCCGGCCCTCCCCATCGATGCGTGCTCCTCTACGAGCGGTGCTTGCTCTTGTGGTGCTTGTTGTGGTGCTTGCTCTCGTGGTGCTTGTTGTGGTGCTTGCTCTTGTGCTTGCCGTGGTGCTCGCCGTGCTTGCCCTGGTGCTTGTGACCGTGGCCATGCCCGTGATGACCATCGCCATGTGGCCGCCCGCTCACGCAGAGGCCGTCCGGGCTGGACGTCTTGCAGTGGTTCTTGTCGAACACGATGTTCGTGCCGCTGCCGTCCCAGAGCAGGTCGAACGGCTGGTTGCCGAACGCGACGTTGAACGCGACCCTGATGCCGGTCGGAGCGACGCCTTCCGGCGGCGATCCACTGGCGCCGACAAGGATGCCGCCCGAGAACTCCGTTTCGCCCGACGGGCGATTGTCGAGCACGGTGTTGTGCTCGATGTCGATGTTCTTCGCTCCTGCGACCGCGATGCCGATGCCCGAAAAGCCCGGCTCCTGCTCCTGCGGGTTGCCTGCACAGGCGCGGTTGTTCGCCACAGCGCGGTTGCCTGTCGCGGTCCAACCCTCGATGCCCCCTCCGGAGTGGAGGAAGATCAGGCCAACGCAGTTGCCGTACATCCAGTTGTGCTCGACCTGGCCGAACGACGCGTCGCGGAGGAAGATGCCGAAGCCCTCGTTGTCCCACGAGGTATTCCCGCGCACCCGCGAATGTGCGTTTGGCGAGTCGCCGAGGTAGATCCCCGCCTCACCATTGCGCGCGGCCGCGTTCTGCTCGTAGCGACCGTTCGACGAATTGAAGGCCGCGATGCCGTACTCGTGGTTGTCGGCCACGATGACGTCGTGGACCTTCTGGCCGTTGGCGCCGAAGAAGAAGATCCCCGCGCCATCGAAGCCCTTGACCGCGAGGTCACTGATCTCGGTGTCCTGGACGATCGACTTGACGTTGAACTGCTCATCCGCGTTGGCAACGCAGATGCCCTGCGTCACTGCGTCGGGACCGGGCTCCCCCGCGCCGCAAACGGGCGTAGGCGTGGTGGATGGCACGATCGTGGTGTTCCACTTGCCCGAGCCCTGCAGCTCGATGTCGTTCTTCAGGATCTGCACGTTCTCGTGATAGGTCCCGGGCTTCAGCTTGACCTTGTCGCCTGGGTCGGCCTTGTCGATCGCCGCCTGGATCGACTGGCCCGGGCGGACCTTGATCACATCCGCGAAAGCGGGCGCCGACAGCACCATCGTAAGCGCGGCCATTGCTACGGCAGCGGCAGTCATCTTGACTCTCATATAGCCCTCCTGGTTAGCTGGCGAATCCCAACGCACCCAAGCCTTCCCGCGAGGCACCCTGCCCTAACCCTCGCGTCGATGGGTGTGTTGCAGGACGCACCTTACCCTCATCCCGGCACATTGTTGACGGTGGCGATTGGAAGCAGCTGAGTAGCGAGAAACGCTGACGCGGGGCCAACCAGCAATCACCCACCCGTAACCGGGTACGTACAATCACCGCAACCGAAAGGGGGGCCGGCCGGTGCAGCTGGAGGGGATTCACCACGTCACGGCGATCACGGGAGATGCGCCCGGGAGCGTCGACTTCTACACCCGTGTGATGGGACTGCGGCTGGTCGCAAAGACGGTCAACCAGGACGACCCCAGCGTCTATCACCTCTTCTACGCGGACGAGCGCGGCCGCCCCGGCTCCGAGCTGACGTTCTTCGAATACCCGGGCGCGACTCCGGGTCGAGACGGTGCCGGCATGGTTCATCGCATCATCTCGCGAGTCGGATCGCCGCAGGCGATCGACTTCTGGGCCAAGCGGCTCGGGGCAGAGAGCATCGAGGTCGAGCGCGAGGGCGAGCGCCTGCGCTTCTCCGACCCCGAGGGCCTGGGCCACGAGCTGATGGTGCGCCAGAACGGCGACGAGCCACTGTCGGCAAAGCATCCGGAGGTGCCGGAGGAGCTGGCCCTGCAGGGGTTCGAAGGCGTGCGCGCGTACGCCCTCGACCCCACTGGCTCCAGCGCGCTGCTGGAGCAGGTTCTGAGCGCGAGCCCGGCCGGCGACAGGAGCTGGGAGCTGCGCGGCGAGCGGCGCGGAGCGACGATCGCGTACGACGAGGCGCCTGCGCAGCCGGGAAGCCAGAGCGCCGGCACCGTGCACCACGTGGCTTGGGGCACCACCGTCGATGAGCACCCGCGCTGGCTCGACCGCCTGCGTGAGACGGGCGTGCCGTCGACCCCGATCATCGACCGCTACTACTTCCATTCGATCTACTTCCGGGAACCGAGCGGAGTGCTGTTCGAGATCGCGGACAACGCCCCCGGCTTCACCGTCGACGCGCCGCTGGAGGAGTTGGGCTCCAGGATCATCCTGCCCCCCTTCCTGGAGTCGCAGCGAGCCGAGGTCGAGGCGCGGTTGACGCCGCTGCCCGACCCGCGCGCCGACTGGGTCGCAAGCTGAGCAGGATTCGAGGCTAGCCTCAGTCCGGCATGCCCGCTGTTCGCCGAAGCGGTTCGCGAGCTCTGCCGCGAAACTGCCGGTTGATGGCCTCCCGCGCGGACGGGGTATGTTGCGTTCGTGGGTGGAGCCGGCAGGGTCCCGCCCGGCTACACAGGAGGCAGGCATGTACGCATCGATTCGGCAGTACCGCACGAGCGACGCGGCGGAGATCGGCCGTCGAGCCAACGACGGCGACAGCGGTTTCGCACCGATCGCCAGGGACACTCCCGGCATAGCCGCTTGGTACCTGATCGACGGCGGCGACGGCACGATCGTCACCGTGACGGTGTGCGATGACGAGCGCACAGCCGAGGACTCCGTCCAGAAGGCTGCCGCTTGGGTGGGCGAGAACGCCCCCGAACTGGTGGAGGGCTCTCCGACCGTCACGAACGGCGAGGTAAAAGCTCAGTCGTAGCGCGCAGGAACCGGTTGGCCGCCCCGGGCGGGGCGGCCAACGCGACAAACCGACGTCACGTTCTAGGTAGGTCGCAGCGGAAGCTCTGCAACACCAGGCTGCCCAGGCGTCGAGGCCGCCTCTATGGCGCTCATCAGGGCACGGGCCTTGAGCAGCATCTCCTGATACTCGTCCTCGGGGTCCGACTGGGCAACGATCGCGCCTCCGGCGCCGATGGTGGTCGTGACCCCGTCCGTCACGATCGTCCTGATCACCACGTTCAGGTCGCAACCGCCGCTCAGGCCCAGGTAGCCGATGGCGCCCGAGTAGACCCCCCTGGGCTCCTGTTCGAGCTCGTCGATGATCTCCATCGTGCGCTTCTTCGGCGCTCCGGTCATCGAGCCGCCGGGAAAGCAGGCGCGTATGCAGTCCGCCGCGCCGAGGCCGTCCCGCAGCCGCCCGCGCACGGTGGACACGAGTTGGTGAACGGTCTCGTAGCTCTCGACCTCCATCAGGTGCGGAACATGCACGGTGCCCGTCTCGCAGACGATGCCGAGGTCGTTGCGAAGCAGGTCGGTGATCATCAGGTTCTCGGCGCGATTCTTCTCGCTCGCGCGCAGGTCGGCGCTCAACCGCCGGTCCTCCTCGGGAGTCCTCCCGCGCGGTGCGGTGCCCTTGATCGGCTTCGCCTCGACCCAGCGATCCCTCCCGATGCTGAGGAACCGCTCCGGCGAGGAGCTGAGCACCGCCACGTCGCCGAAGCGAAGCAGGGCGGCGGAGGGGGCCGGGTTGATGCGCCGGAGCTGCCTGTAGAGGAGGAGCGGCTCGGCAACGGTGTCGGTCCTGACCTTGTTGGTCAGGCATACCTCGTAGGTCTCCCCGTCCCGCAGGTACTCCTTGCAGCGCCCTATGTCGTCGAGGTAGCGGTCATGCGATCTGCTTAGGTAGAAGTCGGGCTGCCCGCGGGTCCCGGATCGATCCGGTTCGGTAAGCGCCTCGGCGCCGGTAGTGCCGCCTGCCGCGATTCCCACGAGGGTCCGGCTCACCGCGCGAATCCATCGCCTTCCCTCCTGATGTGTCTCGGGGGTCGTGAGACAGAGCACGTATGTGGACTGCTCGACGTGATCGAACGCGACCAGCCGGTCGGCGAAGATCAGGGCGGCGTCGGGCAGCGCCGACTCGTGAACCAGGTCGCCCTCGCAATCGGCCTTCAGCTCGTAGCCGAAGTAGCCGACGAAGCCGCAGTTGAGATCGAACGGCAGCTCGTCGGACAGCAGCCGCCAAGCCTCCAGCTCCCGATTGAGGTAGTCGAAGATCGTCTCGCGGCGGGTCTCGACCGAGGGCCCCCGGCTCACCCGCACCTGCTTGGAGGCGACGTCGTAGTCGATCACCGCGCCGTGCGGGCCACCGGCCGCTCCCATGAACGAAAACCTCGAGCGCTCGTCCACCCTGCTGCTGTCGAGCCAGAACGCGTGTCGCTGCTCCCCGAACAGCTCGGCGAAGGCCCGCTCGGGGTCGCAGAAGTGATCGAGTCGCTCGAACTCCAGTTCTAGCGGCTGCCGGTTCTCGCCGGCCGGCGGGCGCAGAGCCCGGTGGGCGTCTGTCGAGGCGATCCGACGCCGTCTGCCGGCCGAGCTGCCGCGGCTCTCCAGCGCCGTCAGATAACGGAAGTTCGCCAGCAGCCGGCGGCCGTGGTTGGTGAGGATCGACTCGGGATGAAACTGCACTCCCCACTGAGGCCGCGAGCGATGGGCAACGGCCATCACGACGCCGTCGTCGGTCCAGGCGATCGGCTCCAGCTCGGCCGGCAGCGGCCTCGCCAGGCAGAGCGAGTGGTAGCGCACGGCCTGAAAGCCCTGCGGGATCTCGGCAAACAGCGCCGATCCGTCGTGGTAGACG
>JBBQNR010000100.1:0-9813 GCA_038330145.1 Solirubrobacterales bacterium
ATCCCGCTTGACCCCGAAGGGCATTAGCTACGAAGAGGCTAGGTCAATCTCGCGAGTTGGAATACCCGAACCTGACTGGATGCGTTCAACCTTCCCGCCAGCTGTTCGAGCAACGCCTTCAACCGTTGTGAAGCCCGAGTAGCTTCTCGTTGTAATGCGAGGAGTAGCAGCCTCGATTGCCTCAAGGATCTCCCCTACTCGATCCTCAAAGCCGAACTGTGCCGCCATGTCCTCGATCTTGGGATCGTCGGGCGTCAGAATCTCAATGCTGAGAACATCGCCTTCGGCATCGAGGTCGACCAGATGCGAGTCGTCAAATTCAACGGTTCGAGCCACCTTCCCGCCAGCAAGCTCTACTGAGAAGGCGTTTGCTCTTGTGTTATATGCGACTAGTGGCAATGCATACATAGCTTAGTCAGTCCTTGATAAAGGCGGTCACTACCTCTTCATGGTCGAACGATTCGACCACAACCGCGATACGTCGATTGTCTATGCCTCGGACATAGCAATGCCGGTCCGAGGTCTGTGACGGGAAATCTTCGTCAGGTTCGGCTAGGACAAGCTCAGCCTCTTCGCGAGTGATGTCGCGCATGGCCATCTTCCAGAGCGCGTAATCAGAGAACTTCGCCATCGCTGGCGGGCCGGACTACGGCCCCGGCGGGGTCTGCTCCACAAAAAGGCGCAATGGCGGCCGGGCCTCATTGCCATCCCAAAGAATCGCCAGCTGATAGGGGCCGAACTGCGGGAACACGACGTTCTCAAAATTCAAAATGAGGCCCACTCCCACCTGGCGACCTGCCGGGATCTGCGACGCCTGGGCGGGCGGCATGGGATGTACCTCTCCTCGACCCCGCATGATTTCCTGCCCGTCAGCGGCTTGGAGTACGACGTCCACTCCATGCGGATGAGAAGCCTCATGCGCTGATAGCAGGACCCGCAACGCCAGAGTCAAGCGTGGATGCCTAGCCGGTACCGCCGGGGCTCCTACCGTGTCGAAGCCCGCTCCGTAGATATCGAGCTTGGCGTCTTGGCGCTCCGTAACGCCATCCGCCAAGATCGCAAAGTCGAGGTCCATCGGACGGAGCCTACCCGCCACCTGCCACTACCGCTAGGGACGCTCTGCGTCCCCTTGTCAGCTCAGGCCGTGTCGACGGTGGCTGTCATCTCAAGCTCGCCGGGCTCCGTCGTAACAATGTCGGCAAAGTAGGCGGGCTCTAGCGGCCCGGCGCATGAAAAGGTCGCTCCTGTCGGGCCGAGGGTTTGTTGGACGTTCCGCTTCGAGTCCATGATCACACCCGATTGAAGCTCCCTCTGGGTGGGAGCCTTGCGAACCTCCAAGCCCGCGATGCCCTTGCCCTGAACCTCCACAAGGAGAGCATGAGCCGCATAGGGATTCGTCAGGCTCAAACGCGCCCGCGTCTGGTAGCCGCTCCCGTCCTCCGCTTTGCGATTCACGAATACGGTTTCGGCTCGGACGCCGGGTTGGGGCGCATGAAGGACGATCTTGCCGACGATCATGCTGTCCTTCACATTTCCCGTCTTGATCTGGATTTCGTCGCCTTTGCGTGACTCAGCCACCGATGGACCCCCTTCGGGTGAGGTCGTATCCCTGCGGCGAGATTGGACGACTAGCGCAATAGCCCAGAGGGCCGCAGCGACCAACAGGAGATAGCCAAGCCACTTTAGTTCCCAACCGGTCAACTGCAAACCGGCCCCAAAAAGAGCGGTGATGCCGGGGCCAGCTGAGCGGGCGAGCATGCCCCAGAGTCTAGCCTTGCGTCAAAGGGATAATCCCCGTGGGTACGTGAGCTATCAGCCGGGCTTTGGATCCCCCGCTTGCCCGCCACGGGGCCGGATCATATGCGGGCGTTGTAAATGCAGGCGTCTACCCTCTCTGCCGTGCCCGACCGCTCCGCTTCAGTTCCCGTCCACGGCAGCGCCTAGAGCTCAGCATGCGCGTCTGGGTCGACCTGACCAACACCGCGCACGTGCTCGTGCTGCGACCGCTGGTCGAGCTGCTGGAGCGCGAGGGCCACGAGGTGACGCTGACGGCGCGCCCGCTCTCCCACACCGTTCAGCTGCTCGAGGAGTGGGGCCATCCGCATACGGTGATCGGTCGCCACGGAGGTGCCACTCGTGCCGGCAAGGCGCGCGCCGCCGCCGGCCGGCTTCCGGCGCTCGTTCGCTTCGCCCGCGGCCGCGGCTTCGACTTCGCGCTCGCACACGGCTCGACCGACCTGCCGCCGGCGTGCCGCCTGCTGCGGATCCCGAACACGACGATGTTCGACTACGAGTGGGCGTCGCTTCAGCATCACGTCAACTGCCGGCTCGCGAATCGCGTGCTGGTACCGGACGCGATCCCGGTCGAACGGCTCGCCCGCTACGGCGCCAAACCGCCGAAGCTGGTCCAGTACCCGGGACTGAAGGAGGAGTACTACATGTCCGGATTCGAGCCCGACGCCTCCGTGCTCGAGTCACTGGGGGTGGATCGCGACCGGCTGCTGGTCGTCGTTCGCACCGCTCCGTCGTATGCGCTCTATCTGCACGGCTCCGAGAACGAGCTGCTGACCCGGCTGCTGGAACGCCTCAACCAGGATGCCGACGCCCAGACCGTCGTGCTGACGCGCACGGCCGACCAGCGCCAGGCCCTCGCCGCGGCCGGCCTCGACCGCCTGATCGTGCCCGAGCGAGCGGTGGACGGGCGCAGCCTGGTCGCGTTCGCCGACCTGCTCGTTTCGGCGGGCGGCACGATGAACCGCGAGGCGGCGATTCTGGGCACGCCCGTATGGTCGATCTTCGAGGGCAAGCCGGGCGCCGTGGACGAGATGCTCCAGCGCGAGGGAAGACTAAAAGCATTGCGGGACCCGTTGGAGCTGGAGCTGGTGCGCAAGCCCGAGGGCACATGGCAGCGGCGGGTGCAGCGCGACCCGGCGGAGCTGCTGAAGCTGGCGCTGCCTCCGAGCGCCCGGGACTGACCGGCGCGGGCGCACGCCGGGCCTAGGGCTGGACCAGGTACTCCTCGACCGCCTCTTCGCGGTCGCTCTCCGGCTCCTCGGCGAAACGCTTGAAGCCGAGCACGCGCAGGTGCCGCGCCTTCAGGATCTCGAGCGTGTAGACCATCCAGAACGAGGCGGCCACGACGAACAGGCCGAAGCCGCCGACGAGCAGCGTGTTGCCGAGGTCCCAATGGCCGCCGGGGCGCGGAGGAACGAAGCGGGCGCAGATGGCGAATGCCGCCAGCAGCGCCGCCCACAGGTGCAGATAGGCCGCCGTCCTGCGCTGCGAGAAGCCAATTCGCATGAAACGGTGGTAGAAGTGGTTGTGGTCGGCTCCCCACGGTGCGCGGCGGTACTTGAGCCGCTTCAGCACCACGAACGAGGTGTCGAGGATCGGCACCGCCATCACCAGCAGCGGCCCCGCGAGGGCGATCGTGGCGGCCGTCTTCAGGACACCCTGGACCGACATTGCCGCAACCACGAACCCGAGCGCCAGCGCGCCGGTGTCGCCCATGAAGATCTTGGCGGGGTGGTAGTTGTGCGGCAGGAAGGCGAGCGTCGAGCCGCACACGATCGCCGCCAGCGCGGCAGCGTCCATGCGCCCGAAGGAGGCGGCCAGGATCGCGAACGATCCGGCCGCGATCGCGACGATGCCCGCCGCGAGCGCGTCCATGCCGTCGATCAGGTTGACGAGGTTCGCGATCGCGACGATCCAGAGCACGGTCAGCGGATACGCCGCCCAGCCGAAATCCAGGTTGCCCACCACCGGCAGACCGATCTGCTCGAAGGTGAGGTTCCAACCGACGACGGGGATCAGCGCGGCTCCGATCACCCCGAGCATCTTCAGTTGCGGCGAGAGGCCCCAGACGTCGTCCACGAAGCCGACGGCGGCGACGCAGAGCATTCCGATCAGGATCCCGAGATAGGGCCCGTCGCCGACCACGAACAGCGCCGCCGGGACTGCGATGCCGGTCACGATCGCCAGGCCGCCGATTCGCGGCACCGGGTGCGCGTGCACGCGCGGTCGGTCGTTGGGAACGTCGAGCGCCCCTACGCGGTGCGCCAGGCGCACGACCAGCGGCGTCAGCGCGAACACGAGCGCGGCGGACAGGACGAAGCCCCACACGACCGTGCTGTCCCGGATCAGTGCATCCAGTGAGTCCGGGAAGGACATGGTCCTATTCTGCCGCAAGCGCTGGCCGTATGTTCGCGGTCGGGGCGGCCGGATGGCCGAGTCCAGGGTGTTTTGGACGGCAGATGCCCCTGCTAGCATCGATTCGTCTTGAGCGGGGTTGCAACTACGCCGGTGGCTACGTTTGATGAGCGCATCGCCACTCGCGAGGCGAGCATCGGCATCATCGGCCTGGGCTATGCGGGCCTGCCGCTGGGAATGTCGTTCGCCGAGGCTGGCTTCGGCGTCACCGGCATCGACCTCAACGAGAGTCGAGTGCAGGCGGTGCGCGAGCATCGCTCCTACCTCGTCGACGTTCCCGCCGACCGCTACGACGGACTCGACGACCGGCTGCGCGCGACCACGGACTACGGGGTCGTTCGCACGCTGGACGCGCTCACGATCTGCGTGCCGACGCCACTCTCCAAGACACGCGCCCCCGATCTCTCCTACATCGTCACCGCCGCCGAGTCGGTGGCGCAGAACATGCGCCAGGGCATGCTGGTGGTGCTTCAGTCAACGACGCATCCCGGCACGACCGAAGAGGTGGTGCTGCCGATCCTGGAGCGCTCCGGGGGCAAGGTCGGCGTCGACTTCTTTCTCGGCTACGCGCCGGAGCGCGTCGATCCGGGCAACGCCGACTACACGATCCAGACCACGCCGAAGCTCGTCTCGGGCGTGACGGAGGAGTGCCTGCGCCGCACCGATTTGCTCTACCGGCAGATCGTGGACACCACGGTTCCCGTCTCCAGCACCAAGGTCGCCGAGACCGCGAAGCTGCACGAGAACACCTTCCGCGCGGTCAACATCGCGCTCGTGAACGAGCTGGCACTGATGTGCGACAAGCTCGGCATCTCCGCCTGGGAGGTGATCGACGCCGCATCGACCAAGCCGTTCGGCTTTCTTCCGCATTATCCGGGGCCCGGGCTGGGCGGCGACTGCATCCCGGTGGTGCCGCACTTCCTTGCCTGGCGCATGCGCGAGTACGGCTACTCGGCGCAACTGATCCAGACGGCGCACGAGATCAATGCCCAGATGCCGAGGTATGTCGTCTCGAAGGTGAGCGACGCCCTCAACGACAAGAACCTGCCGATCAAGGACTCGCGGCTGCTGCTGCTCGGCATGGCGTACAAGCCCAATGTGCACGACATCCGCGAGTCACCGAGCCTCGAGGTGCTGCGACAGCTGGTCGCACGGGGTGGCGATGTTCGCTACTGCGACCCGTGGGTCGACGAGATCGAGCTCGACGACGTGCGCCACGTCAGCGTCGACTGGTCGCGTGAGGAGATGCGCGAGGCCGACTGCGTCGTGCTGCTGACAGCACACCGGCAGTTCGTGGAAGAGCCGCTGTGGGAGTACGCGCGGCTGATCGTCGACACGCGCAACGTCGTCCCCGACGGCAAGAACGTCCGCCGCATCTAACTCTGCCGGTTAGGCTGCGGGGCTGATGAGCGCTCGCGGAAACGGCGGCTCGGGAGGCTCCTCGTTGATCCTCGGAGCCGGATACATCGGCGCCATGCTCGCCGAGTGCCTGCTCGAGCAGGACGACGACGTCGTGCTTGCGGACAACTGGTACGCAACCAACCGTGAGCAGCTGGCCGAGCTGGAGAGCGAGGGCGCCCGCGTCGAGACCGCTGACATCCGCGACCGTGTTCGCCTCGACAAGCTGATGGCCGAGCGGCCGCAGCGGGTCTTCCTGCTCGCGGCTCAGGCCAGCCGTCCGATCTCGGAGCGCGATCCCGACTACACCGAGGAGACGAACTTGATCGGCGCGCGGCGCGTGGCCGAGGCCGTCGCTGCCGCCGGCGTGCGCGCGCTTGTGTACGCCAGCTCACTGAACGTCTACGGCCCTTCCCTGAGTGGCAGCATCGGCGCCGATCACCCGCTGGGCCGGCAGCGCGATCTTGCGCACCTGTCGAAGATCTACGCCGAGCAGTCGCTCAGCATCCATGCCGAGCGCAGCGGATTCGACCTCGCGATCCTGCGGCTCGGCATCGTCTACGGACC
Organism: Solirubrobacterales bacterium; assembly: GCA_038330145.1. Classification (GTDB taxonomy): domain Bacteria; phylum Actinomycetota; class Thermoleophilia; order Solirubrobacterales; family JBBDJG01; genus JBBQNR01. The sequence continues at coordinate 6,175 of JBBQNR010000100.1, forward strand.
CAGCCCGGCAGAGCACGACAATCCCGAGTCCCAGACGGTGGTGGACAAGTTTCGCCGGCTCGCCGAGCGCAGCGAGCCGCTGCCGCTGGACGACGGTGGCGAGGCGACGATCGGCGTCGCGCACGTGGAGGACGTGGCACGCGTGCTGTGCGGCTCGCCCAAGGAACCGGGCATCACCGTCGCCAACGTGGCCGCCGAGTGCGTGACCGTCGCCGACGTCGCGGCGCTGGCACGGGGCGAGCAGCCCGGCGGCTCCCCGGCCTGCAGCTTCGAAACACCGTTCAGCTACCGGTACCGCCTCGCCGACTACATGGCCAACGCCCGCGCGTGAAGCTCCTCGTCACCGGGGCGACCGGCTTTCTAGGCTGGCGCTCCTGCGTTCTGCTGGAGGAGATGGGACACGAGGTCGTCGCGCTGGCCCGCCCGGGCGGCGCGCAGCGCAGCGCCGCGGCGGCCCTGGACCAGCTACGCGTCGACGCGGGCAGCCCGCAGGCGCGACAACTCGTCGCCGGCTGCGACGCCGTGCTGCACTTCGCCGGTGTCCCCGACCCGGCGGGAGCGCAGGCCGACCCCGCCGAGGCGGTGAGGCAGAACGCCGGCACGACCCTGAACCTGCTCGAAGCCTGCCTCGAGCATGGCGCCGGCCTCGTCTACCCGTCGACGGTTCGCGCCGCGGTCGACCCGCCGCCCGACGCCTACGCGCTTTCGAAGCGATTGGGCGAGGAGGCCTGCCGCCTTCATCGCGCGCCTGCGACCGTCGTGCGGCTGACCTCGGTGTTCGGCCCCGGCCAGGTCGCCTGGGAGGGCGCCACCGGAGCGATCTCGGCATTTGCCGCCCGCGCCCTCGCGGGCGAGCCGATCGTGATCCCGGGAGACCCTCGCCGCTCGCGTGACTTCGTCTACGTCGACGACGTCGTGGCGGCGATCGAGCGCCTCGTCGCCGAGGGACGCTGGAACGAGACCCTCGCGCTCGCCGGCGGCACCGCCACCCCGCTGCTGGAGGCGGCCGAGCTGGTTCGAAGCGCCGCAAGCTCGGCTTCCGAGATCCAGACGCCCGGAGGGGATCTGCCGGCGGGCGAGAACGAGAGCTATGAGGCCCGGCCTGGCGACACCGGGCTAGACTTCCCCGTCCGGCCGCTGGAGGAGGGTGTTCAACTTTATGTCGACTGGCTCAGCCGCCATCCCGCTGCTGAAGGCCGCACCCGAGCCTGACCAGATCGCGGACCGCCTCGACGGCGGACCCTGGCGAGGTTTGGAGCTCTGCCTGTCCGCCTCCGATGTAGCGGACGACGCCGCGCTCGCTCGCGCGGTGGAGAACGTGCTGGCGGCCGGCGCCAATCGGGACCTGACGGTCACGGCCGAGGCTCCGGTGAGCTGGCCGAGCGGGCGCTTCGTGAGCGTCGACGGCCTCGATGCCGATGCGCGCGCCGGGATCGAGCGCAGCGCCGAGTTCGCCGCCGCGATTGGCTCGCCGGTGCTGACCATTCACCTCTTCGTGCCGCTCGACGCGGACGAATTCCGTAACCGCGGTGCGCTCGACGAGCAGGCGGTGCAGTCATTCCTCGAGTTCTTCGCCGCAGCCTGCACCAGGCGCGGCGTGAAGCCGCTGATCGAAAACGTTCCCCCGCTGCTTCGCATGCGCACGGGCGGCGTGTACCTGTCCGAGATCGGCGGCCACTGGCGCGACCTGCTGCACTGGCGCGAACGGGTGCCGGAGCTGGGGTTCACGATCGACACCTCGCACGCGGCGCTGTTCGCCTCCTTCGCGGCGGCCTACCCATCGCTGTTCGGCCTCGCCCCGGACGAGGAGTTGGAGCTCGAGCGCTATGTCGAGGAGCTCGGCCCCGAGGCGCAGGTCGCACACGTCTCGAACGCGCACGGCGTGCTGGCCGAAGGGCTCCCCTACCGTGGCGGTGAGCTAGATCTCGATCCCGAGGTCCAGAGGCTGGGGGCGCTGGTGCCGTACATAGTGGCCGAGATCAACGAGCCCGATCCCTCCTGCTCGCCGGACATGAAGGCCGGCTACCGCGAGATCGAACGGCTGCTGGAGCAGCCGCGCATGAGCCCGCTGCCGCGCAGGCCACGGCGGCTGCCGGTCGAGTCGTTCGACTGGCAGGCGGTTCTGCGCCGGCACGACCCGGTTCCATCGGTGTTGGAGCTGCAGGAGCGACTCGGCGGCAGGCGCATCCTGATCACCGGCAGCGGCGGCTCGATCGGCCGCGCACTGGCCTCGCTCCTGGACGGCTTTCGCCCCGAGCACGTCACGCTGCTCGACGGGCACGAGGCGTCGCTGATCGGCGACCGCCGTGCGCGCAACGCGCAGTCGCTGGAGCGCGTCTCGCACGTGCTCTGCGATGTCCGCGACGGTGGGCGGCTGCGGGCCGAGATCGAGCGCGCGCGTCCGGACCTGATCTTCCATCTCGCCGCCTACAAGCACGTCGACTGGGCCGAGGTGTTTCCGGAGGAGTTCGTCGACACCAACCTGCAGGGAAGCTGGAACGTGCTGCGCGCGGCCGAGGCCTCCGAGGTGGAGACGGTGGTCGTGGCATCGACCGACAAGGCCGCCCTGGCGGCGAGCTTCTACGGCAAGACCAAGCGCTTCATGGAGCAGCTGACGGCGTACTCTGCGCGCCGAGCCGGCGCGCAGCGGATCGCGGTTCGGTTCGTGAACGTGCTCGGCAGCGCGGGCAGCGCATCCGACCTCTTCCTGCGACAGGCGCGCGCCAACGTGCCGCTCACCGTCACCGACACCGGAATGATCCGCTACTGGATGACGATGGCACACGCGACGACGCTGGCGGCGCACGGCGCGCTGCTAGCCGCGCGGGGCGTGAACATCGCGGGGCCCGCGGATCCGGAGATGCTGACCGTGGGCGAGCTGGCCGGTCGAATCTGGTCCGAAGCCGGTCGCGAGGGTGCTCCCGACATGGATCTGGTCGGCATCCGTCGCGGTGAGACGCTGAACGAGGTGTTGACCGGTCCCGGCGAGCGCCTGGAGCCAGAGACGCACCAGGGCCTGGCCGCGATCTCCGGCGAGATCCCGACCGCCGGCCCCGCCTGGGTAGCCGAGCGGCTGCCCGCACGCGGCGGTCGCGAGGAGGCGCGCGCCGTCTGGCTCGAGGCGATGCGCCGGCCCGGCCTGCTTGCGCCCGCCGAAGCTGACCGCCGGCGCGCCTGAGACGCCACGTGGCGGTAACGGCACAGCGGGAGGGCTCGGTCCAGCTCCGCGACGGCCGCATGCTCGCCTACATCGAGCTGGGTGATCCGGCGGGACGGCCGCTGCTTCACTTCCACGGCGTGCCGAGCTCGCGTATCGAGGGCAACCTGATGGGGGCCGCGCTCGCTGACGTCGGCGCGCGCCTGATCTACCCCGACCGTCCGGGCATCGGATTCTCGGACCACCAGGCCGATCGCACGCTGCTGGACTGGGCCGGTGACGTCGAGCAGCTCGCGGACGCGCTCGGGCTCGAGCGATTTAGCGTCCTCGGCTACTCGGGCGGCGGCCCCTATGCGCTCGCATGTGCGTCGGCAATTCCCCAGCGGCTGAGCGCCGTCGGCGTGGTCGCGGGGGTCGCCCCCCCCCCGGTGGCGGGTCATAGAGGCGGCGGCGGCCCGACCGCCCCCCCGCTGGTACCCCGC
>JBBQNR010000101.1:0-9686 GCA_038330145.1 Solirubrobacterales bacterium
TCTCAAAGGCGGTCCAGACCGCACGCCAAGCAGCAAGACGGTCGTGCTTCCGGTCGAGGCACTTGCTTCTCCTAGAGAAGGGTCTAGGCTTGAGAGGTGGAAGACGACGCCATTCGCGCTCTGGTCATACGGCTGGCGCGACCTCACCCCTCAGGCGGCGAGGTCATCGAGCGGGCGGCCATCCTCGCCGAGGGTGCCGACTTCACGGAGATCATGAAGTGGGTCATCGCTCACGGCGGCAAGCCTGAGGCGCTTGCCGCGGCTCCGACGCGCGGCCTGCACGGCTCGCGGGTAATGGACAGCGGCGGGTCAGGATCCCAGACACCGCTTCGCTTCCTGCTGCCCGCCGGCGCCCTGGCCTAACCCGGTCGACGCCACTCCCGGCCTAATCTACGGGAGGGGAATCGGGGTCAGGCTGATCCGCTCCTGTGCCACCGGCTTCAGCGCAGGGAAGGCAAGTAGGCGAAGGGCCGCCCGTGAGGGCGGCCCTTCTCAGGTGCGATTCAAAGCGAGGGGCGGACTTGGTGTGGCCGGGTGGGACGTGGCCCCGGCTCCGCCGCTCACTGGCACTAGGGTGGATTTCCGCTACGCGGCTCGCACCCTGCACGTACCGCACCGGCGCTCACGCGCCGGCGGGAACGGGCGGCCGCCTAGCGGCCCCGCACCTCCAGCGTCCCGACAAGCATGTGAATCAGTAGGACCACCTCCTTTTCTCTGGTCCCCTAATTGAAGCATGCGCGGCAAGGGCGCTCACACAACGTTCGCAAAGAACGAACAGAGGCGGCCGAGCAAGTGCGGCCGCTCAGGCCGGGCGGCTACTTAGCCGGCTGGCCGAAAGACGGGATTGAAGGGCTTCCGGCCCCTCTTCACGCGGGGCTTTGCCGGAAACTTCTTGCGCTCATCCGCGGTCATCCGCCTGACGACGAGCGTGCCGGCCTTGACCTGGCGCTCGATCGACTCGAGCTGGTCACGCCGCTTCTCTTCGCGTCGTTGCTGCTGAACTGTCATCCGGGCCTCGCTCTGCCAAGACTAGGGTTCGGATCCACCGTCTTCGTCAACGACGTCGGCTGGGCATCAAGCGTCACTAGAAGCAGTATACATGAAAACTGAGTCTAGACATACTAGACTGGTTATTGCCCCATGGTCAGAGATGGAATCGGCAGATGGTCCTTCCTCACCAACCACGCACGAGTGCTGCTCTGCATCGCGCGTGACCCCGGCATCCGCCTGCGTGACATCGGCGAGACGGTGGGGATCACAGAACGTGCCGCACACCGCATCGTCGGCGAGCTGACCGCCGCCGGCTACATCTCCAGCGAGCGGGTTGGTCGCCGCAATCACTACACGATCCATTCCCAACGGCCCCTCCCCGACTCGCTCACCCGCGAGCAGAAGATCGGCGATCTCCTCGCCATCCTCACGGGCGATCCCGACTCATCGTCCGTTCGCGCCTGACCGGTCGCCAGATCAGCGTCTCACTGTTCTGAGCCCGGCTGCGAGGCCCGTGCCCGGGTGCGCCTCAACGCAGCGAGACGGCTGACCGACCAGAGCCGGTCGGCGCCTGCCCATGCCGCGAAGCACAGCCCTCCGACCGTGCCGGTCACGGTCAGCAGCAATCCGGCCGCGGCAGCCTGCGCCACCCCATCGCCGCCGAGTATCAGCACGGCGGCCGCGGCGCCGACACTGGGACCAACCGGAAGCTGTGCGAGCGTCACCAACGCGATCAGCACCGCGATGGCGTCGAAGAACGACGCATCCACGCCGACCGCGTGAAGCAGGAGCCAGTTGCGGAAAATCTGCGCAAACACGGCCACCAGCACGAAGCCGATCACGAGGCCTCCGCCCCGCAGGCTGCGGGCCACCGCTAGGCCCCTCCAAAGCTGACGGCCCTTCCGGAGGGCGAGGTGCCGCAGGCCGGCGCTGACAGTTCCGATCACCACAAGGCCGATCAGCGGCAGCCACCACGGCAGGCCGAGGGGCCCCACCAGCGTGAACGACGTCAGCGCAGCGAGGATCGCCTCGACGGCGAGGATCGGAAACTCCGCGGCGATCAGCGTCGGGACCTGCGGACTGACTTCGGGGGATGAGCGGCGCAGCGCGGCGATGCGCGCGGCAATCCCCAGATGTCCGTTGATCACGCCCCCCAGGACCTGCATGCTCGACGCGCGATAGAGGATGCGGCGAAGTACCGTGCCGCCGGCAGCCTGGATACTCAGGTGCCACGCCTCGCTGCGCGCGAGCAGCGCGACGATCTGCAGCAGCGTGGTTACGGCCAGCACCCAGATTGCGGCGCTCGAGATCGCGTCCGCAAACTCTTGCCTTCGGCCGGCGAGCAGGAGCGCGAGGATCGCGGCCGTGCCCAGGGAACCCACGACCGTGATCAGCGTACGCCGGCGGCGACCGAAGTCGCGAATGGCGGCCGCCAGCTGGGCGAACGGGCTCGCGGCAGGCAGTGGCGACGGCGAGCCGGCCGATTCGCTACCCGCGACCTGATCGCTGCTTGGAATCACCCCACCATGATCCCATCGAAACGACGCGAAATCGAAGCTTGCTAGCCTGAAACGGTAGTCCAAGTCGCTCGTGGGGTTTGTCTCTCTCCTTCCGCGCGGGACCAACAAGAGGGGCAAGAAGGAGCACCGATGTCGAACCAAGTACTACCCTCGGAGGAGGGCGAGCGAGTGCACGCGGTAGATCGCCTTCACGCAGCGGAGGCCGAGCAGAGCCGCCTGCGTGGTGAGCACGAAGCCACCCAGGACGCTACCGGCGACCCGAAGTCAGCTGCATCGCTGCAATCCGCAGACGATCAGGTCGTGGCGCGCAAGCGCTGGCTCAAGTCGGTGGAGGACCACCACGCAGACCACCACGGCTGAGAAGGCCGGCGGCCACCCCGGCAAGCCGCCAGCGGATCGCTCGCTCTAGAATCGCGGTCGCTTTCGACCGGAGGGGAGTGGGATGCACACGAAGATCGTGTTTGTCGGTGGAGCAGACGTGCGAGTCAAGCACGAGCTCGAGGACGTCAAGAACCGGCTCACGGGAGAACGGAACCTGACGAAGTTCGAGCTGCCGGGCGATGAGAGCCGAGCGATTTTCGTCAACCCGGTCAGCATCGCCTACATCGAAGAGGTGCCAGAGCACTGACCGATGCGCTGAATGAACTACTTCGCTCGGGTGAGGGGAAGCCGGGCGATCCCGGCCGAGCCTAGATGCCGCGCCTGCGCGCGTCCCTGCTGAGGTCGCGCCGGACTGCATCCGGCTGCGTGTCCCGTTTCAGCTCGGCGATCTGACTCGCGCGCCGGATGGACTCGCGGTGCACCGAGTGCTGGAGACCCTCGATCATCGCTTCCATGTGCGTCAGGCGCCGCTCGACCGACGTCGCGTCCTGGTCGCCGGTGCCGGCATCCTGCTGCTGTTGACGCTGGAAGGGACGGACGCGCCGAAGCACGTTTGGAGTCGGAACCTTCAGCTTTCCAACGGGAGTGTCTACTTGCTCGGAGGCTTACGCCCCCGCACAGCGGCCCGGGCTACTTTCCCGGACTTGGAGGCACGTGCCTGGACCTTGGCCCCCGAACCTTCCGGCTGCCTGTTCACGTTGCTTCGCTCGGCAACCGCTGCGCGTAAACGCTGCACCGCGCGCTCCCGGTCACCCTCGTCCGGTGAGGCCAGATTGCTGCTCGACATATGCCCTTCCTCGCCGCCTCTCTATGCAGAAGCTCGCGCGAAAGGAAGAGAGACGGGGCCCTCACGAGCGGAGATACAGTACGTACCTACCGTACCACGCTCTCGTGGAGCGTTGAGACGTTTGGATGGGCTATGTGGTCGGTCCGTCGGGCCCGGGCGGAGCGTCTGCAAGTCGCCGGATGCGTTGCTCGGCGAGGTCGCTCGCACGCTCGAGCTCCTGCAAACGACTCGTCGTCATGGAGCGTCCGCCGTACACCCTCGCCCGGTACAACGCAAGTCGTTCCCGGTGGTAACGCGCCTCAGCCTCGAGGCCTTCCCGATGATTCTGCGGCGACATCTCAGATACCTTCGTTCACGGTAGCAACCCGTGCCGCGCCGGTTCTGGGTTTCGCCGTCACCGTGCGTCAGCGCTCGCGCAGCGCTTCGAACTCTTGCCGCAGCGCGTCAAGCTCGTCGCGCAGACGAGCCACCTCTGCGGCGAGATCATGGTGCTGCGGCTGATCGGAGAGCAGATCGGCACCACGCGGCTCCGACTTTGGAACGCGCTGCGACTCCGACTCCGCGGCGTGCGGCGGCTCCCGGTCGGCGCGCGGCAGCTCCCGGTCGGCGCGCGGCGGCTCCTGATCCTGCTCGAGGTGGTGGGTGTAGCGCGCCTCCTTCTGTCCCGGCCGTCGCTCCTGCCAGCTCCCGAGCCCGTGCTCGGTGAGCCGCTCGAGCGCTTCCTCAACCGATCTCAGGTCGGGGAACACGTGCAGCCTTTCGCTGCGCTGCTTGAGCTCTCCGAGGGTCTGCGGCCCCCGCAGCATCAGTACGCACAGCAGCGCCCGTTCCTCGGCTGACAGACCGAGCGCCTCGTCGACCAGATGCCGGTACTTGTACGCGCGACTGCCGTGGTAACTGGCGAGCCGTGCCAGCCCGCGGTGGCCGAGCCGCTGCGCAGCCTTCCGCACAGTCGCTTCGTCGTAGTCGACCACCGGCTCGCGGCTCGTCGCCTGGTTACATGCGGTCCGCAGCGAGTTGAGGGTGAGCGGGTACGCGTCCGGCGTCGTGCGCTGCTTCTCGAGCAGGCAGCCGAGCACTCTGATCTGCACCGGGTCGAGGCGCTCCACTGCTGCCGCAGCCTAGCGTCTGCGAGATGACACGCAGCCGCTCGAAGCGGCCGGGCGGGCGCATTGAGCTAGCATCGCGGCGACTCCATGCCCAACTCACTTCATACGCTGCGCAGGCGAATCATCTCGATCCCGGTGATCTTCCTCGGCTTCGTGCTCTACGTGGCGCTGCTGCCGCTTGTGGCGCTGGCGGCACTGGTCATAGGCGTCGTGCGCCGGGACCGCTGGGCGTTCGCGCGCACGTTCGCGATGATCGGCGTCTATCTCGCATCGGAGGTGGTCGGCCTCACGATCGCGCTCGCGATGTGGCTGGCAAGTGGCTCCTGGCTGGGTCTGCGCAGTGCCCGCGAGCGGCGGCGCCGCTGGTACATCACGCTTCAGCGATGGTGGACCGGAACTCTCTTCTGGGGCATCCGGCGCTGCTTCTCCCTCGAGGTGGAGGTCGAGCAATGGCCCTCGGGGATCGGGGACGGGCAAGTGCTGATCTTCCTGCGACACGCAAGCGTCCTCGACACGCTGCTCGCGGCGGCGCTGATCGCCAATCCTCTTCGCATGCACCTGCTCTATGTGTTCAAGCGCGAGCTGCGTTGGGACCCCTGCCTCGACGTCGCCGGCGGCCACCTCGGTTGTCACTTCGCGCGCCGCGACGCGGGGGAGAGTGATCGGGAGGTGCGAACGCTGCGACGACTCGCCACGGACCTGCGCCCCCACGAAGGCGTGATCATCTACCCCGAGGGAACGCGCTGGACGCTTGAGAAGCACAGGCGTGTGCTGGAGCGGATTTCGAAGTCGGGAGACGAGCGGCTGCTGGAGCTGGCAACGGGGCTCGAGCGACTGCTGCCACCGCGTCTCGGCGGTCCGTTCGCTCTGCTCGACGGTGCCCCCGGCAGTGACGTGATCTTCGTCGGGCACGAGGGATTCGAGGGCAACCTGAGGCCGCGAGACATAGTGAGGGGATCGATCGTCGGTAAGACGATCAGGGTCACCGGCTGGAGGGTGAGTGGCAAGCAGGTCCCTGCGGACCGTGGCGAGCGGGTCGAGTGGCTGTACGACAACTGGACCGAGATGGACGCCTGGCTGAAAGAGGGAACCCCGCCGCGCCAAGCTGCGCTGCTTGCGTGACGCGCCGGTGGCCGCGGGTCGCAACCATCGGCGTGTATGGGTGGACCCTGGAGGCATTTCTGCGTGCGCTGCGCGAGGCCGACGTTCGAGTCCTGATCGACACGCGCCAGCGGCGCGGCGTTCGCGGCAGCGAGTATGCGTGGGCGAACTCGGCGCGCCTGCAGGTGGCGCTGGCCGATGCCGGGATCGAATACCGCCATCACAAGGAGCTGGCGCCGACCACCGAGCTGCGGCAGCTACAGTACCGCGAGGATGCGAAGGCCGGTGTTGGAAAGCGCTCACGGGCCGAGCTGGCTCCCGATTACCGGGACCGCTACACGAGCGAGATCCTGAACCAGGTCGACCTCGCCTCATTCGTCGAGAGCCTGCCGAGCGACGGCACCAGCGCGCTACTCTGCGTCGAGCGCGATCCCGAAGCCTGCCACCGCTCACTGATCGCCGAGCGTCTTGCCAGCGAGTACGGCCTGCCGGTAAGGCATCTCATACCCTGACCGGGTTCGATGTCGTCGATGTTGGACGGGCCATCAGCGCGGGTGGAAGAAGAGCAGCAGCCCCATCAGCACCATGGCGCCGCCAAGGATCACCAGTCCCTTGGAGCTTCCCGCCAGGAACGTCGTCAGCACTCCCATCATCACGAGCGGGAAGCCGACCCCCAGCGAGGGACCTGCGGCCCACGGGGAGGCCTTCTCCGGAAAGTTGTAGCCGCATTGCCTGCAGCGGGCGGCTCGCTCGCTGACGAGCTTCTTGCAGTGTGGACAGGTCTTCTTCATCGGACGCCGCGGCGGGTCCACATACTCCCACGGCCGCATTCCCGAAGTTGCGCGGCTGGTGCTGTCCGCGCTGAGATTCTCTACAGCGACTCGAGCGCCCGAGCGGGACGGGCGGCGGCGGCCACCTCGCGCTGGCGCTCGGCCGGAATCTCGACCACGTTCCATGCCAGGCCAAGTCGGCGCATGGCTCGGATGACGAGGGCGGAGAGATCGAACTCCCACCACCTCAGGCCATGCCGGGCGGAACGGGGAAAGGCATGGTGATTGTTGTGCCATGCCTCACCCATCGAGGGAAGCGCCAGCCAGAAGACGTTGCGTGAATGGTCGTCGGTCTGGAACCGACGGTGGCCGAAGAAGTGACAGACCGAGTTGACGCTGAAGGACAGGTGGTGGAAGAGGAAGATGCGAACGAGACCGCCCCAGAGCAGTCCCGTGAGCGCGCCCTTCGGCCCGGCCAACAGGTAGCCGAGACCCGCCGGCACCATCAGGCCAACCGCGACCCATAGCGGGAAGGCTCTGCTGATCGCCATCATGCCGCGGTCCTCCACGATGTCCTTGGCGTAGCGTCGTGCGTCGTCGTTGTGCCCGCGAGTCAGCAGCCAGCCGACGTGCGCATGCCAGAGGCCGTGCATGCTCGCCAACAGCCCCGGCCCGAAGCCGTGCGGCGTATGCGGGTCGCCGTCGTGGTCGGCACAGGCGTGATGCTTTCGATGGCTCGCGACCCACCTCACCACGGGCCCCTGCACCGACGTCGAGCCCAGCACGGCCATCACGTACTCGACGCCCTTGTAGGTCTGGAACGAGCGATGCGTCAGCAGCCGATGGAAGCCGACCGTGGTGCCCAGGGCCGAGACCATGTACATCACGACCAGGATCACCAGGTCATACGGCCCGACAAGCTTCTCCCACAGCAAGACGATCGCCGTGACGAAACCCAGCAGCGGCACAGTCACCCCGATCAGGTTCCCGATCCTTTGCGAGAGCGTCATCACTCCTCCTATTTAACCGGACGAACGGGCGCACCGCGACTGCTCAGCTCTTCTTCCCACCCTTCCTGCCGCCCTTGCGCCCGTTGCTCTTCGGCCTCCCCAATCCGGCCCCCTATAGTGATCGCGATGCCCTCGAAGCCGCAAACGGCCGTCGCCGGCGGTGTGGCCCCGGATAGCCGCGACCACCGGCGCTCCGTCTCGATGTTGATGACTAGCCACTTCATCTTCCTGCACGTCCCACGCACCGGCGGCCGCTTCCTGCGCAAGCTGTGCTTCGAGCACCTGCCGGCGACCTCGTTCATTCCCAACGACCTGCCGCGCGGCAGCCGCTTCGAGGAGCTGACGGACGACTTCTCCGACCTGCCCATGTTCGCCATCGTTCGCAATCCCTGGGACTGGTACGTCTCCTGGTACCACAACATGACGCAGGTGCGGCCGGAGCAGCGCAGCGGCGCGATTTGGGAGACCGCATTCTCTTCCGGCGAGAGCGACTTCGCGACGACGGTGAGACGGGCCTGCACCGGCGAAGGATTCGAGAGCCCGCGCACGAGCCCGCTGATGAGCTCGCTCGGCGTCGATCACTACACGGCGCTGCACGCGTGGACCACGGGCGAGGTGTTCGGTCGCGGCAGGGTCGAGATCCTGCGCTTCGAGTTGCTGCGCGAGGACCTCCAGGCCTTCCTGAGGCGGCACCAGGTGCCGGTGGACGAATCGTTTCTCGAGGCCCTGCACAACGACCCACCGGTCGGGGCGAGCGAGCGCCGACCCTATCCCGAGTACTACGACTCAGAGTTGCGCGAGCTGGTGCGTGAGTGCGCGGCGCCGATCGTTGACGCACACGGCTATGAGTTCTGATCGCGAGGCGGTCGACCTGCCGTCGGCGGACGACCCGACGGACGTCGGCTTCGAGCCCACGGTTCGGCGCTTCCACGACCTCTACTGCCAGAGCCCCGAGCGCACGTGGCAGAACACCTTCTGGCTCGGGACGCCGCTGATCAAGTGCCCCCTGGACCTCTGGATCTATCAGGAGATCCTCCACGACGAGCAATCGCGGCCGGACGTGATCGTGGAGACCGGCACGTTGAGGGGCGGAAGCGCCCACTTCATGGCCTGCATTCTGGACATGATCGGCTCTGGAAAGGTGATCACGATCGACAACCGCGACGTCGAGGGACGTCCACAGCACGCGCGCATCACCTACCTGACCGGATCGTCGGTCGCACCCCAGATCGTGACCGCCGTCGAGGAGGCGATCCGGCCGCGAGAGCGCGTGATGGTGATCCTCGATTCCAAGCACCACAGGGACCACGTGCTGGCAGAGCTGAACGCATACGCACACCTGGTGACGGAGGGCAACTACCTGATCGTGGAGGACACCAACATCAACTCGTGGAGGAACGAGGTCGAGCCCGGCCCGCTGGAGGCTTTACGCGAGTTCCTGAGCGAGAACGACGACTTCGCCATCGACCGCTCGAAGGAGCGGTTCATGATGACGTTCGCTCCCAGCGGTTATCTGAGGAGAAAGAAGCCCTAGCGCTGCTTGAAGCCGGCCAGGCAGCCGGCGTAGCCGGCGTGCATGTGCCCGGGAGGATCTGTGTAGCGCCCCGAGACGGCCTTGGCAACGGCCTCGGCGCTGGTGCCCTTGGGCTTGTAGACGGACTTCAGGTCCTTGAGCTTGCGCTCCTTGCAGACCATCTTGGCGGCCGAATAGGTGCTCTTGTCCATCTCGCGGAACGCTGCCCTCTGAAAGGCATTCTCGCTCTTCTTCTCGGCCTTCTCGCTCTTCTTCTCGGCCTTCTTGCTCTTCTTCTTCGAGCCCGACTTGGTCTGCTTGCCGGTGGTTCCCGTAGCGCCCGTGTCAGCCGGCGCCGTGGGTCCGGGCGCGGTCACGATCGGCGTCTGCGCACTGTTGTTGTCCTTGTTGTCGTCCCCGCCGCAGGCGCCCAGGAGCGCGGCCAGCAGCGCGGCAAGGATGGCGCTGAGCAAGAGATGGCGCTTCATGACGTCGGCATGATAGA
>JBBQNR010000102.1:0-9565 GCA_038330145.1 Solirubrobacterales bacterium
CCACCCTCGACAACTCCTTCTCCCTCGCTTCGGCGGACTTTGGACGGTCAGCCGAGGGTAGGGACTGGATGGTTCGGGGGTGGGGCCAAATCAGGCCATCATTCCGGCCCCAAGTGGGGCCAAATCAGAGTGTCATACCCACTCGAACTGGCTGCCAGTGGCGCTACCTGCCTGACCGGTTCGGATCGTGGGCCGCGGGCTGGCAGCAGTGGCGACGCTGGCGAGCGAACGGCGCGCCAGCCACTTGCGACGGATCACCAGGAAGCGGCTCAGGACCTGATCCCAATTCAGAGAGAGGATGCCCTTGCGACGGCCTGCCATGGCGAAATGGTGTGCATACCCGTCAGCAGGTCAAGCGAGGCGGCCACATAGGTCGTAAGGGAAGCTGCAACGGATTCCCCGCCAGAGGCCCATCTCCGCTCGATTACTCAACCGCCACTGGCTCTTTAGCGTCGCTTGCCTAGGCCCGGCAAGCCACCGCGATAGGCCTTCTCGCGCGGTAGCCAACGCCGCGATGGGCCTGCGCCCTTGGAGTGCAGCTCATCTCGAGTTCGCTCCAACCGCTCGGCGACCAGCGCGGCAAGCTCCTCAGGGCTCCTAATCGCCGGCAATGAGCGGATCGCCTCGCTCAGTCTCGCCAATACAACCCGGGCGCGACCATGTTCTTGATCGCCACGACGTTTTGACAACTCCGGAATCGAGATACGCCAACCGTCATTCGATTCAGCAATGAGGACGGCGACCGTGGCCAGGACGTGGCGTGGCGGCGTCACCACACGATAGGCCGTCACCTTGACGCCGGGGATGCGCTCGACGGTCCAGCCGCTGGCGCGGAGCTGGTCCGGGAATGTCCCGGGCAGCGGACCGGTCGCAGCGATCTGCGACTGCCGTTGCGAGAGATCGTCAGCCGGCTTCAACAACGAGGCCTTCTGGTCGGAGCCACTCATCGGGTACCCTGGCGACCCGCTCAGTGCCCTTCGGCTGATGAACAGGTCTGCCGAGCGGGCGGAGTTTCAGAGTGCCGGCTTGCAGCTCGTCCAGCCGGCGCTGGGCGGTGGCCAGGTAGGCCGCATCCCATTCAAAACCGAGGAAGCGTCGGTCGTGAATGGCAGCTGCAATGGCGGTGCTCCCCACCCCTAGGAACGGATCTAGAACGAGGTTGCCGTCGTCGCTGAGGGCCAGGACGCAGCGCTGCACTAGCTCAACCGGGAACTGGCAAGGATGCTCTGTCTTCTCGGGGTGGTTGGCCTTGACATTCGGGATGTTCCAGACCTCGGCGTCCCAGTCGCTGGCCACGATCGGCCAGTAGTCGGACGGGTTCTTGCCGAGTGGATTGCCCGTGGGCTTGCCCTTGTTCGGTCCCTTGAAGGCCAGCTTGCCCGGGTACTTGGAGGGCACGCGGATGGGGTCGAGGTTGAAGGTGTACTCGTCGCCCTTGCTGAACCAGAGGATGGTCTCGTAGCGCCCTGACAGGCGCCTCTGGGCGTGGAGCCCGTGTTCGAAGCGCCAGATGATCCGATTCCGCAACTTGAAGCCGGCGTCCTTGAAGATGTCGTAGAAGAAGATGTCGAGCGGGTAGACCTCGCCGTTCTCGATGTAGTTGCCCACCTGCCAGCAGACGTGGCCACCTTCGGCGGTCTTGGCGTACAGCGCGCGGGCGAAGGCCTCATATTCCTTCAAATACTCCGCCAGCTTGGTGCGCTTCTCGTAGACCTTGCCGATGTTGTACGGCGGCGAGGTGACGGTGAGCTGGATAGCACCGTCCTCAACCTTATGGATGAGCTTGAAGGCGTCGCCGTCACGGAGCCGATAGTCGGGCTTCATTCCACACCAGGTAGCAGGGGAAGATCTTCACTGGCGAGGATCGGCTGGGGCAAGGGGGTGTCAACTTCGAATAGGGCCATCGGCACCAGGCGGTCGGTGGATATCTCGACCTCTGCCCAACGGCCCTCACCGCGGTTATCTGGGATGTGGGAGCGCAGGTCATCGACGCCGAGCACGCCCGGCTCGTCGGTGCCCGAAAGCCAAACCTGCATCTCCCAGTGATCGGCGTTAGCGATGGCGAACTCCCACTCGCCGCGGCTGAGGTGGACGATGCCGGTCAAGCTGGAGCCCTTCACTTCCACGTGGTGCTCGGACAGGGAGCCGTCGCCGCCTGCTCCTGCTCGTGGCCGCCAGGTCTGGATGTCATAGCCGGCCCCATTGTCCTCGATCGCCACCCAGCGGGGATCCTTTCCCGTGCCAGCCAACAGGAGGCGTTCGCGCGCCATAGCCCGCTTCTCAGCATCGCGCCCGATCGCCACCCTGGCTTCCTCGTCCCATAGACGGCCCAGAGCCGCCAGTCGGTCCCACCAAGCGACCGCTTCGTACTCATAGCCCAGCAAGTCAGCGATTTCGAGGCACTGTAGAGCGTCGTCATCCAGACTGGACACCACGCGTCTGCGCCCGGCGGGCAAGACCCTGACCCAGACGGGACGCGTGTGCTCGAGTAGGTTGGTAAGGGTCAGGCGAAAGGCGACACCCGTGTCTGAATCGGCGGAGAAGACCTCCCAACCGTAGTCCTCCGCGACATCGAAGGCACCGTCATAGTCGAAGGAGTTGCGCTGAGCGTCGCCTTGTCGGATGTAGGCGAGAGCCTCCCCCGGAGACCCACCCTCCGTCTGCATATCGCGCGCGATCTCGATCCCCGCGTACAGCAGACTGGCGCGCAAGGCGCGCTGCTCACTGCTTGCGGTCATCGCTGCGCTTCTCTTGAAGCTCGGCGATCAGGTCGCGCAGGTCGGCCATCTCCAGACCGTCATCGAGCGATGGGTCGGCCTCCTCGCTCTCCAGCGAAAGGGCTCGCAGATCCTCATCCTCTAGAGCCGCGGACATGTCTGCGACCTTGGCGTCCAGGCGGCGGCGGACCGACATGTCGATCGAACCGAGACGCGCAGGAGCCAGACTCTCGGTGAGGTAGATGTGTGTCTCGGTGCCTTTGGGTAGACCGAGGCGGTGGATGCGGTCGCGCGATTGTAGGAAGTGCGCGGCGTTGTAGGTTCTTCCCAGGTAGATAGCGTGGTGGCAGACCCGGTGCAGGCTGATGCCTTCGCCGCCCGCGGCCGGGTTGGCGACGAGGACCATCATGCCCCGACCATTGTGGAAGCGCTTCAGGATGCTCTCGCGAGTGTCGTCCTCCTCGGGGTCTCCGGAGGGCGTGGAGCCATCGAGCGCCTCGGCGCCCAGATCCGCGAGGCGCTCTTGCAGCCGACGGATGGTCTGGCGGAATGGAGTCCATACCACCGCCTTATTGTTCTGCGCTACCAGTTCGCGCACCTTAGCCTCGACCCATCGCATGCGAGGCGAGACATCCTCCTCGAGTACAAGTCTGTAGATCTCCGACAGATCGGAGTCGGGCACCGTGAAGCCGGACTCCAGGAGACGCGAGACGGCCGTCTGCGGATCGATGACGGCCTGTAGCAGTCGCATGACGGGAGTCGCGGCACGGCGCGGGAGGTCGCGGGGGCGCAGATTCGTAAGCTGACGGAAGAAGTCATCGCGCAGGACTGCATACAGCAGACGCTGCGGATCGGACATCTCGATCGCTTGGGGGTGCGGGATCACCGGGTCGAGTCCAAGCTCACGTTTGGTGGTTCGCTGATAGAGCGGCCGGATGACGGGTGCCGGAGTCGGTGCGGTTCGGATCCGAGCGCCGAGGCCATGGCCTGGCCAGAGGAAGTCGAACTGGGATGCGAGGTCCGTTACCGCCTGCGGCATGGGCGTGCCGCTGAGCATGTCGCGTCGTACGGCTAGGGGGCCGATGCGTGTGGCGACCGCTCCCGACTGCGTCAACTCGCCCGCCTTGATCCGATGGCTCTCGTCGAGAATCAGATGGACTTGGTGCCGGTTGAGGAACTCGACGATCGGCGCCTCAGCGCGGACTAGTTGGGCGTAGCTGATGATGGAACGCTGTGGGTCTGTCAGCAGCTTCTGACGGATGACCTGTGCGCCGCCGGTTAGACGAACGAAGGGGGTGAACCCACTTACCAAGCACTCCTTCAAGACCTCGTTATCCCAAGCGGGGAAGGCGTTCTTTGGGGCTACAACCAAGAGCTTCGTGCCAGGGTCCGTTCCAGCAAGGTTCACGGCCAGCGCGACCGTCGTCTTACCAGCCCCGGGCACAGAGAAGTTGGCCCCAGCTGGCAGGGTCAGCATGGCCAGGGCATCCCGCAGCTGCTTGTCG
Organism: Solirubrobacterales bacterium; assembly: GCA_038330145.1. Lineage (GTDB taxonomy): Bacteria > Actinomycetota > Thermoleophilia > Solirubrobacterales > JBBDJG01 > JBBQNR01. The sequence continues at coordinate 4,223 of JBBQNR010000102.1, forward strand.
GTTAGCTCCCGCTTTCCGCGATCCCAACCACGGGCCACGAGGCGGGAATACAGCTCTTCCTCCGTGATCGGATTGCTGGCGGGGGATCCGGACTGCGCTGACCGGAGCTGCTGCGCTGAGCTGACATGGCGGCGGACGCGCTCCAAAGCTTCCGGCGAGTAGGTCGACCGAAACCCATAGTCGCGTTGCAGCTGTAGGACGGTGGGGGTGAGCGAGAGGAAGCCGAGCCACGGCAGCTCGATCGCGTCGGCGCCGACATCCCGCCCATCACGCTCGCGCGCCGTGCGCTTCAGCTCCTCCCAGGCCATGTCCGGCATCCCGTCGGCACGGCTGACGAGGGCGGTTCCCTCGGGGCTCTGGTAGGCGATGTGGATGGCCATCGGCCGCCTACTGGTCGTGGAGGAGGACTTCGAGCGCTCCCTTGGCTTGGGCGATCCGGTCTCGATCCAGCTCGGCCGCAGCTGCTGGGTAGTCACGGGCGATCTGCTGCAGGCGCTCAGCGATCTCCTTGAGCGCGGAAACCAGCTGCGCGGACGCAGTCCCGAGGGTCGAAGGATCCGCGTTCGTCAGAGTTAGGCCCGTCGCCATCGCGTTGATCTTTCCGGAGTCCATCGAGAAGCGGGAGGTCCGCTGCGTCTGCTTCTTGGCGTCCTTCAGCTCCCCAAACGCGTCATCAGCGGCGGCGGCGATGGTCTCCCAGTTCTGGGTGTCGCCTAGGAAGTCGAGCACTGCATCTGGAACGGGATTCCCTTGCTCCGGCAGTGCGCCCAGCGGATCGTCGTCTGCTGCTGGTTCTGCTACAGGCTGTGGATCCGTAGTGGCTATTGGGCTGTCGGGTGTGCCATCGCCACCGGGTATCGCACCTGACTGCAGCATCTTGTCCAGGATGGCTTTGGCCTCGCCCGCGTGGCCGTATACACGGCCTTCTGACAAGGACCCCTTGTGCTGCATGAGCGCGAACACGACGAGCTTCTCGGCCTTGATGCGAGCAGGAGACTCGTTGCCGCGCGCCTTCGGACTCTGGCTGCGCAGCAGTGCTTGAAGCGCGAGGTCGTCATCCTTGACCAGCTCGTAGCGCTTCGGCTTGCCGATGCGCTCGAGATACTCTTCCGCCGCCGCGAGCTGACTCAGACGCCGGTTCAGCTCCTCTTTGCCGCTCTGCCAGTGCTGCTGCGCCTTGGCCATGTCCCACTTGAGGACCTCGAGCTGATAGCGCAGGCCGCGGGCTTCCTCGACCCATCCGTAGTCCAGGCGGTAGTCGGGGGCGATCTGGAGATCCGTTTCCAACTGGGCCAGATCGTCTTCGTTGGCCTCAGGGGGCAGCACCGCCACCTCGACGTGCTCGAAGGCGCGGAACTCCTGCGAATCACGGCTGTAGAGGTCGCGCACGGCTGCCAAGCGGCGGTTGCCGTTCAGCACCACGCCGGCCACAGTCACGATGAGCGGCTCGGTCTGTTCTTTGCTGCGCTCGAGGTGGGCGTAGATGTTGGCCTTGCTCTCCTTCGCCAGCTGGAGCAGCAGCTCATCCTGCGCTCGCTGAGCGCTGACATCCTCTTGGCCGTTGTTGAAGAAGTCGTCGGCCAAGTGGTGATCGGCGACGTACGACTCCTGCACCACGATCGTCCGGATGTTACGCATTCGGTAGATAGGAGTGCCGAGCGGAATGCGCTTGCGCGGCAGGTCGATGGTCCGCGAACGGAAACGGACGGCGAGAGTGCGGCCGGTTGCCTGGGCTTGCTGAATCTGGTTGGTTCTGTCAGCCAGGGAGACGACGCTTAGCTGCTGGGCCACGATTCCCTCCTCACTCGAAGCCGATGACAAGGACGGGGATCGTGATCTGATGGAAGAAGACCCCCTCCAGCTCGTTGCTCACGCGCTCGAGCTGCGCAAGGTTGCCGCCGATCTTGCGCGCTGCTTCGGCCATCGGCACGACCAGCACGCCGCAATCGGCCCGCCCCTGATGATGGAGCGACTGCATCTTCATCAGGTCATAGAAGGCCCGGGCGACGTTCCCGGTCTGTACCTGCAGCACGATGCGTTCGACCATCAGGTTTAGCTCGACGTTGAAGCCGGGCATGACCTCGACGGGCGATGCCCAGCCCTTGCCCTTGAGGAAACCCTCGATGTGCGAACGAACCGCAGCCGATCCCCCATGCTGGATGCGCACCTGAGGGGCGTCCAGAGCCGCGAGCACCTGCTTGTACGCGTTCTTCCCTTCGAGATACGCGCGTGCTTGACGATGGTTTGCGGTTCCGCCGGACTTCACTAGTTACCTCGGGCAGGGAGTCTCGCGCTGGGCTGGTAGTAGATGCCCCTGACGGACAAGGTTAGACAATGGGGGAGTGCCGCGGATCGTCAATAGGACTGCCCGGGTGGCCCTTGTAGTCTCGGCGCCGCTTTGCTTGTCCTCACGCGCGTTCTTCGTTTGACCTAACGCCTCGCGGTACAAATTTGTCGCTTCCTCCAAGCTCCCAGTCTTTGCCAACATGTTCGCCCAGTCGCCGAGAACTCGCCGCAACACACCCTTGCCTCCGTGGCGGCGCGCAACCCTAGCGGCCTCCTCGTACGAGAGTAGAGCCGCGTCTGAACCGCCCTGGGTCTCCATCAAACCCAGGGCGCTTCACCTTACGACCTCGTCGCACGTCCAAGTCGCAGGTGGCGCGCATCTTTCCGACCTGCCGGCATTTCGGCTGTCGGAGCTTGAGTTCTGAGCACCTTCTCTCTCGCGATGTCCTCTGTATTACCGCATCCAGGGTCGAGGGGAGTTTCCCGGGTTCTCGATAGTTGCACACCGCGAGTCTCGTCCATACTCGCTTGCATGGAAGCCGCGAACGCCCTGGCCGTATGGCTCATCGAACGGAGCGGCCGACTGCTCGACCACGTCTACCGCGAAGGGCGAGAGCACCGCGCGGCTCGCCAGGCCGCCGATCGTCAAGCAATCGAGGACACGTTCGATCAGGTGTTGGACGCCCTTGCCATGATCGAAAGTATGGTCGACCGTGACTGGGGCCGGGCCCAGCGCGCCAAGCTGGCCTGGGAGGAGAGGCGCTATCGGTGGGCGTTGCCAGAACTCCTAGCCGGCGAGGATCTGGTGCTTCAACTTTCGGAGACGGTGCCCGCCGTGGTCGAAGCTCTGCCTCGAGTACCAAGGCAGCTGCGCGCGAGACTGGGACATGTATCGAACGTCGTGCGTGCAGCTCGTCGCGCGCAGATCGACTGCGTCATCGACGGGAAGCGGCCACTGGCTCAGACCGCCGAAGACCGTGCCGCAATGCGCGGGGCTGGCGATCGCGTCGACAAATCGCTGGCCCGCTTCTCAGGAGTCGGTGTGGCGCGGCTGATGATCGGCATCTGATCGGCATCTAGCCGAGCCTGGCTGGTACATCGAATTTAAGGATCGACTCGAGCCTGCTTCGCGAACGCAAGTCAGGCGGCGCGAAGCAGAAGGCCCGCAATCCGGCCAACGTCACTCTCGACCGCGGTGCTGCAGCGCGTCGGTCGGCCCGTCCGGTCAAGCAGGTGCCACCAGTTCCGCTCCGTCACGATGATGTCTGGGTCGCAGTGGACGACCGCGACGCATAGGAACGCGATGTCGCGGAGATCGTTCCCCCGTCCAGGTGAGGCCCGGGTTCTGATGACGGAGGAAGCGCAGCTCTCAGTACGTCGATAGGACCGGGATGTCGAGCAAGAACTCGGTCAACCCGTCCTTTACGAGCGCCCTGAGCTCGTCCGGGCGGATCCCTGCGTTCATCAACGGCCGGGTGATCAGCGCCCGGCTCCTCTGCAACCGATCGATAGCCTGCGCTGTAGTACATGTGCGGTGCAAAATAGAGCGCGGGCGGCGTGCGCCCGCGCTCGGTGTTCCCGGCTCAGGAGTGGGGGATTTTGCCTCAGTAGCGATCCCCGATTGCCTGCCGTCGCGCGCTCGTATGCGCGCGCTCGTCGGCAGCGCTCGCGGCGTAGCGCCGCAGCATGGCCGGGGATTTCCAGCCCGTGATCCGCATGAGGTCAGATTCCGAGCCGCCAGTCGCCTGCCACTCGTGGGCGAACAAGTGGCGGAATCCGTGGGCATGGAGTCCCTCGATGCCTGCCTCCTTGCCACGCCGCCTCAGCGTTTGAGCGATACCGGAATCGACCATCGGTCCCTTCTTACCGAGCCAGACCCAAGGGCTCGCGGCGCTCGGATGGCGCTCACGAACGCGCAGGTAGCGGTCTAGGGCCAGTCCGGCCTTCCGGTTGAAGGGAACTGCACGCGGACGCCGCCCCTTGCCTATAACGTGAATGACATCGGACTCAAAGTCGACATCTTGCATGCCGAGTCCAGCAAGCTCACCCAGCCGGATGCCGGTGTCGAGCAGTAGCCGGAGAATCGCCATATCGCGGCGCTCCTCGAATCCGGCACCCTCGCACACTTTGAGGAGCCGAGCGATTTCGTCCGGTTGCAGGATGGCGGGCGGCTCCTCCGGGATCGTCGGAGCCTTCATCTTCAGCATGGGCGACTCCGTGATTTCGCCTTCATCTGCCAGCCACTTCCACAACGGCTGGAGCGAGCGATAGCGATTGTTGACGCTGCCTGGACGGTTGCCCGCTTCCTGGAGGCTGACGAGCCACGCCTCTATGTGTTCGCGGCGGATGGCGTTCACGGCGCGCGGCATGCCTTGCGTGGCGAGGTAGCGGTCGAGCAGGTCGACGGCTGACGAATAGGCGCGGATCGTGGCCGGAGTCTTGTTCGCCGCTCTCAATGACCGAACGAAGCTCGGCGCCGCCTTTTCCAGTGTGTAGGCGGTCGGATCAGCGGTTGGGGGCGCGTCCAGCCCCGTGATAGTCTGGGCTCGCATGGCGCTCTTACGCTCCTTGCTACGGGCCGGAGCTAGCCTCCGGCCACCAACGTAAGCATACGCTGTAAGAGTGCTGTGCACAAGCCCAAACGCAAGCATCCGCTGCATTTGAGCACGATCCGGTCCCCGTAGCTCAGCGGACTAGAGCGGCTGCCTTCTAAGCAGCGGGTCGCAGGTTCGAATCCTGCCGGGGACGCCACACCACGCGGACTCATGAGGTCGGTATCGCGTAGCGAATGATCTCGTCGCCGCGGAGCAGCCACAGTGAGCCGCCCGCCGAAAGCAGTCGCCAGTCGGGGCCGATCTTCGCATTGACGATGCGCAGATCGTCGGCTGGCAGGCGCCAGGCTTGCCCCATTGCGGGTCCGCTGCGCGGATCGACTCGCTGGATGACGCTGCCGGCGATGCTCCACACGCTGTCGCCGGCGATCTGAAGGGTTCCGCTCACCTGTGACGCGATCACGCGCGCTGCCTGGCCAGCACGCACGCCATAGAGGGTCGACTG
>JBBQNR010000103.1:0-9301 GCA_038330145.1 Solirubrobacterales bacterium
AAACGCTCAGTTCAGCCGCATCCCGCCGTGAGACGCACAGAACGTCTATCGCCGCATCTGGGAACGATCGCCGGACTTCTACTAGGCGCTCCATCGCGGCTTCCTCGACGGCAAAGAAGTCAGCACCGGACTCGTTCACAACAAAGAAGGCGCGTGTTCCCGTGGGGTAATGAGCGATCGCGAGGCCGACGGCGCCACGAAGTTGGCGGAGGGCAGCCACAAGGCTACGCTCGACAGTTGCGTGTTCCTCGGGTGCTTTGATTCGCTCTAGCAGAGTCATGCGGCTCTGATACTCACCTTAGCGAACTCCAGAGTAAATGGGTCGCGCGCCGGAGACACTTGTAGCCCCTAAGTACTACGAGCGTCAACTAGAGATGTCTCTGATACGCCGGCGGGCGGCCGCCGGGCTCCCACGCAACCGCCGCCGCGAAGCCACGGTCGGCCGCCCGACACGATCCCAGCGGGGAGGTAGGCCGCTGGCCTGCGTGAGCGTGGGGATGGTTCGTCGTCAGCTGCCTCAGCCGGCGGGATAGCCGGCTGCACGCAGGGCGGCGATCTTCTCCGCCTCGGTCGAGCCCGCCGCGATCCACAGCCCTTCGCTGTTGGCCGCTTCGGTCTTGGCGCCGAGTCGGAGGTCGCCCTTGCGGATGGCGACCGGCTTTGAGCCGTCGGAGACGACGAAGCTCGTCAGGGCTTCGTAGATGACTGCTGCTTGTAGTGCCATTTTCGGGGTTTCCTTTCAGACTAGGTGGCGGGCCGGCAAGAGGCGGGCCGCCTTCACGATTGGGTTTCCGCCGCCAGGTCGGCGGCGTTAGCCGGTCTGAACAGCCGGGGCCACGCCTGGACGGGCGGGGCGTCGGCGGCGATCAGGGCGCCGGCCTCGATGACCCCCATGCCCTCGCCCCAGCGGTACGGGCCGACCTTTGAGATCGCGACGACCTTCTTGACCGGGCGCGGGGTCGGCTTGATTGCGGCAGGCGCCGGCTCGGTCGTCGCAAAGAGGAGTGCGACCGCGGCAGCGTTGCGCTCGACATCCGTCGCGTCGGCGCGGATCCAAAAGTGCGGGAAGCGTTGGACGGACAGATCGTCACCGCGCACCCGAGCGCCAGCGGCGTAGCTGCCAGACGGGCAGATGAATCCCGCCACCGCGAGATAGGTGGCGTCCGGGTCGATCTGCGGGCCGCGCTTGAGGGATGGGAGGGGCATGGGTTAGCTTCCTTTCTGGGGCTGGGGGTAGACGAAGTTGGGGTAGTGACCGACGACCACGGCGCCGTCGATGGTTTCGTGGACCCAGAGCTCCTGAGCCACGGCATGAATGGGGCGGGCCAGGGCGACGACCCATCCCTCCGCGATGCTTCGCAGCATCTCCAGTTGATACGCGCCGGCGCTGGCGTTGTGGTTGACGATGAGCGCCACCGTCTGACGGGCGGAGTCCTCGTCGGTCACTAAGCTCTCGGCGGTCGCCGCGGTCGCGACCCGCTCACGCTGGCGATCGAGCAGGGCCTGCCAGCTCGCGACCGATTGGGCCGCGGCTTCCTCGTCCGCGAGCGCCTCCGGCGACTCGAAGCCGCTGAGCCCTGCCAGGTGGCCGCCGATGGGGCCGGCCAGGGTCCGTATCACGCTGGCCTCGAGCCGGTCGCGCATCGACAGCGGCAGCATGGGGTCCCAGCAGACCATCGCTTCAGTGGGGTCGGCTTCGTACTCGCGTGGCACGACCATCGCGATACCGCGGAAGGTGCGCCCCGGTTTGATGCTCACCACGTCGGGCGTGAACCCCATCGCAAGGCCTACAGAAGCGTGAGAAGCTTCGTGAAGGCAGGTGGCCCACTTGGCCGAGTCATTCAGGACGGCGGGCGGCTCGTTGCATGCGGCGCACAACCAGCCTGCCCCCCGGTCGGGTGTCGCGCAGCGATCGCAGGGGGTGGCGATCAGCTCGTCAGTCATCGTCGTCAAACGCTCGCTGCGGGATGGCCGCCCATTGCCCGTTGAACTTCTTCCAGACGATCGGCTCCTCGTCGCCGGACCCGAAGATCGGGCCACTCCAGGCGAAGTGCGACGGCGTAGCTGGACGGTCTGCTGTCTGACCGAGGGGGGTCTCGGTCACGTGGTGCTTGCGCTTCAGGATCGGCATCGGTTCCTCGTCATGCGAAGCTGAACATGGTCTCGGCGGGCTCGACCAGCTCTGCCGTGGCCATCGCCTCAAAGGCCAGCACGGATGCCACGGCAGCGTCGATCAGGCGCCCCGGTCCGGGCTTCTCCAGGGTGTGCAAGGCGTGACCATCGTCGGACGCCATGCCACGGGCGCGGACGAGCCTGGCGTTGAGCAGGTGGCGCCGCAGGTCGGCGTCGCCGTCGTGGCTGATCCGGCCCTGGGCCAGGGCGGTGCGGAAGCGATCGACCGCTGGCCCGAAGCGCCGGCCTGAGTTGGTCGGGCTCTGGACCACGTGCGGCTCGCCGTATTGCCGCGCCCAGCCCGCCAGCTCGTCCCGCCAGTGAAAGGGGTCGGCCAACATGCGGACCACCTGGAAGCGACCGAACAGGTCCGCCAGGGCGTCATGCACTGGCTCGCGCGGCACGGTCCAGTCCGGCGGATCGGTGGGGCTGCGCTCGATCAGCAGCTCGAGGCTGAGGCGGCCGGATTCGTCGCACATGACCAGCGCGGTGCCGTCCTGGCTGTAGGAACCGTCGAAGCCGAGCGCCACGCGAGCGCCAGCGGGCGTGTCCGGCGCATCCGTGGCCAGGGCGTCCCAGACGCGGGGCTCGATGAGGACGGCGGCACCGCCGGCCGGAGCGTTGAAGTAGTACCGCACGCTTTCGTCCCACGGACTGGCCGGGTCGCGGATCTCGGCCAGGATCCTCGTTTGATCGACCCATGGCGCGTCGCGGTACACCTCCGCCAGGAGGGTGAGCATCTCCTCGTCGGAATCGGTCGGCTGGGGTCTGCGCGAGGGGCGGGCCGCCACCAGCAGGATGCCCCGCTCGCCGCGTTCCACGTCGGCCAGCGTCATCTCGGCCACCGACCCGAATCCCAGCTCGGGCGCGTTGCTGTTTTCGACAACCCGGCCGGAGGTCTTGGCGGCGTTGCGGCGCACCGTGCGCGCCAGCGCCAGGCCACCGTTGCGACGGGTGGCGAGATGGCTTTCGTCGAGGATCGCGAACGTCAACCGCTGCCCTTCGCGACTACCAGCGTCCGAAGTGACTGCTTCGAGCTTGCCCGGACGCCCGTGGAGGTAGAAGCGGGTGCGACCGATGTCGATGCCCAGCGCCGACGCCGCGCGGCCCTCGTTGGCTGCCAGCAGCTCCCGCGCCAGGGCGAACACGTTGGAGTCGGCCTGCTCCTCGGACAGGGCCACGATCTGCACCAGCGGATCGCTCCAGGCCGAGCCATCGGGGCGCACCGGGCCGACCAGCTCGGCGATCGACAGCATGGCCGCCAGCGGGCTCTTGCCCCATCCCTTCGGCTGCTGCAACGCGGCGCGGCGGTAGGCGAAACGGGCATCGACGCCCAGCTCATACCAATCCGCCAGGAACTCGACCTGGCCGTCCGACAGGCGCAGCGGGAGCCGGTGGTCGGAGGGGTCGGGCAGGCTGGCTTGGATCCACGCGGCCACCTCGAAGCCAATGGTGGTCATCGCTCGCGCCTTGCCCGGCGGCGGGCGATGGCCGCGATGTTGTCATGCACCAGCGGCAGCGGCTCGGGCTCGCTGGGCTCGACCCGCAGGTGCAGGCGAGCGAGAGCCGCGGGAGTAAGGCCCAGCGCGGCCTCCAGGCCGCTCAGCGAGGCGTGGAAGGGCTGCTCGACCAGCATCCGCACGTACCTGGCCACCACGACCGGCGGGATGCGCTGCGAGTGCCAGGCGACGGCCACCGGACGGGACCATAGATCGCGCCAGAGGGCGACTTCGGCGACGTTCGGCTCGCCCAGCGGCCAGTCGGGCGAGCGCCGCTTCGGGCCTTCGAGGGGCAAAACGTCGTAGCTCGGAGCGGCATTGCGGCGGCGGCGCTGCTCGGGCGGCTTCGGCAGAGGCGGCATCATTCAGCCTCGCCGGGTTCCGGCCGGCTCGGGATCGGTACAAACCGCGGCCAAGGGAGAGCGCGGGACCACGCTCCCCTTATGGGTCGTCGGCCCCTATCCCCCCTCGTACCCCTCGACTCCTCGCGCATCGAGCGTCCGAAGTTGCAGCGTCGACACGCAGCTCGCAGGTTGTCGAGGTCGTTGCTCCCACCATGCGACAGGGGGGTGATGTGGTCGGCGGTGTCGGCCTCGCGGTGGCAGCGATAGCACTCGAAGCCATCACGCTCCAGCGCCAGCCCACGGTTGCGTCGGTACTCAGCGGTGTAGCCACGCTCGGTCGGCGACCCACGCGCAGCGTCACGCTGACGGGCGCAGCTGGGGCAGCGCGGACCTCGCGCTACCAGGGCACCGTACGGGCACTGGCGGCCAGATGAGGGCCCCAGGCAGGGTGTCCTCACAGCACCACCTCCACTCCGCCGGTGAGGCGCAGGACCTCTTGGAATACCGCCTCCTGCTCAGGTGGAGCCAGGGTGTCCACGATCCCCGAACTAAGCAGCTCCGCGGGCTTGTCCTGATACCCCTGAGTAAGCGGCACAACCGGCACATCCGGCACACCGTGCGTGCTCACCGTGCCGCTTGTGCCGCTTGTGCCGGTTGCTGAGGGGTAGTCGGGGAGATAACGAGACCAGGCATCGGTGAACTGCTCGGCGGCATACCCGCGCTCGGTTCCCTTGCCAAGCCGGGAGTGCTTCGGCCTGATGCCGAACTCCTTGAGCAGCTTGGCCAGGTAGTGAGGGCTGATCTCCTTGCCGCGGATGTCGGCCCACGGTGACTCCTCGAACTTCATGAGCTTGGTGATGAGGTCGGCAGTCTTGATCCACTCCTCACCGGACTCGTTGAAGACGACGCGCGTATCGCCCAGTAGCCGAAGACTGTAGTTCTCCTCCGACTCCCCTTCGGTCCCGACGTGCAGCGCGACGGCGGCCTTGCGTGCCTGGTCGGGCCACGCACCACCGGCAGCGTCGGCGATGGCCAGCAGCGGCTCCCACGAGTCCCACTGCCGATCGCTGAGCTGCTCGGGCAACAGGTGCTCGTCGACGGTCAGGTCACCGATCTGCCGGACATAGGTGGAGAGCGCCAGTCGCAGAGGCTCACCCAGAGCTCTGGCCTTGGCTACCCGTAGGCGCTCGATGATCTCGTGCTTGGCACGCCGTCGCAGGACAATGGGAATGGCACGCGACGCAACGGTGTCCGGCACGCTGCCGAGTCCGGCAATGGCCTTCGGCGTGAAGATGCTGAACTCGTCCATCTTGTTAGCGGCCTGGTTCCAGCGCGGCACCTTGACGCCGCGTCGGTTCCCTGCATTGAGATAGGCGCGCAGTCCCTCGAACTGGTTGCTCTTGTCCTTGAAGACGGCGTCGATCTCGTCGAGCAGGACGGTGGGGTGCACCTTGTCGGTGTGGTGATAGAGGACGGCCTCGCTGGGACGGATCTGGATCCACGGCCGCGGCACGAGGTGCTCCGTCACCTCGAAGGCGCGCGTCTTGCCGGACTGCGGCACGGCTGAGCGAATCCAGAGAATGGGACTTGTCTCACCGCGCTCGTAGGCGTGGGTATGCGCGATCCACAAGGTGAACGCGATCGCTTGTGCGGGATCGCTGAACCGCACGAATCGCTCGATATGGACGAGCGTTGCGTCGAGCGCAGCGGCCAGGCTGCCGATCTCCGCTCCCGGCGCGTCGTAGACGGTGGCCGCGCTCACCAGCTCACGGATCTGTTCTGGACTGGCGTCGGCAGCGTCACCCTTGGCCGGTGCGTCGAGCCATTGCACCATGCGCACTTCGGCCGCCACGTCGCGGAGATCGCCGGCAATCTTGAGCATGTGCTCGCGGCCGACCTCGTCGGCATCCGGCCACAAGGTGACGATGTGGCCGCTCAGGACGGCCAGCGCGTCGTTGTTGGGTTGTACGTCGACTCCCAGCGTGCCGACAGCCTGGTGGCCGGCCGCGAGCAGCGCGTCGGCGGCCTTCTCGCCCTCGGTGACAACCACCGGCGCGCCGAGGTCCCACTTGGCCGCTTGCTCGCTGCCGTACAGCGGCAGACTCTTCGACGACATGCCGTTCAGGCCGCTGCTGCCGTCTGGCCGGTACCACTTGATCTTCTTGCCGGGATCCACTCGCTCGTGGATGGCCTTCAGTTCGCCGTTGCCGTCACGAATCTCCCAGCGGGTAACGGTGGCCGGCTTGCGGCCGCGGACGACGCGCGCACCGTCATCGGCCATCTTCGACTCGAGGAAGAGGTCCTTCAGCTCCCAGCCGACGGCTCCCACGATCTGCTCGGCTGGGCAGCCCGCGAAGCAGTGCACCAGGATCTTGCCGTCGGCCTCTTTGGCGCTCAGCGAGCTCTGGCGGTCCTCATGCCCTTTGCAGCGCATGAGGTATCCATTGCCGTTGCGACGGACGTTGTCGTGGACCGCCAGGAACTCACTGAGCGTGGCCATCTCAGAAGGGGATGGCGTCGGTGAGCTTGTCACCGACTGGTGCGGACGTGATGTCCGTGATCGTCGACCAACCCTTCTCGTTGGTGGCGATCGTCAGTGACGCGCGACGACCGATGAGGTCATCGAGGTCGATCTTCTCGCCCTTGACGACCTCTCGTCCCAGCAGGGCCGATGTGAACTCTCGCGCCTTGGCGCTGGGACTGAACTTCATCGAGGTTTGTCTCGACACCACGACGGGACCGTCGGGACCGTCGACCTCGAACTCCCAGTCATAGAGCGGACCGAACTGGCCGCTGCCGTCGGTGACGGACTTCAGGGTGCCGACGTAGCCGTCACCCGGGGGAACCACCTCGTTATCGGTGGCGATTGCGGTGTGTGTCATTGCCTTGTGGTCCTTGCTGTTTGGGGGTACGGTTGTCTGGTTCACAGACGAGCGTCACCGGCGTACCAACCGGAGGCGCTCGTTTCGTTCAGCGGCCTGTCATAGGCGCCTCCGGCGTCCCGAGCTGTGCGACGTAGTCACGGATTGCGCCGCTCGGCACGAGCCTCCGGTCACCAATGCGGAGGCTCCGCAATCGCCCGGCGGCTAGCTCCCCGTAGACCTTGCTACGGCCGACGCCGAGGGCCGTGGCGGCCTCGTCGACTGAGAGCAGCTTGTCGGGCTCGGTTGGGTGTCCGGCGGACAACTCCTCGCGCAGCGCGTCGACGAGTTCGCCGATGGCGGCCGACAGACGCGACGTCACGGCTGCGCCTCAGCACGCGCTGAACGTCGCGCGATGGCCTCCTCGAGCAAGCGGGCCGCTTGGTCCTGGGGACGTCGTCGCTCGACTTCTGCCAGGCGACGGAGCTGCTCAAACGCTTTCGACGTTATCGGGACGTTGATCCGGCGGTCTTCCATGGCCCGACGGTGAGAGGTGCCGGGGTGCTCATGTCAAAGGGTGCCGGGTGTGCTAGTGGTGGCGGCCTTCGGGGATGTGCGTGTCACCGGGCGTGGTCCGGCCTCTGTAGCGCCGGACTACGGTCGAACGACTGACGCCGAGCTCCCTGGAGAGCACGTCGTAGCCGTGGTGCTTCCCTTGGCTGCACAGCGCCACTCGTACCTTCTCCAGGGCAGCCAAGGTCACCGTCTCACTCGGTGATGGGCCACGGACAGACTCCGGCGTCTCGCTAGCCGCGCCGCGCATCTCGGCGAGCAGTTGACCAAATATGCGTCGATCGTGGAGCCCTAGCGTTTCGCCATTCCACCGGTAGTCCTCGAGGATCTCGTCATCCGCCCAGCCCTCCGCAACCATCTGGGCGAGGCGTCTGCCATGCCCCCGCGTCATGAGCCGTTTCCGCTCGTCCTCGTTCATGAGAACACCCGATCGAGCGCTTCGGCCGCTTCCCGGCGCAGCTCGGGCGTGACGTGGGCGTACACGTCGGCAGTGATGGCGATCGACGAATGGCCGAGCGCCTCCGACACTGTTTTGAGCGGGACGCCGGCACCCAGCGCCAACGTCGCGAACGTGTGCCGCAGATCGTGGAGGCGCACCCCGAACCCGAGTGCGTCTGCGGCCTGGCGGAAGTCACCCGAGACGATGTAGGGCGCCACCAGACGGCCGACGCGGTCGGTGAACACCATGCCGACGGTGTCCTGCCATTCCCCGCCTGCCAGCGCGGCCCTGTCGGCCTCCTGTCGCTCCCGCTGACGGCGCAAGCCGTCGAGCGCCACGGCCGGCAACATGACGGTACGTCGGCTCTGGCGCGTCTTTGGCTCACCGAGGACGTAGCCGGTGCCTGCGGCGCGTTGGAGCGCACGACGCACAACGAGACTGCGCCCGGTCATGTCCACGTCGTCCCAGCGCAGGCCGAGCGCCTCTCCAATCCGCAGGCCGGAGCCGACCAGCAGCGCGAACAGCGGTCCGAAGCGCTGCTCTGCCGTCGCCTGGAGCAACTGGTGTACCTCAGACACGGTGAGCGGGCGCAGCTCGTGCCGCTCCTGGCGGGGTGGCCGAGCGAGCGCCGCGACATTGCGAACGAGTAGTCCGTCCCGCTGAGCGTCGACGAGCGCACGGCGCAGGCTGGTCCGCGCATAGCGCACGGTCCGCGCCGACAGGCCGCGAGCCAGCAGTTCGGCCATGACGTGCTCGACGTTGGCGGGCGTGAGACGCGTCAGCGGCAGTGTCCCGATCGCCGGGATCCAGTACTGCTCGACGTGGCGGGCGTACTCTCGCGCCGTGCTGGGACGCACCGTCGGCCGGATGGCGACGGCCCAGCGGGTGAGGTACTCGGCCGATGTCTCACCCGTGGCGTAGCCGGCGAGCGCCTCCCGCTTCAACTCGTCGAGCTTGCGCACGACCTCAGCGCGCGAGCGGCCGGAAACCCAGCGGGACACGGATCGGCCGTCAGGGTGGGGGATGGTGATCTTGCCGCGCACTCGGCCGTCGGCCGTCTCGATGACGGCGCCTTCGCCTCTGGTGCGGCGGCTGTATCGTTTCGCCACGGGGGACGCTCCTCTCTAGCAGGACGTTCCTCGGGGCGCCTCGTCGGTCATACGGCGGGGCGCCCACTACAATGTCCGTCAGTGTACGCCTATTTCGCTGGCGGTGAAGGTGCCAATAAGGTGCCAGCAAGGCCCATTGCCCCGTCGTCTAATGGTAGGACAGCGGACTTTGAATCCGTGAACCGAGGTTCGAATCCTCGCGGGGCAGCCAGCGTGAGCTGAGCAAGGCGACGTGCCCGAGTGGTTAGGGAGCGGTCTGCAAAACCGTTTACACGGGTTCGATTCCCGTCGTCGCCTCCACCTT
>JBBQNR010000104.1:0-9278 GCA_038330145.1 Solirubrobacterales bacterium
GCGGTCGTCGCCCGTGCCGCCGTCGAGGTTGTCGTTGCCCTCGCCGCCGTCGAGGTTGTCATTGCCCTCGAAGCCCTGGATGTTGTCGGGCCCCGCATCGCCCTCGAGCTGGTCGTTGCCGATGCCACCGATCAGGTTGTCGGCGCCTCCGCCGCCGTTTATGAAGTCGGCGCCGCTACGGCCCTCGAGGATGTTGCTGGAGTCGCTGCCCTTCATGCTGTCGTTGCCGGACCCGCCGATCACGTTCTCGACGTTGGGGACGATCACCTCGAACATGGGAGCGGCCGGGTCCGTCAGATCGGCGTCTTGAATCGGGTTGCCGTCGTCCGCAGCACCGTCGAGCGTCGCGTTTATCGGCGCCGTGCGGCTGGCATAGGTGACCGTGTCGACGCCAGGACCGCCATCGAGGATGTCAGCTCCCAACCTGCCGTCGAGCAGGTCGTTTCCAGCTCCGCCGGCCAACCAGTTCTTGGCGATGATCTGCCCCCTCGGGTCGATCGAGTCCCGCGGGTCGTTTCCGATCAAGACGTCGTCAGCGGACCCCCCGATGATGTTCTCGACGTCCTCGCCCACGCAGTCGAGGCCCAGGTCGGGAGCGCCGCCGTCGTTGGCGATGCAGTCGTCAGCTCCAGCCTCATCCACGACTCCGGGCACCACTTCGCAGTCGACCCGATTCGGGTCGCTGTCGTCAGCTCCGAGAGTGACGTTGACCGGCGTGTCCCGGTCCGAGTAGTCGACGGTGTCGTAGCCGAGGCCGCCACACATGATGTCCGCGCCCGGTCCGCCGATCAGGACGTTGCCGATCCTGCTTCCAAGCAGCCTGTCGTTGCCTGCGCCACCGATCGCGACCTCTATGCCCTCCTGGGCGACGTCCCCTTCGCCGGCCTCACCGCTGAGAACGCCGAAATCACCCTGTTCCAGGTTCAGGTTGACGATCACAGGGTTCGTGCGGCCGCTGTAGTCGATGACGTCCTGACCGTCGTAGCCGTTCATGCGGTCGGCGCCGTTCGCCGAGGTTCCCTCATCGAAGACGTCGGGGCCGTTGTTGCCCTCGAATGTGTCGTTCCCCTGCCCGCCACGGATGATGTTGCCGGTCGTCTCCGGTTGAGTCGCAATCAGGTCGGTGCCGCCGAAAATGGAGTCGTCGTTGTCACCGCCGTCCAGCACGTCGAAGCCGTTGCCGCCCTGGATGTAGTCGTTTCCGGCGCCGGCGTTCACCGTGTCGGAGCCGGCGTTTGCATAGATCCTGTCCCTCGAGCTGCCGGTGCTTGTCACCGTGTCGTCGCCGAAGCCGGCAGCGACTGTCACATCGGTGTTGGGACCGGCGTTGATCGTCACGTCGTCATCGAGGTCGCCGACCTTGACGTCGACCTCGGGCCCGGGGTCGGAGCCGGGATCGGCGCAAACGACGGTGTTGCCGCCCGACGACCCGCAGCCATCGACCCCGGCGGTGTCCGTGATCGTGTAGTTGCCGCCCGCCTGTGTGATCGTCAGGTCGTTGGCGGTCGAGGCGGCTGCCACGACATCGATCCGCTTCTCCCCGGCGTTGACCGTGACCGTGGTCGCGGCGGCCATCGCCGACGGCGCGGCCGCGAGGAACAGCGCAAGCAGGACGAGCGGCAAAAGCCGCATCGTCACCCCCTCGATAGAACTACGACCTCTCCGCGATGCAGTGATCTGCTTCTCTCCCCAAGTGCCCTGAAACCACATCCATCTGGGCCAACCGCGGCCCCTGCCAAAGACCATATGGAGGCCCGGCTCTACAAGTCAAGAGCCAACAGCTTCCTTGCAATTCGCCAGTATAGAACGAATCAAGAAAGCTCGCCGCAGTTGTTCTGGAACAATGGAGCGGCTGTTCGGGGAGACGTTGGCGGGCCTGCGGGAAGGCCGGAAAGGGCTTCAGGCGGCCGCCTCAATTTCTTGACGAAATCTTCACAGGTGTGCTAGGTTTGCGACGTGGCTTGGGCTGGCGTCGTATGTCCAGGGCTAAGCCACCGGTCAGTCCATCCAAATCCCATAAGGGGAGGGAGGCGCAGCGCATGTCACGCATGTCTAGAACAGTGCTGTCGCTCGCTCTGGGTTCAGTTCTGGCCCTGTCTCTTGCGAGCGTAGCCCTGGCAACACACCCACGTGTGGGCGGAGGCACCCCGCTGCGGGTTCCATTCGTTCCCGCCTACAAGCAGTGCGTCGCATCGAACTCGAACCACGTGCCACCGCTGGCGTTCGGTTCCTGTACGCCGCCTGTGCTCTCGTCGGCGATCCTGACCACCGGCACCGCCGGGGCCGGGACGGGGTCGGCGAGACTGGACATCTTCTGTACAGATGGTCAGCTTGCGCCGTGCTCGACCAACCCCGGTGACCAGGAGGACATCAGGGTCAATGCGGCCGCATCCGACGTCCGTTGCTCGGTTGGCGGCATCCCTGGCTGCACCGCGGCCGGGGCCGACTACACGGGTACGCTGATCGGGCAGTCGGTGATTCGCATCACCGACCACTCGAACGGCACCCCGCCGACCGTCTGTGCGAACGGCAGCGGTGCCGCGCCGTGTGTCGTAGCCACCGTCACGGACATCACGTTCTCCGTGCCGGCAGGTTGCGCTGACAACGGTGGCGCCAACGGCGCCAACTGCAGTGTCAACACGACCATCGACACGCTGGTTCCGACCACGGTCAAGGAGCTCCAGCGCGCAGTCGTATCGGTCTTCGGAATCTCCGCTCTGGACGCAGGTCCGGACGGTTCGATCAGCCCCGGCGGCAGCTTCACCTGCCCGCCGATCTGTGGCTCCGGAGACGAGACCAAGTACGCGGACCAGGGCCTCTTCATCCCATAAGGGACCTGAGGCAAATGTGAAGCGGTGGAACGGGAGCGGCGAGAGTCGCTCCCGTTTCGCGTTCTGGGCTCGATCACCGCTCTAGGGGAGGGTGCAATGAATGTAAAGAAACGGTTCACGCTGGCAATCGCGTTGACCTCGGTCGTGGCTCTGGCCGCCTCCGCCTCGGCCCTCGCGACGCATCCGCGGCCGGGTGGAGGCACGCCGATCCGAGTACCGCTGGTTCCGGCCTACAAACAGTGCGTCGCAACGAACTCGAACCACGTGGCTCCGCTGGCGTTCGGTTCCTGTACGCCGCCCGTGCTGGACTCCGCCATCCTGACCACCGGCGCGCAGGGGGCCATGACCGGGTTCTCACGCCTCGACATTTTCTGCACCGATGGTCAGCTTGCGCCGTGCTCGACCAACCCCGGTGACCAGGAGGACATCAGGGTGGTCTCGTCAGGCACCGACATACGTTGCTCGGTGGGCGGCGTTCCGGGCTGCACCGCGGCAGGCGCCGACTACACGGGTCAGCTGATCGGGCAGTCGGTGATTCGCATCACCGACCACTCGAACGGCACCCCGCCGACCGTCTGTGCGAACGGTGCCGGTAACGCGCCGTGTGTCGTAGGCACGGTCACGGACATCACGTTCTCCGTGCCGGCGAGCTGCGTCGACAACGGCGGGGCGAACGGCGCCAACTGCAGCATCAACACCACCATCGACACGCTGGTGCCGACGACGGTCAAGGAGCTCCAGCGAGCTGTCGTGTCGGTCTTCGGAATCAAGGTCCTGGACGCTGGGCCCGACGGCTCCATCAGCCCCGGCGGCAGCCTCACCTGCCCGCCGATCTGTGGCTCCGGTGACGAGACAATCGCGGCGCAACAGGGCATCTTCCTTCCGTAGAAGAGCCTCGGGCGCCTGGCGAACATACGATAAGAAGCTCGTAAAAAGCAGGGCGGGAGCCGCAGCCGGGCGCCCGCCCTGCGCTATGTTTCGCCTCGAATGCGCAAAAACGTCAACAAGCTGACAGTCCTCATCGGGCTCGTGGTAGTGCTGATCGCGTTGGCGTCGGTCGGCATCGTGCTCGCCGTCACCGGCGGCGACGACAGCAGCCACAAGGCGAGGGCCGACAAGGACGATCCCTTCCCCGAGAACAAGGAGTTCCACACCGGGGCGGACGCGAATCCATACGCAGGACCGGTTCCTCTCAAGACCCAGCTCAAGGCCAAGCCCTTCCACGCCAAGGGCGATGTCAAGTACTACTGGCGCTTTGACGACGGCACGACCAGCCGCGAGCAGAACCCGGCGCACACCTTCACGGAGGCCGGCTACTACACCGTCCTGATGGATGCCCGCGACTCCAGCGGCCGCCGGGACCGCTTCACGCTGATCCTGGGAGGCTGGCCGAAGGATCTCTGGGGAACCTCGGAGAAACGGCGCCTGACCAAGACCGAGCAGCTTGACGCAGTCAGGGCGCAGAGCCTCCGTACCAATCAGCGCCGAGCCCGCCTCAAGCGTGAGGGCAAGCCGGTCAACGACCTCGGCAACCCGCAGTCGACCCCCAAAGCCGGAACCTCGAACTAGCCTTCGAAGCTCTGGCGGCGGGTCGCGGCGCTTGCGGCTGGTTGAGCGCCTGGGAGGAGTACCGCGTGGCAAGGCGAGCGGATTGGAAGCCGGCCAGGTACGTGCGACGGCAGCGGAGCCGACGACACGCTCGTCGTTGCAACGAAACCGTGGGTGGAAATCAACCGGAACCTTTAACGGCCACTACGTCCTGATGCTCGGCCCATGCGCCCTCGGTGAAGCCGATCAGCGTGAGGCCCGAGAGCCTGCTGGTGACGTAGCTCGGCAGCGCGACTGAGATTCCATAGTCAGGAGCGCCGGGGAAGCCGGCGAAGCCGTAGCCCTGCCGGTCGAAGTCGTTAAGCAGGGTCGTGGTGTCGCTCAGGCCGTGGCTGTCTCCGTTTCGCATCAGGTCGGCAGCGGTGCGGCCGAGGGTCGTGAACACCAGCAGCCCATCGGGTGCCAGCGAGCGGCGAAAGAGTTGGAAGAAGCGCTCCCAATGCTCGGGCCGTACATGCGTGAGCAGGGAGCCGCACCAGATCAGATCGAACCGACCTAGGTCCAGTTCAGAAGGATCCGTTTCGCTGTAGGCAGGAGTCGCGCCGAAAGAGTCGGCGCAGAAGGCCACCGCCTCTCGGTCGATGTCGCAGGCCGTAAGCGTTGCGTCGGGGAACGCGATGGTGAGCCTTCGCAGCACCCGGCCGTAGCCGCAGGGAAGGTCGAGGATGCTTGCGACCTCCGACTTGCCCGCCGCCTTCAGCGAGTGGCGAATCCAGCGAACGGCGCTGCGGCCAACCCACTCGTAATGCCGAACGAACTCCTCCGATTCCTCGCCCTCGCTGTTGCCCTTGAACATCTGATCGTGGGCCGAAATCTGCACGCTTCCACACTAAGGAGTCCCCTTGATAACCGCAACACCTGGAGGGGGCTGAGAAGGTGGTCGAGGGCGCTCGCGGCTGGTTGAGCGCCCGGGGACGAATACCGCGCGGAGAGCTTCTGCTCATGGCCGTGCTGCCCCGCCTCTTACTACACGCACCGAGGGCCGGGATCTCTCCCGGCCCTCGGTTGAGGTCCTGCTGTGTCGCGGGTCCTTACCCCTAGGGCAGGAACACTCCCTGACGCTGGAAGACCTTCTCGTCGCCGTTGCCGCAGATCTGCGGGCAGGTGCCCGACGGCGGCGTGACGTTGCCATCCACTCCGGCATCCCTGACTGTGACGGTGGCGGCCTGGATGATCGTGCGCTTGCGCTCCTTGACGTAGTTGGGCACCAGCGTGTCAGCCGTGGTGCTGACGCTGCAGGTGGACCCAACGGTCGTCAGCGGGTTGAGCGTGCAGGTGACCGGGACCGAGAACTCCGTGTCCTGCACGGTGCCCGGGTCGTCCTGGAAGCCGCCGTTGGCGAGGTCGGTGATGCGCAGGGCGGCGGTGAACAACACCTGGCCGGTGTAGTCGTCGCCTGCCAGGACGCAGCCCGGAGGACCGCCGATGGCGCAGCGAACGTCGATCAGCGAGCCGGCGATCTTGAAGTCCGCCTCGTCCTCGGGCGTGCTGACGTTGCCTGGTACGGCGTCGTACCGCACGCTGCCGTTGCCGGCCCCCGTGGAGCTGATGGTCAGCACCGTGGACTCGAGCTGAGGCGGCGTGCAGGACGGGTTGGCCAGCGGCGCTACGTGTGTGCTGTTCGAGGCCGTGCATTGCTTGAACTCAGGCACCAGAGGCACTCGGTACGGCGTCCCGCCACCCGGCCGTGGGTATTGCAGCTCGCGGCGGGCGGACGTCTGAACGACGGCGGTGGAGCCGTCGAACCGGGTCCAAACCGCGCTTGCGCCACCATTCTGCTCGGCCGCCACGTTGGGGACGTCGGAGACAAAGCCGTTCTCCGAGATCTGCTCGACGGGCCCGAAGGCGCCACCGGTCGGCTGGAAGGCGGCCTCGATGATCGTGTTGCTGCCGACTGTGCGAACCCAGAGCGCCTGCACGCCCCCCTGGGGGTCCATGTCCACCGTGGGATGGAACGCAGAGGCGGTGGAGATCGTGGCGATGTTCCCGAACAGGTTTGTCACGCTGGCCTTGTAGGCCGACTGGATCCTGTTGGTGGTGGTGTTGGTCCAGACCGCGACAGCCTCGCCCGTGGGCGCCGTCGCGACCTGCGGCTCGAAGGCGTTCTCACCGGCCGGCGAGATCGTCTGTGTGGTGCCGAAGTTGAGCGCCCCGGCCGGCCTGACCGCAGCCTGAACGCGGTCGTTGGAGCCGTCGTTCTTCACCCAAACGGCAACCGCGCGGCCGACGCCGTCAACCGCCACGTCGGGGTTGAATGCCTGCGAACCCGTGGGCGTCGGTGAGACGTTCACCGGGAAGTACCAGCCCGGCGCCGCCATCGCGCTGGCGGGCAACGCCAGCAAAAACACGAAAATCGCCGGCAGCAGCAGCCGCAGGCGTCCTTCCCCTAGCCAAGACCTCATCTCGATGCGCCTCCCTTGAGTAAACCCGTCGACGGGCGCAGCTTAGCAGCCTGAGAAGGCTCCATGCGAGGCAAATCGGTGCTCCAGCGCGCCTCTGAAAGCTATCGCGACGGGGTCCGTCGGCTCACCATTTGCTGTCCGAGTCCCGCCTGACGCTGCGCTTGTGGGTCGGGTACTGGCGGTTGTAGACGGTAAAGGCGACCGCGATCACGGTCCCCACGATCACCCCCAGCACCAGCCAATCCGACCAGTGGTCGACCACGCCGGTGATGGCGAGAGCGCCCACGACGGCGATCACGACTACAACCAGGGCTTGCAACCAGTACGTGAACCGCAAATACTCCTCCTCGCTGAATGGTGCGAGCATCCTATCCCGCAGCAGGCATTTCGTCCGGGCACTTCGTCACATGAGAGAGGAAGACACATGATTCAAACCATCGCGGTGGGCACTGACGGTTCCGAGACCGCAGGCAAGGCGGTCGATTTCGCGCTCGATATGGCTAAGAGGTACGGCGCCAAGGTGGTGGTGGCGAGCTCCTACAGGCCCGTCAGCGAGGGCCGGGTCAGGAAGGAGCAGGAGGAGGCTCCGCAGGACATCCAGTGGTCGATCAATCCGATGGAGGACGTCGAGTCCACGCTGCGCAGCGTCGAGCAGAAGGCTCAGGCGCTCGGCCTGGCGACCGCGTCCGACGCCCGCGAGGGCGACCCGGCCGATGTGCTGTGCGAGATCGCGGCCGAGCACGGTGCGGACCTGATCGTGGTCGGAAACAAGGGCATGCAGCGGCGGGTCCTGGGCAGCGTGCCGAACAGCGTTTCCCACAAGGCGCCCTGCTCGGTGATCATCGTCAAGACGACGTAGGTTCAGCGGAGGGAGCCCCACGGAGGGCTCATCTCGTCAGCAGGGCCAAGCCGCCCACGTGGTGGATCTCCCGCCGTACCTTGTCCGCGAAGTGCTCGAGCGAGTCGTTCCAGTCGCCATCGTCAACGACCAGGATTCCGGTCGGCCGAAGGTGCTGCCAGGCAAGCTCGAACTCAAAGGTCATGCACTCATAGGAGTGCTCGCCGTCGTGCAGGAAGAAGTCGATCTGCCCGAGCCGGTCGAGGAGGGGCGGCAGGGCGTCTTGGCTGCGGCCGGTGGTCAGCTCCCATCGGCCTCGTAGCTCTGGCGGGACCAGCCACCCAGACTCTCGACCTCGTGGAACTACCGCTCCCTTCTTGCCCGGCCAGAAGTCACCGTTGGAACCCACATGCTCGGGCCAGTCGATCGAGTAGAGGCGGCCCGATTCGTTGGCGTCCAGCGCGGCCAGCAGCGCTGTCGTGGAGACGCCGTTGCCGACCCCGGTTTCAACCAAGACTTCGGGCTGGCGCTCGCGCACCAAGCCGTAGAGATGCCTGACCGCCTCCTCGCTCAGCCCGCCGATGACGTAGCGGTGGCCCCGCGTCTCGCCCGTGACGTTGCGAACGAACCAATGCCGACCCTCCGTGATCAGACCGAGAGTCGCTTCCAGCTCCATACCCGCACCCTAGGGAGTCCCCCTGTGCCACGCAACCGCGCCGATAATCGGTTCCGTCCTCACGAGCTGCGGCCTACGGCCGGGCCGCAGCAGGCGGGACGGTCTCGACGGCGTCGCCGGCGTCGGGGGCCAGGTCGAAGCAGACGCGCTTGCAGCGCTTCCCCGTGGTAAGGCTCTGGACCCTCCACGAATACTGGCCACCGGGCGGGGGCAGCGCCAGCCGCCGGCGGGGGATCCTGACCGAGACGCTCTTGCGATCCGTGCGCCACACCTTCAGCCGACCGGCTCTGACGTCGCGACCTCCCTGCTTGTGGAACAGGACTGCGGACATGCCGCCGCCGCCCGACCGCACCAGCGCGTAGTAGCGGCTGCCGCTGCGGGGGTCGAGGTGGATCAGCAGGTAGCTGCGGTCGCGTATCTGGGGCGCACGCCAGCGGCGCCAGGTCAGGACCGTGAAGACGAGGTCCCGTGCCGTGGAGTCGGCGTCCACCTCCCTGACGTCGAGCCGGGAGTGGCTTTCCTTGGGGTCGGCGACCTCGAGCCTGGACGCCTTCGAGAGCGCGCCAGGCGCACTCCCGGCCGAGATCAGGACGGCGATCGTTGCGAGCGCGGCGAGGATCGGGGCAGCCGGCCTGGTCAACGCCTGGGCGCCAGCGCCTCTCTCGCTGTCCAGAGAGTGAGCGCCACGCCCGAGATCAGCAGTGCGGCGGCCGCGACCTCCCCACCGGTGGGGGCCTGGATGCCGTCGAGCGGTCGGCTTCCATCTCCTGCCAGCAGCAGGCCGGCGAGAGCCGCCAGGCAGGCGTTGCGGGCCAGCAGGATCCTGTAGTCACGCTCTCCAGCACCGCCGAAGCAACCACAGGGGACTCGCGTCTGCCCACCCCGACGGACGAGCAGCAGCGCCGAGAATGCCGCCAGCGTCG
>JBBQNR010000105.1:0-8843 GCA_038330145.1 Solirubrobacterales bacterium
GTCGGGGCGTAGCGCAGCCTGGTAGCGCGCACCGTTCGGGTCGGTGAGGTCCCCGGTTCAAATCCGGGCGCCCCGAGTAGCAGGCAAGCATTCGGCCAAGGCCGTCGCCCTCGCGCCGCGGAAGCTGAAGCGTCGCGGCGCGCACCAGTCCCGGCTCGTGGCGAAATGCTGCATTGGCTAAGGCCAGCCGAGGAACTTCATCGCCACGGCCTTGCTGCCCATCTGAGTGGCATTGGCCCTTTGTGCCGGCCTGTGATCGGGACCCTCAATCGGCGGATGGTCGTGAAGTTGCTTCGCGCGCACTTGCTCGAAATGCTCGCGAGCTTCGGGGTCGTCGCGCTTGAGTTGCTCAACTTTGCGCTTCGTCTGGGGATCGAGGAGCGTGTCGACATTGAACCGTCGTCCAGACATGTTCGCTCGATTGTCTCACCCGAGCGGGGCCACTCCCAGTGGTTTCGCTTCGCGCGATTTGCGACAGCGCGCTACGCGACCCGGCGCTACCGCCTTGGACGAGAAGCGGCACCAGCGCCGCTCGCTGACCTTGCTTCCGCTCCCGCGGCACGCTCGTGGGCGGTGCCGAGGAGGAACGCCCGTCACCCACCGGGGGAGACGTGACAAAACCATTCGGTCATGCTCGAGTCAAACACCGATCGCGCACCGAGTCCTCAGGACCGCCTGACAGATTCGCCGGTCGACGACGGCGCGAACCTGCCGTAGGCGCGTCCCAGCAACTTGCCCGCGACCTTGATCTCCAGGAGGACGCGCAGACGCGCAGGGGCGGTCACCGTGGCTTGGACCTGGTCGCGGTTGACCGAGAGGTAGAAGCTCCGGGCCTGGTGGCGCCTCGGACGCGCATCCTGGCGGCCGTCGCAGCCGCCCCGGACGGTGAGCCGCAGATGCGGAGACGCGTGGCTCGGCTTCTTGGTGCCTCGCTGGTAGTAGACGGCGAGCGACGTGTTGTCGCTGCGCGCCTGCGACGGCGCTGGGCAGACGAGGAAGCCCAGCAGCGTCGCATCGCCGGGCCTGTTGGGCGCCTTGGGGCGGCGCCTGGTGCGGAACGCGGCCTTGGGTTGCTTGCCGGCGAGCGCGTCGAAGCCAGTGGCCGGCGTGCTGACGTCGTAGTAGGTCGTCCGGTCCCCGTCGGCGCACGCGAACTGCCTCCAGGTCGCTGCGACCGTGTAGTGGCTGATGTTCGGCGGGGTGTACGACGCGGTCGCATTCCTGTCGCCGGGGACCGTGGCGCGGCCGGCCGGGCCGGAAATCGCGAAGCGCACCGAGCCTTCGATCGGCCCGGAGCTGTCGGTGGCGTCGTCGGCGACCCTGAAGAAGGTCGGCTGGCCTGCATAGATCTCAGGTTCGACGACGACTCTCGGGTTCGCCGGTGGGCCGTAGGGGACCCCACCGCAGGCATCTAGCGCGAGCGCATGGTCGGCGGGCGTCGCCGCACTGAGCAGAAGTCCAGCGGCGAGGAGCGCGGCGAGCAGAGTCAGGCGTCGAGCCATATTCCGAGACTACATCTGGCACGCCGGGATTGCCCGGGAACATGCGCCGTCGGCCTCGGGCACGAAATCAGGAGCCGGGCTGACGCCGTTTGATTTGTCCTCCCCGACGGCCGAATGCACGCACTCGAGCCCGGCGACCGACACTGACGCCGCGCTGGCGCTCTGTGCGAACTGCGGCAGCGAGCTATTCGGCAACTGTGGGAGGGGCGTGCGCCGATCCGCCTTCCTTCGATTGGTAGAGCTTCACCATCCAGAACTCCACCACCTCGTTGCGGCCCCTGTAGACGCCTCTGAGAGGGCCGATGGAGTTCGACCAGTCCATCTCCAAGTCCTGATCCGGGCTCGAGATGAGTGGCACGAGGCCGTGCTCGACGAGGTGTACGTGAGCAGGCGACGATCAGGAGACCCCGTATCAGGGAGCGATCGGCTGAAGCGCTTTCTCTGAGACGCTGAGGTCGCGAAGCGCGTCCTCCCTTTGAACGTGCGCCCTGTAGTAGACGATCAAGCCTTCGCGCCATCGCACGACCTGGGCATACGGCATCACTACCTCAGCACCGCTCTGCCTTCCGCGCCCGTGTGCCACGTAGAAACTGAGCGTTCGTTCGCCAAGGTCGAAATAGGCTTCGGGATCGATCTGAAGGTCATCGGCCCAAGCATCGTCTATGTCTGCGAAGTACCTTCGTATTCCATCGTGCCCGCTGTAGTCGGCGCCGCCAACGGCAGCAAACAGCGAGTGGAACTCAATATCTTCATCGCATAGCGCGATGGCTCCTTCTATGTCGCGCGCATTGAACGCCGCGTTCAGACGGCGATGGAGGTCGACATTCTGCTCAGACACGCATTCAGTTTAATTTGAGTCTGGAGATGCCTGCAGGCACCACAGGGCCGACTCCTGCCTTGGGTTCGCAGACTGCTCTTCGCTACGCCCCGGCCGGCAGCGCTTGGCCGGACTGCTCGATCAGCGTGCGCAGGCCGGTGAAGAAGATCATCAGCATGGTCCCAAAGAGGTCATCGCTGACGGAATCGGGCTCGAGCATGCTCTCGAGCGCGACACCGTTCGCCATAGCGAACGTCATCAGCGAGAGCTGCTCGAAGGGGACGGGGGGCTGGATGCCCAGCTGCTCGCAGCGGGCGCTCAGCATCGCCGCCATGTGCTCCCTGAGCGCTCCGTAGCGTGTGACCAACTCCCCGCGGAAGTCGTCGTCGCGGGCCGCGTGTGCGGCGAACTCGAAGAACAAGCGCTGCCACTCCGGGTCGGCGCGCAGGTAGCGGTCGAAGTCGACGCCGGCCTGGAGCGCCTGCTCCTCCGGCGCGGCGTCGGTGGCCAGGGCGCTATCGAGCTCCTTCAGTCGGGCCGCGAAGCGCTCGTCGAGCATCGCCAGGAACAGCTCCTCCTTGCTCTTGAAGTTGGCGTAGAAGGCCCCCTTGGTGAATCCGGCGTCCTCGGCCACCTCGTCGATCGACGCGTTCTGGAGCCCGCGGCGAGCGAACACCTTGGCTGCCGACTTCATCAGGCAGGATCGCGTGTGAGCCTGCTTTTCCTTGCGAGTCAGCCTCGGCATCAGGCCACCACCTCGACGCGGTCGGACACGGCCGGCAGCCGGCTCTCGAGCACGACCTCGGTGCTGCGGCTGGGCGTCAGCGTGATGGCGCGGCGAACGACGCGCTCGGCCTGCGGCTCGGCGGGACGCAGGTGCGCTCGCCGCACGATCGCCGACAGCACGACCTTCATCTCGAACAGGGCAAAGCTGGCTCCGAGGCAGCGGCGCACGCCACCCCCGAACGGAATCCAGGTGTAGGTGCCCGGCTTGGTGTCGAGAAAGCGCTCGGGCCGGAAGGCATACGGGTCCGGGTATACGTCGGCCCGGTGGTGGATGAGGTAGATGCAGGGAGCCAGACCGGCTCCGGCGGGCAGCAGGTGGCCGCCGATCTCCATCGGCTCGGTCAGCCGCCGGATCACGATTGGCAGCACGGGCCGCAGCCGCAGCGTCTCCTTCACGACGGCATCGAGATAGCCCTCGTCGCCGGCGGCGAGCTCGTCGGCGAGCCGGTCCAGCTTGTCGGGATGGCGCAGCAGTCGCTCCAGTGCCCACGCCAGCGAGGTGGCGGTGGTCTCGTGGCCGGCAAGCAGCAACGTCATCAGCTCGTCGCGCAGCTCCGAGTCGCTCATCTCGCCGCCGCCGTCGTAGCGCGCCTGGACGAGCAACGACAGAACGTCCTCTCGCGCCGCGACATCCGGGTCCTGGCGGCGGCGGCGGATCTCCTCCAGCACCAGCGCGTCGACCGGCTCGATCGCGCGCCGGAACCAGTTGCTGGCCGACATCCGCTGCGGCCCGAGCACCGCCATCGCGAACATGCGGCGCGGGTCGGCGGTCCAGTCGAGCGTCCTCTTCAGCATCGTGCGCAGGCGCTCGAGGCGGTCGGCCTCCTCGACGCCAAAGACCGCGCGCATGATTACCTCGAGCGTGACGGCTTGCATCCGCGGCCAGAGCTGAAACGGCTCGCCGGTCGGCCAGGCATCGATCTCCTGCTCGGCGATCGCGCCCATCAGCTGCCCGTAGCGCTCCATGCGCTCGCCGTGGAAGGCGGGCAGCATCAGCTTGCGCTGGGTCATGTGCTTGTCGTCGTCGAGCAGCAGCACGGAGTTGCTGCCCACTATTGGCAGCAGGATGACGTTCGCCTCGCCGGCGTGGAGCACGCGCGGATCTCCCGTGAAGACCTGCTTGACGAGGTCGGGGTGGGAGAGGAACACCCACGAGCCCTCCTGTGCGATCCGCAGGGTGAAGATGTCGCCGTAGCGGTCACGGCACTGCTCCATGAACGGCAGCGGTCGCGCGACCCACCCGAGCGTCTGCAACGCTCGCGGCATGCGCGGCCCGGGCGGAAGCTTGGGCTTCACCGCGGCGCTCATCGGGCCGCCTCCACCACGCGGCCTCCGCGCAGCAGCTTGAACGAGCGCAGGGACCCGGGACTGGGCAGCCTGCAATCGTGGAGCGTCACCAGCCTCGCCGGCACCGGCTCCGTGACGTTCTTCAACCAGTGCAGCTCGACGTCGTCCAGCTCCACCTTGCGCAGCTTTCCCGCCGCCGTTCGTGTCGCCTCGCTCACGAGCACCTGGCTGCCACCCGCCGCAGAGCAGAGGCGAGCGGCCACGTTGACCGTGGCCCCGTACCAATCGCCGTCGCGCGACACCGCGGGGCCGGTGGCCATCCCGACTCGAACCGGCGGAAAGCCCGGCACGGCTTCGAGCTGGTCCACGATCCGAAGACCGAGCAGGATCGCCAGGCCGGCGTCGTCGCAGCGCAGCATGATCGCGTCGCCGATCGTCTTGACCTCCTCGGCCCCGTGCTCGGGGAGGAGGCACCTGACACGGCCGTAGAAGTCCACCGCCAGCTCGGCCGCGCGGTCGTCGCCGTTGGCCTCGGTGAGGGCTGTGAACCCCACCAGGTCCGTGAAGAGGAAGGTGTGTTTGCTGCCCTCGGGCATCTGCTCTCCTCGGTCCGCTAAACCTGATCCGGCTTTCGGATACCGGATAGTACGCGAATACTCGGCGGTATGCAAGGGCCGGTCGTTACAGTGACGCGCCGTGAGCGAGCAGGTGGTCATCGCCGAGCGCTTCAGGGGCCCTCCCAACAGCGGCCATGGTGGGTACTCGGCCGCGATGGCGGCTCAGTTCGTCGATGGTGCCGCCGAGGTGACGCTGCGCAGGCCACCGCCGCTCGAGACGCCGCTGGAGGTTCGCCGCGGCGAGCATGGAAGCGTCGAGCTGATCGATGATGGCCAGGTGGTCGCTCAGGCTCGGCCGGTGACGCTCGAGCTGGAGGTGCCCGCGGCGGTCGGGGTGGAGGAGGCAGAGGCGGCGTCCGCGCGCTCGCCCCTGCTGGACAACCACCCGTTCGGGAGCTGTTTCGTGTGCGGCACCGATCGCGATCCCCCTGATGGAATGAGGCTGTTCGCCGGCCCGGTCGAGGGGCGCCGGCTCTTCGCCGCGCCCTGGACGCCCGACGTCTCGCTCGCCGGCCCCGACGGGGCGGTGCTGCCCGAATTCGTATGGTCGGTGCTCGATTGTCCCGGCGGCAACGTCATCGTGCTGCTGGGCGATGTCGGCGTGTCGGTGCTGGCGCGCTTTGCCGCCAACCAGCTGTGCCCGGTTCGGGCCGGCGAGCCTCACGTCGCCGTCGGCTGGCCGATCAGCCGCGAGGGCCGCAAGCTCGATACCGGCTCGGCGATCATGACCGACGACGGCGAGGTATGCGCGGTTGCACACGCGACCTGGGTCGAGCTGACCGAGAAGCAGATCGCCGCGATTGGCACGACGGACGTCTGAGCCGCCCATAGCGCTGGAGTAGGATGCGAGCGCCCGAATCTACCGAAGGAGTTGGCGCATGGCCTACACAGTTCCCGACCTTCCTTACGACTACGACGCGCTCGAGCCGCACATCGACGAAGCGACGATGCGCGTCCACCACGACAAGCACCATCAGGCCTACGTCGACAAGGCGAACGCGGCGCTGGAGGGAACGGAATGGGCCGACAAGCCGGTGGAGGAGGTGCTGCGCAACCTCGACAAGCTGGGTGACAAGGCGACGCCGGTGCGCAACAACGGCGGCGGCCACTACAACCACTCGCTTTTCTGGCAATGGATGAGCCCGGACGGCGGCGGTGAGCCCGAGGGCGACCTGGCAGCGGCGATCGACTCGGCCTTCGGCTCCTTCTCGTCGTTCCAGGACGAGCTCAAGACCGCTGGCGTCAATCGCTTCGGGTCTGGGTGGTCCTGGCTGGTGCACGACGGGAGCGGCCTCGCAGTTGTCTCGACGGCGAACCAGGACAGCCCGATCTCGGACGGCCAGACGCCGCTACTTGGCGTCGACGTCTGGGAGCACGCCTACTACCTGAAGTACCAGAACAAGCGCCCCGACTACATCGATGCCTGGTGGAACGTCGTCAACTGGCCGAAGGTGGCGGAGGGTTACTCGGCCGCCAGCTGATTCCGCGGCCCGTGGCCGCGGGGGCCGGCACGCCGGGGAAGGCCCCGTCCTAGCGGCTGTTGCGCCTGGCGAAGTCCTGGATCAGCGCGGCGGTCTGGGCCGGCCTCTCGAACATCGGGCTGTGGCCGGTGTTCGGGACCAGGGTCACCGACGCTCCCGGCACCTTGCTGTACTGCGATGCCGTTTTGGGATCCACCAGGTCGTCCTCCGGCCCGAAGATCACCAGCAACGGCTTGCGCGCCTGCGCCAGACGGTCCGCGACCGACCGCTGCTGATTGAAGTCGTCAGACTTCTGGTGCGACTGGTCGTAGGAGGTGTACGTCATCTTGCGGAAGTCCTTCACGAACTGGTCGGGAACACCGAACCCGGGTGCGAACGCCTTGGCGAGGTTGTCCTTGACGACGCCGTCGGGGACGACACGGCGAATAGCTTCCCCAAGTACCGGCACGAACCCGAGCCGGGCCAGGAATGGCAACTCGCCGGCGTCCTTGCTGGGAGGCGAGTCGACGATCACGACGCCATCGACCCGGGTCGGGTCCTGTTCGACCAGCGCCGTCGCGACCACGCCGCCCAGCGAGTGTCCAGCGACGATCGCCCGCTTCACCCCGAGCTGTTCGAGCGCGCGCGACACCTGACGAGCCTGATCGGGCATCGAGTAGCCGCTGTCGGGCTTTTCCGAGCCACCGTGGCCGAGCAGGTCGATCGAGACGACGTGGAAGTTCTGAGCCATGTACCGCTCGGCCGGCGTCCACCAGTGCATCGAGCCCGCGATTCCGTGCAGCAGCACGATCGTCGGCTTGGACCGCGAGCCGCTTTCCAGCACCTGGAGATCGCCTCCGGGCAGATTCAGGATCCGCCCGACGTCCGCCTTGGCGCTCTTGGTCTCGTTGTCCGTGATGACGGTGTTGACTGCCAGCAGCGCCGCCACGGCGACGAGTGCCGGGAGCAGGATCCTGCGCATATCCGGAACCTAGATGATTGATTCCGAATCCGCGTGCTCCCCGGGCACGCGAGAATTCGTCTAGCGGTAGGGGCCGGTGGCGCGGTAGATCGCCCGCACGTCCGAGAAGGCCGGCTTCAGCCGCCCGGAGTCGTCCACGAGTCCCTTCTCGTTGACGGGAGGATGCGGGAACGGGTTACCGCCGGCCCAGCCCGGCTTGACGCGGAAGTCGCGCAGGTTCCAGATCAGCGCACCGTTGATGAAGGGCCGCTCGGCGAAAATACCGAGGTGGTATTTGAGGAAATCACGCTGGAACTCGTAGGTGCCCTTCTCGCCGACCGCTCCCGAGCGGTTGGCCTCGGCCCCGAACTCCGTGATGAAGAGAGCCTGGTTGGGATAGTCGGAGTGGAGCCGGTTTAGGTAACCGCCCAGTTGGTTGCGGTCTGAGATCGTTCCCCGCGGGCCGCTGTACCAACCGAAGTAGTCGTTGATCCCGATCACGTCGAGCTCGGTGTAGATCTGCTGCTTCTCGACGGTGGGAAAGCCGGACGTCGCGATACCCATCAGGCGTGTGGGGTCGAGGTCCCGGGTGACGCGTTCAGCCTTGCGTATGTACTTGCGAAGCCCGGTGCCGGGCCTGGAGGCGTTCTCGTTGCCGAGGCTCCAGACCATCACCGAGGGATGGTTGCGATCTCGCAATATCTCCTCTCGCAGCATGCGTAGCGCCTTCGCACGCACCTCCGTGTTCGCGAACAGCGAGCTGGCCATCCGGAATACCGGGATCTCGGACCAGACCAGAATCCCCTTGCGGTCTGCAAGCTCGAGGAAGTACGGATGAAGCGGGTAGTGAGCGCGGGTCATGTGAGCGCCCAGGTTGCGCAGGTACTCCATCGTGCGGCGCAGCTGCGGCCGGCCGAGGGCGGCCCCCAGGGTGGGACTGTCCTCGTGGATGCTGGCGCCGCGCAGGTTGAGCTCGCGGCCGTTCAGCTCGACGCGACCGAGCCGGTTGACATCGAGCGTGCGGATGCCGGTGTGGACGGTGTAGCGCTGAACCTGCCGCCCGCCATCGTAGGCGGAGAGTCTGACCGTGTACAGATGCGGGCGATCCGGCCACCACAGCCGCGGATTTCGTATGCGTGCACGTCCCCTGAACTTGCGTGACCCCCGCCCGCCGACCCTTTTGGCCCGAAAGCGGATCGGCTTGCCCCCGATGCTTCCCACGATGCTCGCGCGACGGCCTCGGCTGGCGAAGTTGGCCACGCGCAGGTCCACGAAGATGCGGGCGGCGCAGCGGGAACAGCGCAGCCTCGGCCGCACGAAGACGTCCTCGAGGTCGAGGTTCTTCACGCGCCGCAGGTAGACCTCGCGCAGGATGCCGGTGTAGTTCCACCAGCCGCCATCGAAGGATCCGCT
>JBBQNR010000106.1:0-8791 GCA_038330145.1 Solirubrobacterales bacterium
CGAACCCGAACGACGCCCGCAGACCGTCGCCCGCTCGCAGCAACGCGGTCGCCGCCTCCTACAGCCCGGACGGCGGATCGTCCACCCCAGCCGGCCCAAACGGCCGGCACGTCGTCCGCGGGCGCTCCCCCGCGCCTGTCAGCGGGCATCGGGCTCCCGCTTCGTCGAGACGACCAGCAACAGCGACGCCGCATGATGCGCTGCGTCGCGCCGCGCTTCCGCTTCCGCGCACCGAGCGGACGTCTGGGACCTCGCCATACTCACTTGCGCTCGGGACGATAGGCAGTCGCGCCGCCAGCCCGTCCTGTCCCGGCGTCGTGCATAGGCACAGCATGGGCGCTCCGACCCCAGCCGCCTCATCCCACTCACGGCTTCCGCTTTCGCAATCGCCTGAGGCTTCGCATATATCGGTGGCGCGGCTGCAAGGGGCGTTTCGCGGCGACTGATTTGTCTCGGAGCCTTCTCGCAAGGCATTAGAACGACTCATTTCAGGGTGGCAACCTGGCAAGCGCCCTTGCTTCATGTACTACAACGGAGTTGACACCATCGGATACGGCTTTTATTGCGGCTGACGATGTTTGGCGGTGGCCGGCTTGCCATCGTCGGACAAACCGCCAGTTCCGAGAGGCCAGCAGTCCACGGATGGGCTGCGATGGTCGCCGATGGTCGCTATCACGAAACAGTCGTCATCCGTGTTCGTCCGCGTGCGTCTGGATTTCCCGACACGGCGTCGGTGAGACGGACGTTCTTGTGGAGGAGGACGCTGCCACCGGTTCCCGCTCGCTAGACAAAATGGCTGAGGATTCCGTCCCTCCTGGGGGTAGAAGGGCCCGGTCCCTCCGCGACGATCGTAGGGGTGTTGTGAGCCGCGCGGCTGGTACCCGTGCGGCGACCCATAACCGAAGCGGAGGAGCCAGCCATGGCGAAGGCTAGAACCCTCGTCGGCCTGGACGCGCATGCCACCAAGATCGTGGCGGCGGTCCCTGGACGCCGAGACCGGGGAGCTTGAGTTCTTCACGTTGGGCGGCGAGGTCGCGCAGGCGGCGGGGCGTCAACGGAACAACAGCACTGGTGCTCAACAATGCCGTCGCAACGGCTTTGCACCACTTGACCCGCGTCGACGGCCGGCGCTAGGGTCGGAAGTTCCGACCGTCTGTCAGGAGGGTGGGTGCTCCAGCGGGTTCGAGTCGTTCGGTCCGACGATCTCTTGGTCTGCGAGCTCGAGCTCGTCGGGATCGACCTCGTCGGTGCCGCGCCGAACCGCCATCTGATCGCGAACGGGAGCGGCGCCCCGATCATCGTCGTTCATTTGCCGCCTCAACACGTGGCAGAGGCCGCCTTTCCCGAGCAGGACCCGCCGCGCGGGCCGCTGCTCGTGCCGTCGCGCGGCGCCGCGCCGTCGCGTGTCGCGTTCCGGATCGATTCCGGTGCGTTTCCGGTCGACTACAAGCTGACGGCGATACTCGAGCTGCTTGCCGCCAGCGGCCTCTCGGTGCCACCCAGCGCGGCGCGTGGTCCGGCGGCGTCCGGGTGCCTCAACGTCTTCGCTCTCCTGCCGTACCTCTTCAATCCGCCCGCGCTCGGCCCACCTGGGCCGACGGAAACGGCGATCGAGCTGCCGTTCCGGCTCATCCTCGCCCCTGAGGCCGAAACCGGCTTCGACCACGTGACGTCGTCTGTGCCGGGCGCGAGCTCGACGCGTGTCGAGCTCTGGCACTCGCTGCTCAAAGCTGCGCCTGACAGAAACGGGCAGCGTGAGGTGCGGGGCGTCTGGCTGCGCCAGGGCGACGGGCCGGCCTGGACGCCTACCGGCCCGGTCTGGGGCAGTGCGCCCGAGGGCAAGGGCGAGCCGTTCGCGCTTAACGCGATGAGCCAGCGCGACCGGGCCGACATCGTCCATGTGTCGGGCAACCACCGCTACGCGCTGCAGACCGGCACTGGGTACGAACCGGAGCCCGTCGCTGTGCGCCGGCTCGCGCTCACGGCGCTTGGAGCGTGGCTCGACTCTCGCGGCGATTGGGATCCGCCCAAGGCGTTCACGAGCCTCGTCGAGTGGAGCCATCGCGCCACCCAGGGCCGCGACCAGTTCGTCCGCATCGTCCGGGTCGGCTTTCTCTACCCATTCGGGCATCTCGCGGCCAAGATCGAGGTCTCGGAGCGCAAGTTCGTCGGCCTGGAACCGCCGCCAGGCGACCCGCCGCTGCTCCTCAGGCGGGAGTTCATCGTGGTGCGCGAGCCGGTCAAGACCTTCACGCCCGGGGCCGCGCCGAGCGGCCAGGCGCACACGATGCCGCTGCACGTGGTCCGCCTTCGCACCCGGGTGACGCCGAATCTCAAGCCGGGTGGCAACTGTTTCCTGATCACCGAGTTCGGGCAGAGCGAGCCGTTCGAGTTCATGCTGACCGGGACCGACGTGGAAGGCAACGACGTCGACCTCGCGACGCCCCTCGTCTGGATCGACTCGACCGTGGGCTGGGACAGCTCGACCATCGGGACGGCCAAAGCGCTCTACGGCGACCGCGAGCTGGACGCATACGGCGCGAGCATCGCGTTCGCCCCCGGTCCAAAAGGCGATGCGACGTACTCGTCGCAGGCTGTCGCCTTCAGCGCGTCGCCGCAGAGCCCTATGCCGGCGAAGCCGACGGGCCCGCCCGCCGCCAACCAGCCGGGCTTCTGGCCCGAGCTCGTGACTGCGGAGGTCCGCGCGCCTGCGCTCGAGATCGTGGCGGGGCAAGGCGGCGCGGCGAAGATCGAGTACCACGCCGCCTACAAGGCAAACGGTCTCGGTGGAGCGAACGTCAACGAAGTCATCGCACAGTTCAAGCCCGGCAACGCGCTCAAGCTCGACTTCAGTGACAAGGGCGACCGCGCTGGCGGCCTGATCCAGCCGAGCATGAGCGTCGAGGGGCTGTCAAGACAGCTCGGCCCGGTCGGGGGCCAGGCCGCCAAGCTCGCCGACCTCGCGGCCGGGAAGTTCGACCCGAGCTCCTTCTTCGCGGGAATGCAGCCAAAGCTCTTCGGAGTCTTCGAGCTCAAGCAGGTGCTCGGAATCATCACGGGCACCCAGCCGAGCGACGTGCCGCGGATCGTGACCGAGGGCGCAACCGAGGCGCTCATCGCCCACCAAGTCTGGAATCCGGTCCCGGTCAACTACCCCAAGAACGATTCGATCTTCATCGTGACAGGCAGCACGAAAATGGAGGTCGTCGCGACCTTCGACGCCCGATCGACCGCGCCAAAGTCGGACGTGCGCGCGACGCTGACATCCTTCCGCGTCCACCTACTCGGCAAGCCGACATTCCTGCAGATCGGCTTCGACAAGGTGGAGTTCGCCGCCGCGATGGGCAGCAAGCCCGACGTGGACGTGAAGATGGGCGACGTCGTCTTCGACGGCCCGCTGTCGTTCGTCGAGAAGCTGAAGGACCTGATCCCGCTTAGCGGCTTCAGCGACCCGCCGGCGCTCGACATCACGCCGGAAGGCGTACGGTCGAGCTTCTCGCTCGCGATACCCGACGTCGCCGTCGGCATCTTCGCGCTGCAGAACCTGAGCTTCGGAGCCGGCTTTGCGATCCCGTTCACGGACGGCGCCCTCACGGTCAACTTCGCGTTCTGTCAGCGCCATGAGCCGTTCCTCCTCACGGTCTCGCTCTTCGGCGGCGGCGGATTCTTCGGCCTCACAATCGACCCCAACGGCGTCCAGCAGCTCGAGGCAGCACTCGAGTTCGGCGCCAGCTGCGCGATCAACCTCGGCGTCGCACAGGGCGGCGTGCACGTGATGGCCGGCATCTACTTCAAGATCGAGAGCGCCAAAGGCTGCACGCTGACGGGCTACCTCCGCCTCGGAGGCAACATGTCCGTGCTCGGCCTGATCTCCGCCTCGATCGAGTTGAACCTGAGCTTCACGTACAAGGAGCCGGGCAAGGCATACGGCCGCGCCGTTATCACTGTCGAGATCGACATCTTCCTGTTTTCCACGTCGGTCGAGGTCGAGTGTGAGCGCCAGTTCGCCGGCTCCGACAGCGACCCCCCGTTCGAGGCACTGATGCCGCCCGATCCCTGGCACGAGTACTGCGCGGCATATGCCTGACCAGCACGTCCTGTGGACGGCCTTGCCGCGGCGCGCCGACACGCACGTGCTCGAGATCGACGTGCTCGTCTCGCCGAGGCTCGGAGTAAACGCCACGCCCGGCTCCGAGTTCAAGCTATCCGAATTCCCCGAGCTCGAGCACTGGACCAAGACGCTCGCGGAACGTCTGACATTCAAGGTCGAGTTCGCCGACGGCTCCCGTCACGACGCCGATCCGATCGTGCCAGCGCACCTCGATCACAACGCGTGGAACCACCTCTTCCGGGCGAGCACATTCGTGCGCCCGTGGACGTTCAAGGATCTCAGTCAGCTTCCCATTCACTCCTACTCGGTCCGCTTCATCACCGCCTACCTGCGCGATGTCTACACCGACCTCGGGCGCCGGTACCCGACACGGCCGCCGCCACGCCAGGAGCTCGAGCCGCTGAGACGCACCGTCGGCCCCGTGATCGACGTGCGTGTGAAGGAGGAGCGCGAACCGCCGCCGCGCGAGGAGCACGACATTCCCGTGCCGCGACCCGACGTGCCAGCGGGGCCGTCGGCGGGATCGGACGGGTGCCTGGGCGCGCTGTGGCACGCGCTCGAGCGGCTCTGTCGCCTGCTAGGCCCGGTCTGCCGTCATCTCCCGCCGCGGCTGCGGTACGCGCTACGCGTCGTCTTCCGTCTCCTGCACGCCGTTCTCGTACCGGACCCGGGACCACCTCCCGACCCCACGAGGCCGAAGGTCTCGATCCCCCGCACGGTCCATCCCTCGCCTTACGTGACCAAGCCGCCGCTCGCGCCCGCGACGCTGCCGCCGCTCGAGCAGCTCGAGCGGGAGCTCGCCGCGAACAAGGCGATCGCACCGGCGACATTGCACGGTTCGATCTCCGCCGCGCTGGCAGCCCGCGACCTCACGTTCGAGTTCGCGCGCGCGAAGCGCTTCCACGAGCGCCCCGAGAGCGAGAACCCGCCGGCATCCCAGCCGCCGCCCAAGAAGCCCAAGCTCGACTTCCACCAGGCGATCGGC
Source organism: Solirubrobacterales bacterium (assembly GCA_038330145.1). GTDB lineage: Bacteria > Actinomycetota > Thermoleophilia > Solirubrobacterales > JBBDJG01 > JBBQNR01. The sequence continues at coordinate 5,097 of JBBQNR010000106.1, forward strand.
GCGCTCGGCGACTACCCGGAGCTGATGCGGCAGCTCGGGCTGGTCGTGCGGCTCCGCGTCCCCCGTCCGGCGACGGACCCCGGAACCATTCGAGTGATCCCGCTGTGGGACGGTGGGATGCGCGAGAGCGACATTGCCGCGCGGACCCACTGCGAACTCGACGGAAACCGCTTCAACGCCGCACACGAGCCAGGCTCGGACTTCGCCGATGGAGCGCTCGACCTGCGCGATGCCGGCGACCGGATCACAACCGACGCGCCGAAGTTCGACGTGATCCAGGTCGACTCGGACGGGGCGGCGTTGAAGACGATCCTGACCGCTGCGACGCTCGAGCGCGAACACCAGCTCGACCAGCTCGCGGTCAAGGCGCTCGACCGGCCAGAGCGCGAGACCCTCCCGGCACTGCGCTCAGGCGGACTCGCGATCGTCCGCGCTGACCGAGCGTGGCACGTGCACCAGCACCTCGTCGATGCCGCTGCTCAGCAGACGCCCAAGCCGCCGGCCGTCGCAGGGGAGCCGGCAGAGCTCGTCGAGGCTCTGTTCGCCGAGGACCTCGTTCGCGGCTACCGCATCGAGGTCAAGCCCGACGGCGGAAATTGGCTCTCGCTATGTGAACGCATCGGGACGTATGACCTCGTCGACGATGCTGGAACCGTCGTCCGCCACGTTCTCGAAACGACCGACCACGGATACGTCAAGCGGACCTCGGCGACAGCGACGGCGGGCGACGGAGAGCCGCTGTACATGCACGAGGCGCTGGCGCGCTGGAGCGGCTGGAGCCTCGCCGCCCAGCGCCCGGGCATGACGCTGGAGAACCACGTCGAGGGGCCGCCGCCTCCTGGTAAGCCGTATGACCGCCCGGCGCCGCCGCGTAGCGAGGCCGAGACCGAGTTCCGCCTCGTGACCAGCTTCACGACCAGGCCGGGAACCCTGCCGCGCCTGCGATTCGGCCACCGCTACGCGCTACGCGCGATCTGCGCCGACCTGTGCGGCGAGCCGCTCGCGTCACTCAAGCCGACCGCGCCGCAGACCGAGGCGCTCACCTACCGGCGCTTCGAGCCCGCGGGGCCACCCGCCCCGCTGGCCCTGCGCAAGTTCTGGCCCGGCGAATCGCTCGAGCGGATCGTGCTGCGCAGCGACTTCGACCGCGACAACGCGACCTATGACCAGCAAGAGATGAGCGCGGCGCCGCCCGAGGCGGCCGCCCACCGGACACGGCAATTGTTCCCGCCCAAGACCTCCCAGCAGATGGCCGAGCTGCACGGCAAGCTTGAGGCCGCCTTCCGCAACGGAGCCACCCCCGGGGATCCCGACACGGGCTACCGGATCTCGTTGCGCGAGTCCGGCACGTTCGAGAAGCCGAAGATCATCGACGTGCACACGGCCGACATCCACAACCCGCAACCGACGATCCCGTTCGGCACGCCGGTCGACGTGGGCGACTACTGGATCAACACGGCGGACCAGACGCTCCCGGCGCCCTACCTGCCCGACCCGATCGTGACGGGCGCGGCGCTGCGCGGCGTGCCGGGCCTCGTCGACGCGGTCGACGGCGACGCTCTCCCCGTGCACCACGTACGCGCGGGCGACGATCCGTCGAAAACCGAGCCGCTGCTCCAGGTGCCCTACACCGGCACCTGGCCCGACCTGGACGCATTCCGGCTGCGCATCGCCGAGCAGACAGCGACGGCCCAGCCACCGCATTGGAACGAGGCGGACCGGCTGCTGACCGTCTTCCTCCCGAAGGCCCGACGCGCCACGGTGCGCTACAGCTCGTACGTGTTGCCGGCGACCCTGGAGGCTCACGGGATCTGGGACTGGCTGGACGACGACAACCCCTCGTCCGGGCTGCGCGGGCTCGCCCACAGCGGCGCGCACTGGATGATCACGCCGGCGCGAACGCTCGTACTCGTCCACGCGGTTCAGCATCCGGTCGCTCCGGCCCGCTTCACGCAGCTCGACGCCGTGCGCACCGAGATCGGGCAGACGACCGCAGAGTTCAGCGGCGGCGTGCTTGAGCTGCATGTGGCGAGCACGGGGCGCATCGACGTACTCGGGCGCTGGACCGAGTTCCTCGACGACCCCGACGACGGGTGGCGGGAGGAGGACCGGGAATCAGTAGCGGCTGACTACGCCGTCGGAGAGGCGTGGACGTCCGGGATGGCCTTCCCGCCGACAGCTCCCGGCGTACGCACGAGCCACGAATTCGGGGACACGCGCCATCGCAGGGTCAAGTACCTGGCCCGGGCGACCTCGAGCTTCCGCGAGTACCTGCGCGAGAACCTCACGATCCCGGAAGTGCTGCGCGACACGCAGGCCGGCGACGAGGTCGAAGTGAGCATCCTCAACTCGGCTCGTCCGAGCGTGCCGGCGGTCCTCTACGCGGTGCCGACCTTCGACTGGCCAGCGACCCCACCGCCGACCGGCTGGACCAACCACACGCAGACACGAGGTGGCGGGGGCCTGCGCGTCTACCTTGCACGCCCGTGGTACCAATCGGGGGAGGGCGAGCTGCTCGGCGTCGTGCTCGAGACCGACCAGCAGCTGCCAGAGGCCGTCTGCTCGCGCTACGGGCTCGATGCGACTTGGTCGGGCGCGCCCGCTCCCACGGCAGTGCCGCTCGAGCCACATCACTTCCCGAATCGCGTGGCCGCCGAGAAGGTGACACTCGCGGAGCCGGTCGGACTCACGGGAATCGCCGTGGGCTTCCGCCCCGAGTGGGACAAGCAACGCAAGCGCTGGTTCTGCGACATCGAGCTCGACGTCGAGGCGCTGCCGTGGAACTACTGGCCATTCGTAAGACTCGCATTCGTGCGGTTCCAGCCACAGTCGCTGCCCGATGCGATCATCTCGCACGTGGTGCTCGGAGAGTTCGGGCAGATCGCACCCGAGCGCACGCTGAGCCTGGCCTGGCAGGATCCCGAGCACGTACTCGTGACGCTGCGCGGGCGGGCGCCGAACGAGCCGCACCCGCCGCACGTGGCATTGCGGGTCCATACGACAACCGTGCCGGCAGGAGACGATCCCGACGACCTCGACTGGGAACACGCCGGCGGTCACCCGGCCGCGATCGACTGGCAAAACTTCTTCTCACTGGTCGAACCGGTCGATCCGGACGCCGACGGCAACGTGCTCTGGGAGCAGCTCGTCGAACTGCCCGCCCCTCGTGGCGCCCAACGGATGCGCCTCGAGGTCGCCGAATACGAGCTGCTGCGAAGCGACAGCGACCTGGGACGCGGAGTGCCGCGGCTCACCTACGCGGCACATGTCGAGCTCGACTGAAGAACTAGCGTCGATTCACCCAAGAAGCGAGCCGGCAGGGCGAGCCGCGCGCAGCAGTGTTTGCGGGGAAGCCTCTGGCCTACTCGAACCGGCAACCCCCTTCTCCTCGCCCCGGAAGTGGTCAGCCAGGCCGCTCCGGAAACGGGCAAACCGCGCTGTGGTGGGGTTTGCGAGAGCCCTCTGCCGGACTTGAACCGGCGACCCCTTCCTTACCATGGCAGTCCGGCCCGCATCCGAACCGCGCGCGGGCAAGCAGAAATGCCTGCAGAGAGCACGTTCGGTGATACGGCGGTCGTCGGCAGCGGCGCGCAGCGATCGGCACCTGCGTTACCCACTGAGTGCCCGGGCGGCTGACGAAGGAGCTCGTCGAGTTCAGCCCGACAGAATTGCTCGACCGCACGTTCGAGGTCTTT
>JBBQNR010000107.1:0-8185 GCA_038330145.1 Solirubrobacterales bacterium
AGTCTCCACGTGGCACCGGGCCAACTCCGCTTCGCGCACCGCGATGGAAGGTGTCGCGTGAAGCCAACCGTTACACCGGAGTAGGCTCTCCGTATGGTGCGGCGTCCTGGACGGTGGCGGCGATTTCGAGCCTGGATGAGAGACCTTGACGGCACTCCGCAACCCGGGATCGGCGGGCTCCCCTATCTGCCATCGCAGCGAGCAGAAATTGATCGCTTGCGGTCAGGCGCACGTAAAGGGGCCGATCTCCCCGATCACCAGGATGAGGCTGGCGAGTCCCTAAGGAACGAGGTCTGACTCACAAGGGGGAACCGTTCCGCTTGAGGTGCAGCAGTTCAGCGGCGGACCCAGCGTGGCGCCACGGCGCTGCTGGATGAGCGCCACTCGAATGAACATTCGTGGTCGACGCGTCAAGCCCTGACAGCCAGCGCTGGGGCCCTTTCGAAATCGGTTCTCTGGGTCGCCTCGCGCGTTCTCTCTAACCGCACGAGCGCGACAACCGAAGAAGTGCGCCCAGGGAGACTCGAACTCCCACGGGGGAAACCCCCCACAAGGCCCTCAACCTTGCCGGCGGGATGCGCGTAGTGTCCGGGGGAGTCCAGATTACCCGCCGCGGCTGGATTTCTCGGACAACCTGGACGGTTCGGTACGCGATGGATGTTGCCAGCGTGTTGCCACGCGCGTCGCCGCATGACCGGCTCTGTTTGACCTACGGAGCTGTACGCCCGTGGGGCCGACACGCAAGCTAACTGTCAGGCACGGCGACCGGTTCGGGCCCAGGCGTGCAGGCACGGTTCCCGTTCGCTCGGGCGGCCAGCGCCAACCGACGCCGCTCGACCGGGTTTGAGGAGATGGTGGCGCACGATTGCTACTCCTCGCACGCCCAACCCAGATGCTCAGGAGACGTCCCCCGACTGTCCGTGCGAGGACGGCGGTGCCCTCGACCTGCTGGCCTTCGGCTACCTGACCTCGGTGGTGCTCTAAAGGGCAGTGTGTGACAGCGTCGCCGATCTACACCCCGATCAGCGGGCCTGGCTGGTGCGCGCGCACCAAAGCTCGCCCACGCCATGAAGGAGGCGCTGTACGCCTGGCGGGGTCAGGCCGGGGACATCCAGGCATCGACACGTGACGGCGCGGCGACTCGGCGGCGCCTGCGCCTCGGCCCTTGCGGTCCGCGCTCCGCCGAGCGGCCCGGCGCTGTTCGGGTCGGGGCCCAGATGAGCCGGCGAAACGGTCGGCGGGGCAGGAACGTCGTGCCTGGCGGGACCGAGTCCCTCCACCTGATCCGCGCCGTTGGCCGCGTCGGGAGCTGGTGGCGCCTTATGAACGATCAACCGATACTGTCCAACTCTCGACCGTCCAGGGGTGGGACCGGTGTGGACCAACAAAAGGTTTCCGCCGGCTAGCGAACTTCGAGTGATCTAGTTAGGTTGACCGAGGTACGATCGTCGACAGGGGAGCGGGCGATCGCGCAGAGAAGCTCGCTGTTTTCGGCAGTGCGTATGACGAACTGCAAGAGATCACTACAGATTGGAGCGCCGCGCCTTGACATCCGGGAGACCGTCGCCGGCCGCGTCCGGACCCGCCCTGCCTTCGCCGTGTGGACTTGCTCGGCTAGGTCACGACCTTTTGCCGATCATCAGAGGGCCGATCACTTGTCGACGCATCCTCCGCTCGCAGCGGCTCATGCGGCGCGATGTCATTCAACCGCTGTGTGACACGGTCGAAGTCGCCGTCTCCCACCAAGGCGATGGGTCGCTTCCAATCAAGCTCTGGATCGACGCCGGTCACCCAGCCGTATGCGCCGGCGGGGGCGATCCCATTGCTTATCAGGTACAGCACGACGGCTCTGACTTGGTCAACCTTGATCCGGGCAGCAGGGCCCGGCACGGTACTGGAACGCCACTTGGCCACGGTGGACTCGGACGAGTCGGTGGCTTCGGCCAGGTCCCCATCGGTGAAGCCGATCAACTTCAGCGCGGCGATCCATTCGCGGGGCTGCGCGAACGACTCGAGCTTCGGAAGCACGTCGGCTCCTTCGACCTTGCGCTGTGGGCCGGGTGGCCGTCCAAGCGCCGCGGTGCCGGCCGGTTGGGTGGGGCTGTCGGAACCGACGGATCGCCTGTTACGCCGGCGCGGAGTCTTGGTCCCCCGATCCACATTCTCCTTCGGCATTTTGGGCATCGCCTTTCTAGTCGGCTGACTTCTAAGTCAGCAGCTCACTACGAGTATCGCGCTCTTGCGTCGGCTCTCCGCCGACGCACTCCAGACCGCTCTGAGGCTCCCGCGTTCAGTGTGGTCTGGAACACAAGCGTAAACCATTCGTACCGGATAAAGCGGAATCTAACCCACAATCCGGCCACATGCTAGACCCACCGTTCAGCCAGCGGGATTGGATCGAGCTCGATGTCTCGACGGAAACTGTGCACGGCTGCTTGGTGGGCGGCCGCGATCGGGCGACGATTTTCAGCCGGCGTATCAACGAGCCTTGTCGCCATCAGCCCTGTCCTTACGCGCTGATCGGGCTTGGCTTGATGGAAACGCCTGACGAAGCCAGGGAGTCGTACCTGCGGAAAGCCAAGCTGCCTGACGAAACAGTCTCCCGCTTCGACTTGCGCGTCTACGAGGTATCGGTAGCTGAAGCTATTACCGCCACGCCCGACCCGGCAGATCAAGCTGACTTCCTGCATGAGCTGTGTCACGGGCGGGCCGAAGATCCCGCGTGGAGCCAATTTCGCCATCACAAGGACACCTACGGAGTTGAAGTCGTGCGGTGCGCTGGAGAAGGGCGGACGAATGCCCTGGTGCTCCGCGACCGTGCTCATGACCTGGTCATTATCGAAGAAGTCGCCTGCCTCATGGTGTAGCAGCGGAGAGTAGCGCGGCGACCTGGGCTTCCGATCACGGTGGGTGGTTCTATGGTGGGTTTGCTGGGTGGTTCCTGGTAAGATTATGTGAACGGAGGCCGACTTCGGCTCTCCGGCGCCGCCATCTACCCAGTCGCGCCCCTCGGCCGGAGGCCGAGGTTCAGGTTCCAAGGACCGGAAGCAGAGCCATCGGGTGACCCCGTCGTGGCGAGGTTGCTCTGCCCGCGTCCAGGAGCAAGGCATGGAAGACCAAGGGGAGTTGGAGCAGGACAAGCCGGAGGACGAGTCCGCGGCGGCCGATGGGAAGACCTCGACGAGGCTTGAGGGTCGTCTTTGGCAGTCGGTGAAGCGGATGACGGTCGGGGGCGGGTCCCTCCTCGTTCTCACCGCTCCCCTACGGGCCGTCGGCTACGTGTCCGAGACCGCCGTCTGCAGGCTCGCCGCCGCGGTCATGTTGCTCTTTGCCCTCCTCTACGCCGGCCGCACCGAGGTGCACCTCGAGAACCGGTACTGGCAGTGGCATCCGACATCTGAACCCACCACGAAGCACCCGCGGAAGGGGAGCAAGGTCCTGCATCGCCTGCTGTGCATCGCCACCGCCCTCAACTTCTTTATCGCGGAGGCATTCGGGGTAAGCGGGATGTTTTTCCTTCGCCACCCCGACAACGCCGCGGAGTTCCTCGTTGCCGCGAGCCTTGCGCTCCTAATCCTGCTCAACAACCTGCTCATCTCCTGGCTGATCCAGGTTCTTGACCTGAAGCGCGGCAGCGAGACGGTGAAACGGTGCTGGTTCACCAAGATCGTCCGCGGCGCTGCAGACCGGATCCCTGTGGGCTTCGTGAAGAAGCTGGACGATCTGTGGGACAAGAAGACCGCTGAAAACGCCCTCAGCAAGCTCGTCCTGTGGACGGTGGGCGCCCTGTGCATCGTTGCGTTGGCCAACACGCCTGCCGTGGCGCCTACCGCGTGGCGGATCGTGTCATCACGGGACGGCGACAAGTCGGGCGACGCGAAATCCGGCGAGGAACCTGAGAAGGCGACGAAGCCGAAGAAGCCGGGGAAGGCGGAGAGCGGAGGGACTTCTAAGCCCAAGAGCAACACACCCTCCGGCTCGGCGCCCGCAGGGGTAGCTCCGTCCCCATCAGCAACGCCAAGCTACACCGGAGTCTGCGCAAGTGATCAGATTCCCGGCCGGGGCGCGCCCGAGCCTCAGCGCTCGCTCCTCTTCAAGCAGTGGCTCGGAGACGGCGGCTTGGGCGCGATCCTGGCTGGTTGTTCCAACAAGGCGCATAGGGTCGGGCAGACCGACGTCTACTACTCCGCAGGCACCTGTGGCGACGAGGTGCGCAGCCTGGCCGTTGCCGACCACGACGACGCCGCGATTCTGTTGTGGGCGCCCGCCCAGTACGCCCTCGACAGCGGCCTCCATGGGTCGCTGCTCGGTGCGACGGCTCACGTCGCCGCGGGCTCCGGCGATCTGTACGGCGTTGATACGACCGACGGCACGTCCGTCTTCGCGCGCCGCAGCCTGTCGGATGGCAACGCGGTCGGTGCCGAGAACGCACGCTCCTGCAATGACATCAAGCCGGACCCTGTGCCCTTCATCAGGGTGCCTCCGGCGCTTAGCCGCTTGTGGCGGGACGAGGTTGTGGCTGAGCAGCGTTGGCTCTGGCCCACGAGTGGCGACGGCCACCAATTCACGTTCCATAGCCTCGATCCCGCCGACACGGACAGAATCACGGCCGACTGCTCGTCTGACACAAATTGCGCGATGCTGGCCAGGGGTGTGTCTAAGCGGGCGACCGGACCCGGAGGCATTGACATTCAGGAGCTGTTGCGTTGGGCTCCGCCCGCGGCCAAGCGGTAGTGGAGCCGCTCACGTTGCCCACTGCGCGCGAGGCGGTCAGCCCAGATCGATGAACACCGCCTGAGAGGTGGCGTGGCGCTGACCTTTCCGCAAGGATGCGCACATGCCCCCGTTTCCCAAGCCGAGGTTCGAGTACGACTATGAGGTGGAGCACGAGCTGGCCGCGCTATCGGACCACCGGCCACTCTGGATGGCGCTCAAGGTCTGACGAGGATGGCGGCAGAGACAGACATCCCACCGGACGTGATTGAGCGACTCAGGTCCATCTTCACGGAGTGCAATGGACGTGTGAGCGAGAAGCTCTCGATGGCTCCAAACGCCCCCGAAGAATCACTGGACCTGACATGGATCGACATGTCAGCCGCTTCTCCACTCCGTCGAACTGGAGTCGAAGTGGGTGGTTAAAATCGAGACCCATTACCTCGGGGGAATGAGGCACTTCTACAGATGGGAGATTGCCGACATTGGCGTGTTGGTCTTCTTGCGCCCCGGCAACGGCGCGAGTAAGCGCAAGGTCGCGCTGCTCCAGTCAAAGCGCCTCTACCCGGAAACCGGAGCGGTCAGGGACGAAACGCAGACCGACTATGCGATCGGGTTCGGGCGTCTGGCCGATCGAGGGGACGAGTTCCTGTCGATCGGGCTGGAGAGGGAGTACTGGTTCACGGACAAGAGCCGTTACGACCAGCTCAGGCGCGGCTCAGAGCAGGTCAGGAGGATCGAGGACTACCAGAGCGAGAACGAGCTCAAGGTCTACTACCAGCTCTACAACCCCTGGTCCGTGCCTTTCGTGCAGCGCATTCCCCTCGCGGGATACGTCCCTTTCGAGGGCTCACCCGATGTTGGCGTGCGGATCATCCCGGCAGTTGTCCTGCATCCGATCGTCAGCAGCGTCGAATCAGCTAGCCCGGCCCTAGCTGACGTAGGTGAGGTATCGCCCCTGCCTCCCTTCGGATGGCGGCTTGAGACGTTCATCTGCGACGAGCTCCTCGCCTGCCGCGAAGGTGACCTGTTCACGTCCAACGAGGACCCTCGGATAGGCCGGCTCTTCAATCGTCGCTCCGGGCCGGTTTCTGCGGCGATCGCAATCACCATCGAAGCACCGGCGGCCGTGACTCAATGACACCTCTCCTGGCTACTGGGCGGTCCGGTCGTTATGGCGCGGCTAGGCGCTGCCAGAAGCTGCTCGTCGGCGTGATGCTCATAGCGATCGCCCTGGCTGGCGTAACTGCGCTGCGGGACCCCGAGTCGGCTCAGGCATCTCGGCGCATGTGCTCTAACACCTACGGAGGTGATGTCATCCAGGCCAGAAACCTGAGCTGCCGAAAGGCTCACCGGGTGGTGCGGGCCTGGGCGCACCGGTTCAAGCGTGATGGGATTGTCGAGCGCACGGTGCTCGGATTCCGATGCCACGACCGCAGTAACGAGGTCGAAGGCTTGGTCGTGCGATGTCGGCGGAACGCCCGATGGGTGACGTTCTACGCAAACGTCCCTTAGCTCATCTGCCCATCGGGTCAGGCGACGGCGACGCGTCGAGCACCACGCGGCGCCGGTCTGCTTCGGTTCCGCTGAGCGGTTGAGTACGGTGGGCGCATGTCGGCCCGTCCTCGTTGGTGGCACGAGCTTCAGGCGAGCAAGAGCGAGGTGCGCCTCGCGGTGGACCTCTACAACCGCTCAACTCAAGAGCGTTCGCTCGAGGCGTTCGTGGTCCACATGACCATCGCTTGGACCAAGGTGATCCAGGCGCGCTACGAGCGTGACGGGAATGACATCTTCATCCGCGGCTACCGCGGGCATCGCAACTGGCGTCAGCCAACCCGCGACGGCGACTTCGTGACCAAACCGCTACACCAGCTGCTTGCGGAGCAGCTCACGGACAACGACCCCGTCCGCAAGAACGTTGAGTTCTTCATCGGGCTGCGCAACCGCATCGAGCACCGGCACGACCGCGACACCGGCACCCTCGTCCACGGCCGGGTGCAGGCGCTGATGCTCAACTACGAGAACGTGCTGGTGGACTGGTTCGGCGCCGACGAGGGCCTCGCCGACGAGCTTCGGTTCCCAATCTTCCTCTCCACGATCACCTCCGATGCGGTCGCGGCCTTGAAGGAAGTCCGGCAACGGCTACCGCAGCGCATCCTCGACTACGTGCAGGACTTCGACGCCTCACTCGATCCGAGCGTCGCCGGCGACCAGCGGTACGAGTTCCGCGTCTACCTCATCCCGCAGAAGAGCTCGAAGACGGAGGCGGACGCGGCGATGACGTTCGTACGCCTTGAGGACCTTGATGACGAACAGCGCGCGCAGATCGAGCAGATGCGGACGATCATCCGGGACAAGAAGGTGCCGGTCGAGGATCTCGGGCACCTGCGCGCGACCCAGGTGGCCGAGCGCGTCGAGAAAGAGCTCGGTGTGCGCTTCCGTGTGCACCACGATCACACCCGCTGCTGGAAGCACTACGAGGTCCGCCCGTCCCCTGGATCCGATCACCCCGAGCGCACCAAGGGCGACTTCTGCCGCTACAACGAGGCCTTCCACGAGTACGTCTACACAGAGGCTTGGGTGAAGTTCCTCGTGCGCAAGCTCAGTGACGAAGAGGAGTTCGAGGAGGTCCTGGACCATCCGCCGATCAAAATCAACCCGTTCACGGCGAAGGCACGGAAGCGGCCGGCCAGGGCCCTCTGAAACGTCATCGACGCCAGAGCTGTGTCGGTGTCACGGCTCTGGGGCGAGGAAGGGGCTCGACGCCGCTGCCTCGCCCGCAGCGCCTCTACTTCTGGTTCGGTGAGCCGATCGACACCGGCCGCTTCCGAGGCCACGCTGAGGATGACGAGGCTGCCAGGGCGCTTCGCGACGAGGCGAAGACGGCCGTCGAGGGCGGCATCGAGACCCTGCTCGAGCAGCGCGAGTCCAATCCTCAGCGCGGACTGATCACGCGCCTTCAGATCGGGTCAGGCGAGCCGGACGAGGACGATCCGGACGCCCGCTTCGTTCGCCGCGCGTTCGACGCCTGGAACGAAGCAGGCGCCGAAGGCGCAGCGGCTTGGACCTCCCGCTGGGCCCAGCTCGTCGACCCGCCGCAGTGGCCCGGCAGCGCCACCTGGCGCGGCCGCGACGCCATGCTGAGGCGGCTCGAAGAAGTGACCGCGGAGCTCGGCACGGCGTTCGCCGAGGTCAGGGACGCCAAGAGCGTGGGGGAGGAGGTGCTCATCGCGTTTGCCCTTCGGGGGCAGGAGGCGGACGAGAATCTCGAGTTCTTCGCGCTCGTGGAGGTCGAAGCCGCGCAGATGACGAAATGCGCGTCTTCCTCGACAAGGGGCGAGGCCCTTGCAGCCGCCGAGACCTAGTGAGGCTCGACAGACGGTCGACCGGTCGGGCGAGTTGACCTCCGTCGAGCTGGTACGGCGCGCGTGCGACGGCTGGAACTACTACGGCCTGGAGAAGTTCATCCCAT
>JBBQNR010000108.1:0-8139 GCA_038330145.1 Solirubrobacterales bacterium
GGAGAAGAGCCGCTCCGCAGAACGGCCCTTCTCTGTGTCCGAGCACGGCAGCCCTCAGGGCAGAGGGTGCCTCCCTGACTACAACGGGGATGAACGAAACTGCCGTGTGTCCCGGTACTTCTCACCGTAGCCGCTTCTCCGGACATCGTGAACCCCGAGACGTGGCGACCCGTCATTCGACCACCTCGGCGTCCTCGACATCAGTAGTTCCGTAGTTCGCGATCAAGTAGTTGTGGAGCGCGGAGCCAGCGACGCCACGGCGGTCGGCGAGATGAGCTTCGAGGCGCTGAAGAGCGAGCCGCGTCGAGTTCAAAGCCGAGAGATGGAACTGCGCCGACGGTGCGGGTACGCCGTCCTCGTGGGTGAACCCTCGAACCTGGTAGTGGCGATCCAGGAGATCTACCTTGGCTGCACTCCGTGCCCAGACATCGAGGAGCGCCTTCCCTATCCCGTCCATGTCGGCGGCAGCCAGGCCGATCTGACGCAGGAGCCTGCGCTTCTGGGCGCGAGCTGCCGGGGCGATCCGGGCCTCTGACCGAGCGCCATGCGTGATCCGTGCCTCGCGGCGCTGCTCGACCTCGGCGGGTGTGAGGGCTCGTGCGGGAGGATCGGGTGTCATCGGTCGCCTTCCTCGACGCCGACGAGCGGCCTTCGGATCGGCAGGAGTGGCACAGATTCAGGTGCAGTACCCGTTGGGCGGGTGCGGTGAGGGGCGGTATGGGGGGTACCGAGGGGGGACCCGGATCAGCCGAGATCCACGTAGATCAATCAGGGCCGATTCGACCGACAGACGCGTCAGAAAGGGCAGATGGCGGTCAGTGATCTACGCTGATCCCCGCTTCCCAGTGTCCTCATAATCCGTCGGTCCCTGGTTCGAATCCAGGCGGGCCCATGCCGACCCATGGAGCGAAGCGGAAACCCGCTTGACTCCGTGAGTCATGTGTGTCGGGGATGCCCGGAAAGCACGTGGCGTGCCTACCCCGGTGCCTACCTCGGCGTCGCGCTGTCATTCGCCGCTTCTGTTTACGGATGTCGGACTCCGGCGGCCGGCCCTAGCAGGCCGTTTGCGCAGCGTCTTCAGGGCGACGCTATCCGAGAAGCTCATGGCGTCGCACAGACTCCCGAGGGTCTCCTCAAGGGTCGCGACTCTGTCCGATATATCCCCCTGAACGGCATCCGAGATCGACATTTCGAGCTTCGAAACCCGGCTTTCGAGGTCTGTCAGGTCGGTTCCACTCGAGCCTCCTAGTTCGTCCAGACGCGCGACCACGTCGTTCAGGTGATTGGCCGCGTCGCCGACTTCAACCGAGACGTCATCGATTTGGGCTGAGGGTTCGTCTATCTGGGCCTGAAGCTCGTCGGACGCCGAGGTGTCGGCGGATGCAGTCACGCCACATCCGGCGCCCAGCACCACGAACAGCACGGTCGTTGCAAGGAGCAGAAGAACGCGTCGCGACGCCATGGGGGTTCCTCCTTAGATGACCTCGTGAGTGTGCCGCCAGGACATGACAGAACCCCGCGTCGTGACCCGTAAAACAAACCGAGAACCGAGGAGTCTGATATGACGAAGCCACGTGAGGGAGCGGTCCCCGAGACGACCCGGAAGGCGCTTCGCGAGTATCTGAACAGCGCCGAGGGTGCCGCGTTCACCCTGGATACCGCCAAACGGTGCGCTCAGGTGACGAAGAAGTGCTGGTACACATGTTCAAACTGCAAGACCCGGAATGAGGTTGAGATCGACGACAGCCGGGGATCGATCGCCGCCCTCTCCTTCATGCACGAGTACAGCGTCGGGAAGCCTGAGAGGGACACCGAGACGGTCGACATGGCGAAACGTCTCGAGGATATGACGGAGCGGGAGGTCGAGGCCCTCCGGGTTCAGGTTTACGGGAAGCTCGGCAAGGTGTTGGAGTCGACCAGGGAGCTCGTCAGGAAGGCCCGGGGCGGGAACCAGGAGGCTATCGACGCGTGCCTGGACATGATCGACCCGTAAGGCCTTCCCGACTCCGCGGCCCCGAGGTTGTCGAAGAGGCGAGCACCGTCGCCGAGCAACACTGGAACAACGTGGAGCTCAAGCTCGTTCAGCAGTCCCGCTGCCAGGTACTGCTGAGGGATGTTGCCGCCGCCCCAAAGCATGACGTCTTTGCCACCGGCGGCCTCCCTAGCCTGTTCGAGCGCGGACTCGATTCTGTCGGTGACGAAGTGGAACGTGGTCCCTCCTTCCATCTCCACGGGATCACGCGGGTATGGGTGGGATGAACACGGGGTAGTGGTAGGGCGGGTTGTCGCCCCACCAGCCCGTCCATTGCTCGTCGCCCCAGGCACCACCGCGGACAGGGCCGAACATGTTCCGGCCCATCACGCCAGCGCCGACGTTCTCTCGACCGATTCCTCGAATTATCCGTGTGCTCTCGTTCGCCTCGCCCCCTTGCTCGCCGTGGGATTGGCGCCAGGCGGCCAGCGGAACCACCCAGTCGTGCAGCCGCTCGCCGCCCTCGCCGAGCGGGTTCTCTCGCTCTGGTTCGGGCCGGCGACGAAACCGTCCAGCGAGATCGAGAGATGACACCTAAGCTTGCTCATCGTGCCTCCTTAGTAGGCGGCCGCTGCGGCTCCGGGAGAGGGTGCTCACGCGGATCGTCGCCGCCGATAGTCGGCCAACGTTCGTCGCGTTTCCGGCGCAGCGTAAGAAGGCGGCTACGTCTGGCTCGCGATCTGGATCAGGTTGCCGCACGTGTCGTCGAACACGGCTGTCGTCACCGGCCCCGCCTCGACCGGCTCTTGGGTGAAGCGGACACCGAGGCTGCGAAGTCGTTCGAACTCGCTCCGGACGTCGTCGACGGCAAACGAAGTCACCGAGCGGCCAGCGATCGGCTATGTGCTCGAGCGGCTCGGTCTTGAGGGTGGTGTTCGCGGCGGGGCCTCCCGTGGTAAAGGTCGAGCGTCTCGCCTTTCTAGGCGTCGTCGTTGCTGGTGCCTGGGGGTCCATCGAGAACCGTGGGGATGTACTCGAGTAGCTGTAGCCGACCGTCGAACGTTTGGTTGCTCACTAGATCGAGGGAGACGTCTGGGTATCCGTCGTAGATCCGGTCCCGACCGCTGCTTCCGGTGATGACGGGGAAGACGACCACGCGGAACCGGTCGACGAGACCGGCATCGAGGAGGGAGCGGCACAGTGTGAGGCTGCCCATCGTGCGCATCGACTTGGTGTCCGTGTTCTTCATTTCGCGCACGGACTCGACGGGGTCATGCTTAATCAGCTGGGTGTTCGCCCACGACAGCGGCTCCGTCAAGGTGCTCGAGAAGACGATCTTCGACAGGCCCGCCAGGTCATCTGTACCGGGCTCGCCGTCGGTGGCCAGCCGGGACATGAGCCGATAGGTGTTTGCGCCCATCAGGATGGTGTAGTCCGCCTCTGGCTGGTCTCCCAACCAGGTGAGGTACTCGGGCCCTTCCAGGCCCCACCAGCCGGGCCACCCCTCGGCGGCGCCGTATCCATCGAGCGAGGTGATGAAGTCGATCATCAGTTCTGGCATCTGCGGCTCCTGTCAGTGGCTGTTGTCATGCGAAGGCGTGAGGTGAAAGTGAGTGACACCGTCGTCGTACACAATGCGCGTCGCTCCAGCTGCTGGAATCGGCCGCACTTCACTGCGGCGCGGCACCGTAGTCTCGTTGTTGTCGCTGATCCACATCTCCTTGCTCACTGAACGGCCCCAGGTTGGTTCGATGGCGACAGCCCTGCCAGGCGTCGGATGTCACGGGGCAGCCGCTCGAACACGGCCGGCTCGTTGCGCGCCTTTGCGAGCACGAACAGCCCCTTCCAGGTGCGCGAGGATCGCTTCGGCCAGATCGGTCGCGTCGAGATCTGCGGGAAGCTCGCCCACGTCCTTTGCCGCCGCGATCGCGCTTGCGAACACGCCTGCGAATCTCCGACAGGATTTCCTCAGCACGGGTGCCGATGACGTGATCGCGTTCGCCAGTTCGCTGGACAGACGCCGGTGACGGCGCTGGTCTTCAAAACCGGTGAGGCGTGGCAACCCCACGCTGGGTAGGTTCGACTCCTGCGCCGCTCGTCGGGCCAAACGCCTCGTTCCGGTGGTTGAGGCGGCCCTCGCTCAATCCACGGTCGCACGCGCGAGACCCAGGGGACCTGCGGTTTCTGGCGGCCAACCGATGGTTACTTGCCCTCGGCGACCCTCCAGGCTCCGGTCGTCCCAGTCGATAACACACACCGCCGTCAGCTTCGCCTGGGACGCGAGGTCGATACCGACCGTCCGCGTCGCACGAGCCTGACTCGGAAGCAGCGAACTTCACCAAGGGGGAACATGTCTAGTTTCCAGGAGCGGGTTGGCTTTCGACACTGGGGGAACCGTGTTCCTCCCAACCCGTACCGCCCCTTGCCTCGCCGGTCGATCGCTGACCCGACCGCACAAGCGTTCGGAGACGCCGTCCGGCGAGCCCGTCAGGAGCGAAACTGGACGCTCGAGGACGTCGCCCGACGGATCAAACGGATGGACGCGAAGTACCTCGGCGAGATCGAACGGGGCTGGCACGCACCGACCATCCCGACCGCGAAACGAATCGCCGAGGCATTGGACACGACACTAGCCGACCTTGTACGCGACCTCTAGCCGCCAGCGTCGGGACTTCTCTGGCAGACGCGTCGTTCATTGGCGGATATGCGAGTAGGTCTCTAGCTCGGCCCGAAGCTCTGACGTGCCCTGGTCGCGCTTTGGTCTCTACCACGTGGGCGGGTTTCCATCTCCCGCCGCTTGCTTCGTCTCCGCTCGCCATTGGCGACGCGGACGGCATGATCTCAGAGGATCTTTCTCAGGGAAGTGGGCGACTTGTCGCTGAGGCTCTCGAGCGCCAGCGTGGGGATGGGCGGGACGTGTTTTCAGGTTGTTGTGGCCGTGAAGGCAGTGCTTGTTGTGGGGGGTGGTGGGAAGGTGATGGTGGCGCTGACGCCGAGCGGGAAGCTGACGGTGATGGCGTACGAGAGCGCGGCGAACTGTTTCACGACTCTCTTGACGATCTCGACGAGTTTCTCTAGCCATTCGCGTAGGCGCTTTTCGCGATCCTCCATCGTCCAGGTCACAGCCTCCTGTTCCTGGGATGCCCATTCCTCGTTGATGGCGATGGCGACGTGGGCGATGGCTGCTAGAGCTTCAGCCTCGTCAGCGAAGTCCCGCTCTCCATAGATAGCGAGGACATCGTTGACGCTCATGTGGCGACTCTACTCCATCGGACGACCCCGGACGCACGAGCTGCACGCTGACCTCGGCGCGGCTGAGCGGATCGCGAGACACGATTTCGATCGGCTCGTCAAAACATCGGCGCAATCCCAAGCGCGTCGATCGCTTCGTCCGTGGCCCGGACACGCGCCGTCGATCGGATCCGCCGGAGCAGCGGGCTTCCGTTCAGGTTGCGCCAAGACCGGAGCCTCTCATGTGCCTTGCTGCGATGACTTTTCCTGGCGCGAGCGGTCATTACGATCACGAACCAGCTCGTCGACAAGTACCTGAAGGAAGGGTCCGCAATGAATATGCCGCCGATCGTGTCGCCCCAGGAGTGGGAAGCCGCCCGCCAGGAACTGTTGTTGAAGGAGAAGGAGCTCACTCGCGCCCGCGATGCGCTAGGCGCCGAGCGCCGTCGGATGCCGAGGATGGCCGTAGGGAAGGAGTACCGCTTCGAGGGCCCGAACGGCCCGGCGAGCCTACTCGACCTGTTCGACGGACGCAGTCAGCTGATCGTCTACCGCTTCTTCTTCGAGCCCGGCGTGGCCGACTGGCCGGAGGGTGGCTGCCGGGGCTGCTCCTTCCTCGCCGACCAGGTCGCACACCTCGCTCATCTGAACGCTCGCGACACCACCCTTACGTTCGTCTCACGCGCGCCGCAACCTGACATCAAGCGCTGGCAAGCGCGGATGGGCTGGGAAATCCCCTGGTACACGATCATGGACGACTTCGACGCCGACTTCGGCGTCGACGAGTGGCATGGCACTAATGCCTTCTTCCGCGACGGCGAGCGGATCTTCCGCACCTACTTCATCAACAATCGCGGCGACGAGGCGATGGGGAGCACCTGGAGCTACCTCGACCTCACCGCGCTCGGGCGCCAGGAGGAGTGGGAGGACTCGCCCGAGGGCTACCCCCAGTCTCCGCCCTACCAGTGGTGGAACCTCCACGACGAGTACGGCGACGCTGTGTAATCGCTGACACGGCGCCGCC
Organism: Solirubrobacterales bacterium; assembly: GCA_038330145.1. Lineage (GTDB taxonomy): Bacteria > Actinomycetota > Thermoleophilia > Solirubrobacterales > JBBDJG01 > JBBQNR01. The sequence goes on from JBBQNR010000108.1 coordinate 6,228, forward strand.
GCTCTGCTTTCTGGGCTGGTTGCGAAGTGCATCCAGAATGGGTAGAGGAGGGCTCTTATGGCCAAGCTGATCTATTCGGCGATCACGTCGCTCGACGGGTACGTCGCGGACGAGGACGGCAACTTCGACTGGGCTGCGCCGGACGAGGAGGTCCACGCCTTCGTCAACGACCTCGAGCGGCCGGTCGGCACCTCCCTCTACGGCCGCAGGATGTACGAGACGATGGTCTACTGGGAGACGGCGCAGACCGTCGCCGACCAGCCGCCCTTCATGCGGCACTTCGCGGAGATATGGCAGGCGGCTGACAAGATCGTGTACTCCAAAACGCTGGAGACAGTATCTAGCGCCAAGACGCGAATCGAGCGAGACTTCGACCCTGCAGTCGTCCGGCAGATGAAAGCGCTAGCGGGACGTGACATCACCGTGGGCGGTCCCGAGCTCGCCGCCCAGGCGATCAAGACCGGGCTGGTCGACGAGTGCCACCTGTTCGTCGCGCCCATCGTGGTAGGAGGCGGCAGACAGTCCCTCCCCAACGGTGTTCGCCTGACGCTCGACCTCCTGGACGAACGCCGTTTCGGCAACGGCGTCGTTCACCTCCACTACCGCACCAGGACATGACCAGACGGCGACGCTGCCCTGCACAACGTCTCTCACGGACTGAGGTTTGTGATGTCTCCGCAGGCGACGTATATGTCGGCCTCCGCTTCGGACTTATGGACGTTGATCGCGTAAGGCCCCGCGGCCAGATCATCGAGCGACACCTGAACGTCTGTCTCGGACGAGCCGTTCACCACGTTCGTTAACGGGAAGGCGGGGTTCGGGTCGAGGTTCGCGCATGTCCCTTTGTGGATATGCGCGGGCTGGGCCTCCGCCGGCGCGCCGGGGAGTTGCAACGAGACGTGCACGGATCCGTCGTCGTTCAGACTCAAAGTCGCAGTTCCAGACTCCCCCGAGCCGTTCTGCTCTTGCAACACAACCTCGGCTCCCCCCGACAAGCTCTGGACCACCGAACCCGCATTCTCGGTGACGCTTGCGACCGCCGCGGTGACGCTTCCGACCGCCTCAGTAACGGTCGCTTCAGCTCCTCCACTGCTGCTGCCCCCACACGCAGAGGCACCGATCGAGACCACGACCATGACCGCCAATAACCACCACCGACTCATCTGCATTTGGGCTCCCTTCGTAGACCCCCGGAAAGTTCTCTACCCAGCCTCCGCGGTTTGATGCCAAGGCCCTCGCTGTCGGCCACGGGACGACACGACCCGCGGCCAAGCAGTGCGCCCCGGCCCCGAACGCCCCGGCCCCGAATCACCCGGCCCGCGATCCTCAGCGGCTGGCCTCAGTCGCGATAGCCGCGGCCGCCGGGCCCGTAGTAGGAGCCAAGCTCGGTGCGATACGGCTCGTCCTGGAACAGCGCGTCATCGTACTCAGGCGCATCCTTGATCTCATCCTTCGTCCGTTTGACGTACACCTTCTCGTCCTCGAGATCGACACGATCGATCACACCGGCCGGGAGCATCACCTTCTTCCCGAAAATCCACGGGCCGGTATCGACGACAATCCTGCTCGCGCCAACATCGTTCGACGCGCCATCAATCTTGCCGATCGACCCGTCAATTGCCTCGACCCCGATACCCGAAAGATCAGCGGCACCCCAAGATGCGTCCGGGTACGCCCAGATGTAGGTGACCTGCGTCATGGTTCTCCTCTCGTCGATAGACACACACTGTTTTCTCCCCCGAAGCGGCGAACACCTAACTCCCCGAAACGGATGCCAGTTCTTCGGGTGCTTCGGAGCGGCGGCGCGAGGACCGGAGACTGATAGCCCAAGGCTCGGGATGCAGTGGGCAAGGAAGACTTCGAGTGTCCCCGCGCGGCGAAGGTATGCGCCGGTCCGACCGCGCGGGGCGCC
>JBBQNR010000109.1:0-7913 GCA_038330145.1 Solirubrobacterales bacterium
AGCTCACTCCCTGCTCGCAGTCCGGTCCCGCATTTCGTCCCCATGCCTTCTCGCCGCCGTAGCGCTCCTCGGGCCGCCGAACCGAGCCGATCCTGAATTGCTGACGACAGCCACTCCCTGTGCACGGCTGCGGGTATGCGCCGTGGCTCCCGCGCGCGATGTAGACCACGGGGCGCTCGCCGGCCATCTGCATCTGATTGCGCGGAGAGCGAAAGACGCCGGCGTGCGAGGCCAACCCGACGTACTGAGCGGCGTACGGATGATGGTCCTCCGTTACAACCGTCACCCCCTCCCAATCGCCCTCGTGGTCACCGCACTCGATCACGAGGACACCGCTGCAATTGGTGATTGCGCCGAGCCTCGAGAAGTCGTTGTAGCGAAAGAACCACCAATAGTCGACGTAGAAGCGCTCGTTGGCAGCTCGCACTTTGTAATAGATCGCCGAGTCATCACCGCTGTTGCAGTCTTTCGGAGCGAGGTCCGGACATCCGGAAAGACGCGGGGAGCGGAAGTCGTCACCGTTCTTCGTCTTGCCCGCAATGTCGAGGTATCGGGACTTGCCGCGATCCGTCGTTTCGGAGCCGGCCTTTAGGAAGTCGGCCGAGCTCGACACGTTGTCGCAGCCCTCGGGTTCGGCGACGCCGCTGGTGCAGACCCGGTGACCGCCCTGACCAAGGAACGCTTCGATGTTCAGCGGCCGCCAGGGCTCATTTCTGTCGAACTGGAGAATCGGACGAAACCGTCTGGCGAGCTGCAGTGCGACCTCATCCGCGACATCAGCGCCGGCCCTCGCCTCCGCCGCAATGTCCGGTGGCGAATCGTCAGAGAAGTCGACGAACGGCAACACCACGCAAACCCCGATTGCGATGCCGATGCCCAGGGGAATCAGGACTCGCCAAGTAACGCGACGGATGGAGCGACCTCCTAGAAGAGCTGGATGGCGAGCCGAACGTAAACCGGGGTTGTGGCCACGTCAACTGTGTGCATTGCGCTATTCAGTCAGGCGAACACCAGGCACGCACCGAGGCCGGGTGTAGGGTCGGCGCCGTTGGACGGATATGCGATCCGACGCAAACCCACGCGTTTCAACCTGGCAGCTGGCCGCGGCTTTCTGCTGCGAGTGACTGCTCCGTTCTGAAACTGCGAGGCCCGGCGTTGCGGCCGGGCCTCGTCCGGGCTCAGTGGACTGCGGTTATCAGGGGCGATTCGGATGAGACGGGTGATTCTCCACGCCCGTGACGCTGAAGTCCTTGTTGACCTTCACAACGACCTCGCTGCCGTCGGACTTGCGCACATGCGCCTCATACGGTGAGCCGTCGGCGTCTGTCTCGACTCGCAGCACCGTGCCTCCCGACACCTTGTCCTGTGCGGCCTTGGTGACCTTGTCGGCGGTGTCGCCGGTCAGGGGCTTCTCGCCGGCTCCGGGGCCGCCCGGACGCCCACCGGGTCCGCCGCCGCGACCGAATCCCGGGTGATCGAGAACGTCGGTCGCCTCGAAGTCCTTGTTTACCTGCACCACGACCTCGCTGCCGTCGGACTTGCGGACGTGTGCGTGGTAGCCGGATCCGTCGCCGTTGCTCTCGACGCGCAGCACCGTGCCGCCCGACACCTTGTCCTCGGCCGCCTTCTTGACCTTGTCTGCGGTATCGCCCGTCAGCGGCGTCTGGTTCTGCCGTGGCGGTGGAGCCGGGGCGCCCTGCTGGCCGCTGGCGCCCGAGCCACCGGTGGTGCCCTTGTCAGTCGCGGCGTTGGCGATCACCGCGCTGCCGACCGCCACGGCGGCGAGCAGTGCCACCATCATTCCGATTTTCTTCAGGTTGTTGAACATTCGGTTCTCCTTTGCACTGGTTGAGGTTGGCACGGCCCATCCTGGACGCCGAGGCTGGGATGCAACCCCGAGAAGGCTGAGAGAAGTCTGAGAGCGAGTCGCCTAGTTTTGAGAAGGCCCACTAGAGGGTGGCGGGCTCGGGCGCCGTCGCAACCGGCGCCTCGTTCGGCAGCTGGACCGTGAAGCGCGCTCCGCCATCGTCCGCGTTTGCGGCGCCCACGCTTCCGCCGTGGGCGGCCACGATGCCGGCGACAATGGCGAGGCCGAGTCCGGAGCCGGCGCGCCCGCGCTCACGGCCCTTCTCCGCACGCCAGAAGCGCTCGAAGAGGGCGTCCGGGTCCGAGTTGGGAAGACCGGGGCCGTGGTCGCGAACCTCAAGCTCGACCGCTTCCCCCTCGCTCCTCACACGGACGTCGATCGCTGTGCGCGGCGGAGTGTGGACGAGCGCGTTCTGCAAAAGGTTCGCGAGCACCTGCCGCAGCATGTGCGGGTCACCCCTCACGACGGCTCTCTTGGGCGCGTCGATCGAAATGGTGCGATCGGCGTCGCTGGCACGGGCGTCGCTGACCGCATCGCCTGCCAGCTCGGCGAGGTCCACGCGTTCGCGCGCCAGCTCCCGTACCTGGTCGAGCCGGGCGAGCGTCAACAGATCCTCGACCACCACCCCCATGCGCGTCGCCTCGGATTCGATGCGTTGCATCGACCGCTCGAGGTCCGCCGGCCTTTGCGCCGCGCCGAGGCGAAACAGCTCCGCGTAGCCGCGGATCGATGCCAACGGCGTGCGCAACTCGTGCGAGGCATCGGCGAGGAAGCGGCGCAGACGGTTCTCGCTCGCCTCCTGCTCGGCGAAGGCATGCTCGAGTCGCCCGAGCATGGCGTTGAGCGAGATGCCGAGCCGACCGACCTCGGTACGGGGCGTGGCGGGGCTGACCCGCCGCGAAAGGTCACCGGCGGCGATCGCGCCGGCCGTCTCGCCGATGCGGTCGAGCGGCCGCAGCCCCACCCGGACCAGCACGAGGCTGAGCAGTGCCAGGGCAAGCAGCACGCCGCCTATCACCAGCGCCTCGACCCTGAGCAAGCGATCGAGCGTGCGCTGGACCTCCTGGAGCGGCACGGCGACGATCGTCGTTCCCGGTTGATCACCGGTGCTGAGGGCCACCGCGCGATACTCGAGCCCCGAGGATCCCTTCGCGGGCACGGTGACAACCTGCCCGACCGTCATCTTGGTGGGAATGCTCGGCTTCGGCAGCGACTGCTGCCCGTAGGAGAGCACGACGTCGCCCAACACGTTGCCCGCAGCGTCACGGCGCTGGCCGTAGGTGCCGGGGGGAAGATTGACCGTGGCCGGGTTTGGACGGCCGCCCGGGCCGTCCCCTCCACCGGGGCCGCCCGGCCCGCCACCCACCGGTCGTGACCCAAGGCCCTGGCCGCCGCCGCCGAACCCTCGCCCCCCTGCGTACCCGGGCACGTTCACCCCCTGGTCGTCGAGCTCGTGCGAAACCGCGGGCAGCGCCGAACGGGCCTGCTGGTCGACGCGGTCCTGGAGGAAGGAGCGCTGCTCGGCGTACGTGATCGCGCCCGCAAGCACAAGACCGAGCGCCGCGAGCACGAGCAGCCCGATCACCAGACGGGCGCGAAGCGACACGCTCAGGACCTCGGGCTGCGAAGCACGTAGCCCACGCCGCGCACGGTCTGGACCAGCTGAGGCCCGTGCGGATTGAGCTTCTTGCGCAGGTAGCTGATGTAGGTCTCCAGCACGCGCGCGTCACCGTTGAAGTCGTAGTCCCACACGTGATCGAGGATCTGGTGCCGCGTCAGGACGCGGCGCGGATTCAGCATCAGGTAATGCAGCAACCGGTACTCGGTGGCGCTGAGCTCGATCGCATTGCCGCCGCGCGTCACCTCGTGCGCCTCCTCGTCCAGCTCGAGGTCCTCGAACACGAGCCGGCCGGAGTCCGGCTCGGTGAGGCCGGACCGGCGCAGGATCGTTCGGATGCGAGCGATCAGCTCCTCCAGGCTGAAGGGCTTGGTGACGTAGTCGTCGCCGCCGGCCGTCAGCCCACGGACCTTGTCCTCGGTGGCGTCGCGCGCGGTGAGGAAGATGATCGGAACGTCGCTGCGCTGGGCGCCGAGCCTGCGGGCGACCTCGAAGCCCTCCATGTCGGGCAGCATGATGTCGAGCAGCATCAGGTGCGGCTTGAACGTCGCCACACCCTTCAGGGCGCTGCGACCGTCCGCTGCCGACTCGACGGTGAAGCCCTCGTGCCGGAGGGCCATCGATATGACGTCGACCAGGTTCGGCTCGTCGTCGACGACCAGGACTCGGTGGGATTCGACCGCCTGAGCGCTCATCTCGACGACATTGTGGAGCCTGAAGCTGTGAGTTTCCTGAGAGAAACGCCCCGCGCGGTACAGGGCGCGGCTAGGCTCCCCGCAGCGATGAAGGTCCATGCGATAGAGACCGGCAAGGTCGAGGTTGTGGAGCGCCAGCGCCGCGGCGAGGGCAGCGGCACGCGCAGGCGGCTCAACACACTGCTCGACAAGAACTGGACAGAGCCGCTGCCGATCTATGCCTGGGCGATCGAGCATCCGGAGGGCCTGATCGTGGTCGATACCGGCGAGAACGCGGGCGTCATGCAACCCGGCTACTTCCCGCGCTGGCATCCGTACTATCGCCGTTCCGTGCGCTTCTCGGTACAGCCGGAGCAGGAGATCGGCCCGGCGCTACGCCGCGCGGTGCTCGACCCCAACGACGTCAGGTGGGTCGTTCTCACGCACCTGCACACCGACCATGCGGGCGGGCTGAGTTATTTCCCCAAGGCCGAGGTGCTGGTGACCGCCACCGAGGTAGAGATCGGGTCGGGGTTCATGGGCAAGGTGCGTGGCTACATCCCCCACCGCCTGCCGTCGTGGTTTCGCCCGACGCCGATCGAGTTCCGAGACCAGCCGCTGGGACCGTTCAGGGAGAGCCTGCCGCTGACCGAGGCCGGCGACGTTCGCATCATCCCCACTCCCGGCCACACGCCGGGGCACGTCTCGGTGGCGCTGGAGGATGGTGACCAGCTGGTGGTGTTCGCCGGCGACGCGACCTATTCACAGCAGCTGCTCTTGGAGCAGGCCGTCGACGGCGTCGCGCCGGACGAGCAGGTGGCGAGGCAGACGCTGGCGCGACTGCTCGAGCTGGTGCGAGAGCGGCCGACCGTGTACCTGCCGACTCACGACTCCGAGGCCGAGCGCCGGCTCGCCAACAGGACGCCTGTTCACTCACCCGGCGCGGGAAGCTAGCTAGCGCCCCTAGCGAACCTTGCCGACGCTCGACACGAGCAGCTTCTTCTTCGCCGAGCGCAGCACCAGCAGTACCCGGCTGCCCTTCTTCAACTTCGAGGCTCGTACCCTGAGCGACAACTTCCTTGCCCTCACGGACTTGTTCTTCAAGATTGTCGTCTTGGAGGCTTTGTAGAGATTCGACGTGCCCCGGCCAAGGTTGTAGAGCGAGGCCACGCACCTCTTCTTCTTGCTGCACTTCGATGCCTTAGCGGTGACGTTCGTCTTGCCGCCCTTCGCCTTTGCGTTCACCTTGACCCGCTTCAGCTTGCCGGCCACCTTGTATGCGGGAACGCTGAACGTGATGTTCTCGACGGTCACGAACAGTCCGTCGGAGCCCTCACTCGCAGCGCTCCACTGTTCATAGCTCGGTGCGGAGTTCGTGCCCGCGTCGCCGGTGCGGGTGGTCTTGAAAGCGGCCTTCGCATCGGCAGGCAGGATCCCGTAGAGGTTGAGCAGCGCAGCCGCCGGGATCAACGCCTTGAGCGTGCCCAGCTGCGGCGTGCCATTCGACTTGGTGTGAGTCGAGGCGACCTGCATTTGAAGTGTCGGGGCAGTCGCGCTGCCGCCCGGCTCCAGGAAGCCGGCGATCGCGTTCTGGGTTGCAAATACAGCGCCGGTCAACACCGGATCGAGCGTGTCGTCGAGGCTGAACACCATCGAAGCGGTCAGCAGCTCGGCATCCGCGCTCTGAATCGAGCAGTCTCTGATCGGCGTAGCGGTGCAGCCGTTGTTCTGCGAGTTGGCGACGTATGGCGAGGATGCCGGCCTGAACTTGATCCGTACGGTGGCGTTGTCCTGGCCAAGGTTGCTCGTCTGCCAGTACAGCAGGTCGCCATTCGCCCACGTCCAGCGCACGCTCTTGCCAAGAGTGTTGAGCGCAACGGTCATGTCGATGACAGTGTTGGCGTTGACGGCCGGACTGACCGGGACCTGCGGGGCCGCAAAGTTGTAGCCGGCCTGCCCATTCATGGCGTAGGCGACCGTCAGCCCCACTCGATTCGGGGTCGCGTAACAGCTGCCCTGCGTCGGAACCTGACCAAACCTGCAGAGGTTGAACGGCGCGACCACGGTCGTCACCGTTCCATCGGGCACTGAAGGCGGAGTTGTGGTGCCATTGGTGAGCACCGGCGTCGAGACTCCTCCGTTGATGACGGTCAGCGATTGAACGTATGGCCGAGCGACGTTGCCACCCGCCATATCGGCCCAGCCGGGCTGGCCGGAGCTGTTGGCCGGGTCGGTCGCCGAGCGGTCGGTCTGCGCCTGGTTCGGCATCCCGTCCGTGACCGCGGCGCCCGCTTGCGCAGCGAAAAGCATCAGGGCAGCGGATAGCCCGATCGCAAGCATGACGCTGCGACCTGCTGGGAGGCGTCGGACACGTGAAGGCACGGAGGGGCTCCTGACTGCTGCGTTGCTCTGCTTGGCAAAAACGGTCCTTGCAAGGTTCCATCGACGGAAATGGCCGAACCTGAACAGCTTCTGGCCGGCGTCTGATCCGATCAGGCCTTCGACTTACCCGAATCACACCGGGGCTGCGGTCTGCCCGGTGAAGATCTGGACGCTCGAGCAATCCTCGTTGTCGGTGACCGTCAGGGTCGCCGTGTAGACGCCCGCCTTGGCGTACACGTGGCTCGCGTTCGCCGAAGCCCCGCGCGCCGATGTGCCGTCGCCGAAGTTCCAGGCGAAGCTCGCGACCGCGCCGTCCGGGTCCGAGCCCGAGCCGATCCTGCCGCTTCGCGCGGTGGGCGACGGCGCTGCTGCGGTCTAACGGGGTTTCTTCAGCCTCGGCGAGACGTTCCTGCTCGCACTTCGCGTGTTGCCCGCTGGGTCCGTCATCTTCGCACTGAGACGCAGCGAGAGCTTGCCCTTGCGCCTGAGCAGCCGGCGCAGCGGCTTCGACAACTTCAGCCTGACGCGCTTCTTGGCTGCCGCGCCGACCCTAAAGGCCTTCCCCTTGATGAGTAGGAACCGCTTGCGCGAAACCGAGACCCGCTTGGTCGTGCGGGCGGAGAGCTTGCCGGGAATCGCGAAGACGTTCCTATTGGTGACGACCACCGTGAGCGGTCCGCGGGCTGGAATCCGCCTCGACGCGAGCCTCAGCGTCACGAGCGTCTTGGCGCCAAAGGCGAGCGGCGCCGGCGCCGGCGATATCCCGTGGGCAGCGCTCGTCTGCGAGGCGCTGCCGGCCGGGTTGGAGGCCGTGGCCCGGCAGCGATAGTCGCCGACCGCGGAGGCCGTGTATGAGTTCGCGCCGGCGCCGGGGATGTCTGCGCCATTGAGCGACCAGGAATAGGTGATGTTCTGGGGCACGCGGTAGAGGGAAGAGCCGAGCAGGTCCGGCGACCAGAGACCCTGGGAGCACGTGATCACGGCGCCCGTCGTCGAGCCGCCGACGATCGTCGGCGCGCTGATACCGCTGGGGGCCTGGAGCAGCACCGGCGACCGCGAGCCGTTTTCCGTTGCGCCCGGGGTGCTGATGTCGTCGCCCCCACCACCGTCCAGATAGGCGAATGAGATCTTGTTGCCGACCTGGTTGGCCCAATAGATCGTTCTCGCCGAGGGGTCGATCGCCACCCCGACAGGGGTGCTCACCGTCGCCCCGCTGGTGTTGAGGTTGCCGCCGCCGCTGCCGTTCAGGTTCGCGTACGAGATCTTCTGGCCATTGACGTTGGCCCAGTAGATGCGGCCGGCCACTGGGTCAAGCGCCACGCCGTGCGGGTTGTCCACCGTCGCGCCCGCCGTATTCAGGTTGGCTCCACCG
>JBBQNR010000110.1:0-7862 GCA_038330145.1 Solirubrobacterales bacterium
ACGCCGAGCGGCGCGGCCCCCAGCACAAATACCATCTGCAGCAGTCGGGTCCGGGGGGGGTTGACGCGGGGCACGCCGGTGCCGAACGGCGTCTTCGTCTGCTCCATCATCGCTCGCCCGCCATCAGTCCGGAGAGCTCCCGGCGGTTCCGACCGCCTTCTTTCCCTTGATGCCGAAGTGCGCCGCCAGGATGCGACGCGCCGCGGGCGCGGCCGCCTCGGCGCCGAAGCCACCGCGCTCGATCGTCACCGCCACGACGATGCGCGGATCCGAGTAGGGAGCGGCGACCACGTACCACGACTGGTCGCCCTGGGCGCCGCGCTCGGCGGTCCCGGTCTTTCCGGCGACGGTGATCGGGAAGCCCTGGAAGACGGGTGCCGACGTGCCGCCGGGGTCGTTCGCCGCCGCCCGCAGGCCCGACATGATGGCGGCGCGAGTCTGGGCCGAGATGGCGAGCTTGCGGCGCGGCCGCGGCTCTATCTCCTGGAGCACGCCGCCACTCGGATCCTCGACACGCATGCCCACGTGTGGAGTGACGACGTAGCCGCCGTTGGCGATCGCGCTGTACGCCACCGCCATCTGCGTCGGGTCTGCCTGCAGGTCGCCCTGGCCGACGGCGAGGTTGATGTTGTCGCCCGGTGTCCAGGGCCGGTCGGTGTCGCCCTTGCGGAAGAGGCGGTTGCGCCATGCCGGTGAGGGCACGAGGCCGGCGGACTCGCCGGGGATGTCGATCCCGGTCGGCCGGCCCAGCCCCAGGCGCCGCGCCCACTTCTGGATGATGTCGCCACCCCTCTGGTCGGCGCTCAGGCCGAGTTGGTAGAAGAAGACATCGGAGGAGACCTGCAGCGCGCGCGGCAATGCGAGCGCGCCGTGCGACACGCCGCCGGCGTTCTTGAACGTGATGCCGCCGACCTTCAGCGACCCTCCATCGAACAGCACCGTCGAGGGGCTGATGAGGCCGTCCTCGAGGGCGGCGGTGGACGTGATGAGCTTGAAGGCCGACCCGGTCGGGTACAGGCCCTGGGTCGCGCGGTTGGCAAGCGGCGCCCCGTTGGCCGCGCTGGTCAGGGCCTTGTAGACGGACGGCTTGATGCCCTTCGCGAACACGTTCGGATCAAAGCCCGGGTTGCTGCCGAGGCCCACCACCTCGCCGGTCTTCGGGTCCATCGCGACGAACGCGCCGGGCTTGCCGTAGCTCGCCAGTGCCTTCTGCCCGGCGCGCTGCAACTCGAGGTCGATCGACAGCCGCAACTGCTTGCCGGCCGTCGGATCCTTGACAGCAAGCTCACCCTTGGGCCGGCCATGCGCGTCGACCTGCACCCGGCTGGCCCCGTTTTGACCACGCAGGTAGCGGTCGTAGGTGTACTCGATGCCGGACTGGCCGACGCGGTCGCCGAGCGTGACCCCTGTGTAGCGGCCCTGCTTGAGCTGGTCCTCGGTGACCTCGCCGATGGTGCCGAACAGATGCCCGCCGATCGTGTGGTACGGATAGCGGCGCAGGAACACCCTGCGCACGTCCACCGACGGGAAATCGCTCGCGTGCTCCTGGATGTAGAAGACGGTATGCAGCCCAACGTCGGTCTTGAGCGTGACGGGGCTGAACGGCAGCAGCTTGACGTCCTGGCGGATCTTGCGACGGATTGTCTTGGGCTTCATGTCGAGCGCGAAGGCCAGGCGCCGGACCTCACCACGGCGAAGGTCGGGGTCGGTCGGGATGCGTTCCGGAGCGACCTGCACGGAAAGCGCAGTGCGGTTGTCGACCAGCACGGTTCCGTTGCGGTCCACGATCCGGCCCCGCGGCGCCTCGACCTTGATCTCGCGCACGCGGTTGTCGTTCGCCTGCGCCAGATAGTGGTCGCCGGACAGGATCTGGAGGTACCAGAGGCGGAAGAAGACGATCGCGAACAGCGCCAGCGCGACGCCGCCGAGGATCGCGACTCGCAACGCCAGCTGAGGCGTCACGACCATGCGCCGGTCGGGTGGCGGCAGGTACACGACTAGTGCCCCGTCTTGTAATCCAGGCCCGCTTTTGGCCGCGAAAACCGAGCCTGCCGAGGCCGCAGGGAGCCCCTGTGCTGGTGGCACAGGGGCGACTGAGGACGCTGGCAGGCGAAGGTTTGCAGCGAGCCAAAGCGGGTGTGGATTGCTGGATGGGGCACTAGTGGCCCTTCTCGGAACGATCGCCGGGAAACGGCGTGGCTCCGGGGCCGCCAGGCAAGGACGCAGAGAGCCCGCGTACTCGGTGAGTACGTGGGTGACCGAGGACGCCGCATGGTCGTTCCGGAGGCCGCCGTTTGCGGTGAAACGTTTTGAGGAGGGCCACGTGCCCCCGCCTGTAACCCGGGCTCGTCCGTGAGGTCGGAGTCGAGGTCACGAGCTGGTCGTGATCCTCACGCCGGAGAGCGGAGACCGGCGGCGAGGCCGGTTCGGCTCCACCAAGCTCGGGCGCAGGATCGCACGCACGACGGCAAAGACAGGAATTGCCAGCAACGTGTTCAGGAGCGCCTCGACCAGGAAGTCACGAATGAGAAGCGGGCTTACGGAGGACTCGACGCCGAGCAGGAACTGGGTCACCGAGAATGCGGCCGAGAACGCCAGCGTCGCCAGCGCGGCGCCGACCGGCGGCACGAGCGAGTTGCTCGCGTCGCGAAGCTCGCGGTAGCGCCCGGCGAGATAGCCCACGCCCGTCAGCAGCAACGACGACAGGCCGACCGTCTGCACCAGCGACATGTCGACGACGAAGCCGGCCGCGAAGCCGGTGATCGACCCCGCCACCGGGCCTGCCAGCAGCCCGACAGACAGCACGATCAGCGGCGCCAGGTCGGCGTTGGAGTCGAAGAACATCAGCTGCGACACGACCGCCAGCTGGAGCACCACTCCGATCAGCACCAGCAGGGTCAGTCGGATGAACGTCCCGGCGGAGATGGTCATGGCACCACCTGCGCTCTCTCCGTTCCGGGCGCCGCCTGCGAGCCCACCAGCACCTGCACGATGTCGATCCCTCGCAGATCGGCGAATGGCTTCAGGTGCACGCGCTGGTAGAGCTCTCGCTCCGTCGAGTCGACGCGCGTCACCTTCCCGATCGGAATCGCGCGAGGAAACAGCGACTCGAGCCGCGAGGAGCGCCAGCCCGCTGTCACCACCGTGGCTCCCTTGGCGACCGGCCGCCCCTTCTGGACAAAGTCGAGCAGCAGGTCGGAGGGATCACCGACACGCGCCTTCACCAGCCCGCTCGCTCCGTCCGGGACCACCTCGCCCGAGACGCCGCTGGTGTGGTCGGTGATAAGCGTCACCTGCGCGGCGTTGGAGGACACGGCCGACACCTTGCCGACCAGGCCGTCACCGGTCACCACCGGTTGATCGCTGCGCACGCCGTCGCTCGATCCTTGGTTGATCGTGATGGTGGAGTACCAAACAGTCGGCGAGCGTCCGATCACGCGTGCGGCAACTCGTCGGTAGCCGTTGGGAAATCCGTCCGAGCGATTGAGGCCGACGAGCGCTCGCAACTCGCTCGCCTCGCGCTGCGCCGTCTGCGACGCGGCCAGCTCCGCTCTCAGCCGCTCGTTCTCGGCCTTCAGCTTCTTGTTGTCCGACTTGGCGTCGAAGACGTCGCCGAACCAGCCACCGAAATCGCTCGCCGGCTTGAGAGCCCGGCTTGCGCCTTCCTGAAGTGGCGCCAGGGCTTCCATGAAGCCCCGCTGAACCGCATGCAGGCCCCCCGAGGCCGACTCGCCGAAGTAGGCGGTGAGGAGCGCTATGGACAGGCCGACGAGCACAGCCAAAACAGCTCGTCGCCTGCGGACCGATTTCTTGTACATGAATGAATTCCGATCAAGTCTCGAACAGCCGGCGGTCGGACGCCCGCCGGGCCTGTGCGCCCACCGCTCATCTCAGTTGCCCCCGGCGGTGGTGGCGCGAATTGCGGTTGGCGCGATGGATGGCCTCGAACTCCTCCAGCGAGCGGCCCGATCCGACCGCCACGCAGGTGAGCGGCGACTCGGCCAGATGGCAGGGCATCTGGGTCTCGTCGCGCAGGCGGTCGTCGAGGCCCTGGAGCAGGGCGCCGCCTCCGGCCAGCATGATCCCGCGGTCCATGATGTCGGAGGCCAGCTCCGGTGGCGTGCGATCGAGCGTCTCCTTGACGGCGCCGATGATCTGCGACAGCGGGCCCTCGAGCGCCGAGCGAACCTCCTCGGAGGACAGCACGATCGTCTTCGGCAGCCCCGACACCAGATCGCGGCCGCGCACCTCCGCCTGCACCTCCTCGTCGAGCGGGAACGCGGAGCCGATCTCCAGTTTGATCTCCTCAGCGGTCTGCTGCCCGATCATCAACTTGTACTCGCGCTTCACGTAGTCCACGATCGCATCGTCCATCTCGTCGCCGCCGACTCTGATCGATTCGGAGACGACAATCCCGCCGAGCGATATGACCGCGACCTCGCTCGTGCCGCCGCCGACGTCGACGACGATGTTGCCGGTCGGCTCGCCGACTGGAAGGCCAGCACCGATTGCCGCCGCCATCGGCTCCTCGATCAGGTATGCCTGACGCGCGCCAGCGGACAGGCACGCCTCCTCCACCGCCCGCTTCTCGACGCCCGTCACACCCGAAGGCACGCAGACCACCACGCGCGGGTGCGCCCAGCGGTTCTGATGCACCTTCTGTATGAAGTGGCGCAGCATCTGCTCGGTGACGTCGAAGTCGGCGATCACGCCGTCCTTGAGGGGCCTGATGGCCTGGATCGTGCCGGGCGTGCGGCCCAGCATGCGCTTTGCCTCCAGGCCGACGGCGTGCACCTCGCCGGTGCGGGCGTCGATCGCCACCACCGAAGGCTCTGACAGAACGATGCCACGGCCTCGCACATAGACGAGCGTGTTTGCGGTGCCGAGGTCGACGGCCATGTCACGGCCACCCAGCCCGGTCAGGAGTGAGAAGAAGCCCACGTCAACTAGAGAATCGATTCCACGTCGATGCGACCCGACCGGCGGTTGGATTCGGCCGTACTCCTAGGAAGCATCCCGGCCGAGCCACCGCCGAAGCGGGTAATGCAGCGCCATGGTACCGAACGACGCAGAGGCGCCAGCACTCATGCAGGAAACAGCCCAGGCAAAATGGGCTGCATTTCGAGCAGCAAAGCGACCGGAAGACCGACCACGTTCCAGTAATCGCCGTCGATCCGGCGTACGAGCGCGGCGCCTTTTCCCTGGATCGCGTAGGCCCCGGCTCGCTCTCGCCACTCGCCGGTGGCCAGATACCAGTCCAACATCGTCGCCGTCAGCTCGCGAAAGCTGACCGCCGTCGTCGCCACTCCCACGCGCTCCTCATCCTCTCGCAGCAGGGCCACGGCGCTCCACACGCGGTGCTCGCGGCCGGACAGGACCTCCAGCATGGCCCTGGCATCGCTCCCGTCACGAGCCTTGCCGTAGAGGCGTGAGTCCAGAGCGACGATCGTGTCGACGCCCAGCGTCAGCCGGCCCGAAACCGCTGAGGCCCGGGCCTTGGCGAGCGCATTCTGGCGTGCCACTTGCTCAGGATCGCCCTGCCCCAGCTCTTCCACGGCCGCCGGGCGCGCCTCGAAGGCGACGCCGAGCTGCTCGAGGATCGCAGCGCGTTGCGGCGAGCGTGATGCGAGTATCAGCGGCTGCGTCATCGCCGCCTGTTACACGCCCTATCGAAGGTCGGGAAAGAACAGCGCTATCTCGCGCTCGGCCGTCGCCGTCGAGTCCGAGCCGTGCACGAGGTTGAACGTGACCTCGATCGCGAAGTCGCCGCGAATCGATCCGGGTGCAGCCTCGAGCGGGTTCGTCGCGCCGATCATCTGTCGAGCTGCTGCGACAGCACTCTCGCCTTCGAACACGATCGCGACAAGCGGTCCGCGAGTTATGAACTCGATCAGCTCGGGAAAGAACGGCCGCGTTCGGTGCTCGGCGTAGTGTTGCTCGGCGAGATCCGTCTCGACCTGCATCAGCTTCATGGCTGCGATGCGCAATCCCTTGCGCTCGAAGCGTGCGATCACCTCACCGGTCAACGCGCGCTCGAAAGCATCGGGCTTGACGAGGATCAGGGTCTGCTCCACCTGCGGTTCTCTCCTTCTGTCGAGGTCCGGCCGGGCGCTGCGCCGGCAATCATGCACCAGAAGCTGATCAGGTGCTTCGACGCGCCTGCTCGCTGAGCCTGCCCTCGCGGGTCAGGGGCCGCGTGGTCCGCTGGCCGGCATTGTCGGGCGCCGGCGGCTGGGAGGGGGCCTGCGAGTCACTGCCACGGCCGCCCTGCCTCGACTCTGCCCGCTCGGCCCGGCGCTGAGAGCGGCTGCGGTCGGCCTTCGGGCTGCGTTCGGTCTTGGGCTGTGCCTGCGGAGTCTCGCAGTACGGGCACAGGCGCCAGCCGGGCTCCAGCGGCTTGCCGCAACTCTGACATGGCTCACGCAGCTTACGCATGCAGGACGGGCAGCGAAGGAAGCTGGGCTCCACGGCGGTGCCGCAACCGCGGCAGGTCTGGCCCTCGAGCACGGTCAACCGCACTTGGGCGGCCTTCATCTCGAGCTCGCGCTCCTCGATGTCCTCCAGATACTCCGGCGGCCGCACGATCGTGTAGACGATCGTCCCGATGAAGGGAAACAGCGATGCTGCCGTCGCGCAGCCGATCAGCATCGGATCTTCCATCCGGCGCTGCGCATCCGAGTACGTCCAGTAGACCAGGGCCAGCCAGACGACGACCAGGAAGAAGACCAGAAGGTTGACGGCAAGGTTCACGCCGTCGTTCTCGATTCCGAAGAGGGCTAAGCTCATGTGCGGTCTGACGGCCCCACTGTCCGTGTAGAGATGCCGTTCCAATCCGGAGGGGCGTTCACAAAAGTTTAGTCGAGCGCGGGGAAAATTCCTTGATTGATGGGCGCAACTCCCCGCAAACGCTAGAGCAGCAGCCTTCCGAGGCCGTATCCGATCCCGAAGAAGACGAGGATCACGAAAGCGACCAGCAGGGCGACCAGCGCCAGCATGCGGGCCAGCTCGGAGCGGGTGCTCATGCCACCTCCGACGCCCCATCGGCACGCCGGCGGGCGAGATCCGACAGCAGGTAGATGGACCCCGCCACCAGCACCACGCCATCCTCGCCCGCAAGCTTTCGTGCACGGCCCAGCGCCGCCTCCGGCTCGGCCACCACCTCGCTGGGAGGGCCGGTGAGCTGGCCGCTGAGGCTGTCGAGCGTCGCGGGCGAGAGCGCACGGGGATGACTCGAGCGGGTGAACACGGCCGCGTTGCATGCCGGTAGCAGCAGCTCCAGCATGCCGGCCGCATCCTTGTCGTCCAGAACCGACAGCACCGCGACCAGGCGACGGTCGCCGACCAGCGCCTCGATCGACGGCAGCAGCGCACGCACGGCGCTCGGGTTGTGGGCGCCGTCCATCAGCACCAGCGGGGACTCGGCAACCGGCTCCAATCTTCCCGGCAGGCGCAGGTCGCGCGCGGCAGTGCGAACCGCTGCAGGGTCGAGTTGTCCCCGGAAGCCCTCGGCCGCCATCACCGCCAGTGCAAAGTTGGCACGCTGAAAATCACCGAGCGGCCGCAACTCGATGCCCTCGTAGCGATTCGCCGGCGTTGCGACGGAGAACGAGCCCTGGCCCTCGACCTCGTCGTCGAGCGTGAAGTCACGCCCCGCGAGCAGAAGCGAGGTCTCTCGCTGATCCGAGACCGATCTGGCCACCGCCAGCGCCTCGTCGCTGAGCGGCCCCGCCACCAGCGTGCCGTTGTGAGGCACAACGGCGAGCTTCTCCTCGGCGATGTGACGCTCCGTCGGCCCGAGCCAGCGCGTGTGCTCGAGCCCGACGTTGGTCAGCACCAGCATCCGTGACGCGATCACGCTGGTG
>JBBQNR010000111.1:0-7855 GCA_038330145.1 Solirubrobacterales bacterium
GCGGCTCGAGCACGTCGGGCGGCAGGCCGTGGTGGATGGTCGCGACCCAGTTGGCCTGCGGCAGCGGCGATCGCTGGTCGTTCGAGATCGAGACGACCGGCATGTCGCTGAACTCGGTGTAGACCGGCTGGAGGTCCGGGATGTCGAGGCGGCCGTGGAGGGTCGTCGCGTGCGGCACTCCCATTCGCCGCGACAGCGGGAAGTGGAAGTAGTCGAGGTGCCAGTGGATCACGTCAAAGCGGTGGGCCTGCGCCGCCACCGCCTCCAGCTCGACCACCTGGTGCGCCAGCGGATCGATGACGCCCTCGTCCAGCCGCAGGGCGCGAGGAGCGCACGGGATCAGCTCCGCCGAGGTCTGCGAGTCACCGCTGGCGAACAGCGTGACGTCGTGGCCCTGGCGAACCAGCTCCTCGGTCAGGTAGGAGACGACGGCCTCGGTGCCGCCGTATCCCTCTGGCGGCACGCTCTCGACGAGCGGTGCCACCTGCGCGATGCGCATCGGACTCCTCGTGTTTCGTTCAGCGTGGCAATACGCACATCGCGTGCCGCCGGGTCAGGCGCGTCGCGGCATCAGCGCCTGCCGCAGGGTGACGACCGCCAGCCCCAGGACCGCGGCGGTCATGTTCAATCTCCATTTGCCGCGTCAAGACGACGCCGCAGCTCCTCGTTGACGAGCCGCGCGTCTGCGCGTCCCGCCGTGCGCTTCATTACCTGCCCCACCAGGAATCCGAACAGCTGGACCTTACCCGATCGATACTCCTCGACCTGCGCCGGAAACTCGGCCAGCACGCTCTCGATCTCGCTGCCGATGGTACCCGCGTCCGACACCTGTCCCAGGCCCTGTGCCTCAATCAGCTCGCGCGGCGACTGGCCGCTCTCGAAGGCAGCGGCCAGCACCGTCTTGGCGTTGGTCGACGAGACCCTGCCCGACTCCACCTCGCCGATGAGCTCCGCCAGCCCCTGCGGGCGGAGCGCCACGTGGTCGGCGCGCAGCGCATCGGCGGCGTGCTGGTTCAGCAGCCGGCTGAACTCGCCGGTGATCCAGTTGGCGGCGCTCTTGGGAGCCACCCCCGCCTCGACCACCGCGTCGAAGTAGGCCGCCAGCGCGACATCCGACGTCAGCACGCCGGCGTCGTAGGCGGAAAGCCCAAGAGCTTCGATGTACCGCGTCCGGCGCTGCGCCGGCAGCTCCGGAAGAAGGCCGCGCAGCTCCGCGACCCACGCGTCCGACGGGCGGAGCGGCGGCAGATCCGGCTCCGGGAAATAGCGATAGTCGTTCGCCTCCTCCTTGCTGCGCTGGATGATCGTGCGGCCGTTCTCCTCGTCCCAGCCACGCGTCTCCTGGACGAGCGTCTCGCCCCGATCGAGCGCCTCGGCGTGACGGGTGACCTCGAACTCCATGGCCCGTTCGAGCGATCGGAAGCTGTTGAGGTTCTTGACCTCGACCTTGGTGCCGAAGCTGGTGGCGCCCATCGGCCGCAGGCTGACGTTCCCCTCGATCCGCATGCTGCCCGCCTCCATGTCGGCGTTGCTGGCACCGATGGCCCGCAGCAGCTCGCGCAGTGTCTCGCCGTAGGCGCGCGCCTGCGCCGGCGATCGGATGTCGGGCTCGGTGACGATCTCCATCAACGGCACGCCCGCGCGGTTGAAGTCGACCACGCTGTATCCGCGACCGGCGTGCTGCATGCGGGCGGTGTCCTCCTCGAGGTGCGCGCGGGTGATCCCGATCGTCACCTCGCCGCCCTCCGCGGCCACCGGCACCAGCAGCCGGCCGTTGCTGGTCAGCGGCAGCGCGTACTGGCTGATCTGATAGCCCTTCGGCAGATCCGGGTAGAAGTAGTTCTTGCGCTCGAAGCGGACCGCATCGGTCTCGACGTGACAGCCGAGCGCCAGGCCGGTCAGCATCACGAGCTCCACGGCGCGGCGGTTGATGACCGGCAGCGTGCCCGGCATCCCGAGGCAGATGGGACAGACGCGCGTGTTCGGCTCGTCCGCCGCTCCCTCGGCGGGGGCGGTCGGGCATGGGCAGAACATCTTGGAATCGGTGCGCAGCTGCGCGTGGACCTCGATCCCGATGACCGTCTCGTAATGCGTGCTCACCGCCACGGCCCGATTGTACGCAGTAGGCCGGATGGGTCATGGCTCTGACGCGGACCCTTACGTAGGCTCAATCTGTCCACTTCGCTAAGGTACGCGACGCCAAATGGGGGGCCACACCCGCCCACTCTCCGGGCTCGTCCCGGCCGCGTTCCGCGAGCTTTCGGCAACGATTCGCGCGCTGATCCTCGTCGGCTTCGTGGTGCTCGGGGTGCTCGTCGTCTTTGCCGTCCTCGCGCCGCCCGCCGAGGCCGGCCCCTGGGTCCGAGCGGAGCTCACGTTCGTGGCAGCCCTGGCGCTCGCGCTCGGAAGGCTCTCGATGCGCGGAACGACCGGGCGCATCCGGCTCGTCCGCAGCTGGCTCACCCTGGGCCTGGGGCTCTGGCTGCTGGGCGACGTGGTTCGCAACCTCGAGCTTGCCGTGGGTCTGGACTTGCCCATCGGCCTCTCCGACTTCACGTTGATCGGCGTGATCGTGTGCGGCGGGCGAGCCTACTCGGCGGCAATCAGCGGCCGACTGCGTCGGGGCGAGGAGCTGACCGTCTACCTCGACGGGACCATCGTCTTCTTGGCGATCGCCGCGCTTGTCATCACGACGTCCGGGCACGCGGCGAGTGAGAGTGTGGTCGGCGCCCTCGACCTGGCGCACGCCATCTTCTTCCTGGGAATGACCGGGGCGGCGCTGGTGCTTGCCCTTGCCCTGCGCGCCGAACGTCGTGCGCATGGTGCCTACGCAGTGCTGGTGGGTCTGGCCCTCCTGGGCGCCGGATTCCTGGCGCAGCTGGCAAGCCCGCCGGCGATCGGCCTGCACGAGGCTGCGCTGCCCGGCCATCTGATGATCGCGCTCGGGTTGCTGGTGGTCGGGTTCGGCACCGCCACGTGGACCGACTACGAGGAACAGGACATCGAGTATGTCCAGTTCACGACCAGGCTGCGGACGCTCATGCCGATGGTGGCTGTCGGATTGACCGCGCTCCTCATGGCGGTCCACGTTATCCGCCAGCTCAGCGGCCCGGTCGCCGTGGTCAACATCGGAACCATCGGCCTCGTGCTCTTCACGGTGGCAATCCGGCAGAGCGTCCTGCTTCGGGATCGCGAGGCGGCGATCCGGCGCGAGGAAGAGCTGGGCAGCTCGCTGTCGACGGCGGAAGTCAGGTACCAGTCGTTGGTCGAGCGCCAGCCCGGCGTCGTCTACATGGCCGAGCCGGGACCGACAGGGCGCTGGCACTTCGTGAGCCCGCAGCTGGAGACCATGCTCGGGTACACCCCCGAGGAGTGGATGGCGGACCCTGAGCTCTGGGCACGGAGTATCCATCCGGACGACCGGAGTGCGGTGCTGGTCGCAGATGCAGCGGCCGCCAAGCCCGGAATGCCGAAGCGATTCGAATATCGCCTCGTCACCCGGGACGACAAGGTCGTCTGGGTGCTCGACGACTCCACGGTGACCGATGGGCCGGATGGGCAGCCCGTGCTCCAGGGGTTGCTGGTCGACATCACCGCCGCCAAGCTCTCGGAGGAGGCCATGGTCGCCAGCGAGGAGCAGCAGCGCATGATCATCGAGACGGCGAGCTATGCCTTTGTGGCCATCGACGGCGACGGGATGGTCCAAGACTGGAACCACCAGGCAGAGAAGACCTTCGGATGGTCGCGCGCCGAGGCGATCGGCGTCGAGCTGGCTGAGCTCATCATCCCGCAGGACCAGCGGGCAGCCCACCGCGAGGGCCTGCGCCGGTACGCCGCGACGGGCGAGGGGCGCATCCTGTCGCGACGCATGGAGCTGGAGGCCATCCATCGCGACGGCCACCAATTCCCGGTGGAGCTCACCATCTGGGCGGCGCAGGGCCGCGGAACGGTCCGCTTCAACGCCCTCATCGACGACATCACGACCCGCAAGGAGCTCGAGGGACAGCTTCGCCACCAGGCGCTGCACGACTCCCTGACCGGGCTCGCCAACCGGGCGCTCTTCACCGATCGGGTCCAGCACGCGCTCGATCGGGCCAGCGGGCTGCGCGATTCCTCGCTGGCCGTCCTCTTCCTGGATCTCGACGACTTCAAGACGATCAACGACAGCCTCGGGCACGGGGCGGGAGACGAGCTGCTGGTGGCCGTCGGGCATCGGCTCGGCGGCACCCTGCGGCCGGCCGACACCGCCGCGCGGCTGGGTGGAGACGAGTTCGCCGTCCTGCTCGAGGATGCGGCAACCGAGGCGCCGCAGGCCGTGGCGGGACGGATGCTCGACGCCTTCGAGCGGCCCTTCACGATCCAGGGCAAGCAGGTCCAGATGCACGCCAGCATCGGCATCACGCTCGACACGCCGACCTCAACGCCGGAGGAGATGCTCCGCAACGCCGACCTCGCCATGTACGTGGCCAAGCAGCGCGGCAAGGGCCGCTACGAGCTGTTCGAGGAACGCATGCACGCGCAGGCGGTTCGCCGGCTCGATATGAAGGCCGCGCTCGAGCGGGCGGTCGCCAACGAGCTGCTGGAGGTCCACTACCAGCCGATCGTCAAGCTGCGCGAGGGCACCGTGGTCGGTTTCGAGGCGCTTCTCCGCTGGCGCGACGCGGACGGACAGTTCCATCCGGTGCCCGAGGTCATCTCGCTCGCCGAGGAGACCGGGCTCATCGTCCCGATCAGTCGCTTCGTCCTGGGGGAGGCCTGCCGCCAGGCGCTCGAATGGATCGGTCCCTCCGGCGAGCCGATCTACCTCGCCGTCAACGTCTCCGCAACGCAGCTGGAAGGGGGCTCGGTCGCGCGCGACGTTCGCGCCGCGCTGCGCCAGAGCGGCCTTGATCCGTCATCGCTCGTCATCGAGATCACCGAGAGCACCCTCATCGACGACAGCCTGGCGGCGGCGCGCGAGCTGCGGCAGCTTCGCAAGCTCGGCGTGCGGCTGGCGCTCGACGACTTCGGCACCGGCTACTCGTCGCTCAGCCGCCTGCGGCGGCTTCCGTTCGACATCGTGAAGATCGACCGCAGCTTCGTATCCCGCATCACCCAGGAGCAGGAGGGCGCAGTGGTCCAGTCGATCCTGGAGATGGCGGCCACGATGGGCCACGAGGTGGTTGCCGAGGGCATCGAGACACAGGCACAGCTGCTCGCACTGCGCGCGCGCGGCTGCGTGCTTGGCCAGGGCTTCCACTTCTCGCGGGCCGTCCCTGTGGAGGCGCTGGAAGCCATCCTGGCCGTCGGTCGGCTCCCCCTCCCCCGCCGTCGCCTCCAGGCGGTGCCGGCGCAGGGGGCCTGACGGCATGCGGCGCGATGGCCGCGCCTGCTAGGCTGCCGCGCTATGAAGATCGGTGAGTGGGACAACCTCGGGAAAGCGCGTGGGCTCATCCAGCGCCAGCTCGGCGAGCTGGGTTCCGACGAGTACGCGGCTCACGTCGGAGTCAACCCGGACAGTGGACGGATGCGTGTCTTCGTGGCCACCGATGTCGGGCTGCTCGACTACAGCTACGCCCCCGTCGGCTCCAATCCGCAGGGCGACTGGATCCTGCGCGGACAGGTCCATCGCTGGGGCTCCATCCGTGGCCTGCGCCTCCAGACTGATGCGCAGCTCGACGAGGCCACCGGCCGAAACCAGGAGGTCTGGCGGTTGGTCGCGGAGGATCCGAAGATCGACCTCATGGCCAATACCGACACCGGTGAGGGGTCGATCGAGGCGTTGCTCGCATTCGCGCGATCCTGCCTCCAGCACGCGGCCTGAGCGCTTCTTCGCTCAGTAGCCGTCCATCGAGTACGGCGTGGAGCTCGCGCTCGGCTCGGCATCGATCGTCGAGGCCGGGGCGGGGTTCGCAGGGCTCTCGCCGGCCCCGGAGTCTGCGGGCCTGCAGGCGGCGAGCACGAGCATGACCGTGACTATTGCGATCCATCGGCGCTTCATGCCGATGGATACGCGCACGGGTTACTCAGGCTCAGCGCAGGCGCGCGATCCGGCACATTCATATGGCGGCCGCGCAACGCGGCTCGAACCGTCTGGATCGGCGCTAATGCAGGCTGGGAGCCGTACCTGACCACAAGTGGTGCCATTGAAGCGTGTAATGCGGCGCTGGCCTGAATCTGCCGAAACACCGGAGCGGGTTGGGCGGCGATTGACCGTGGGGCGGGTCAACGCGCGACGGAGCGCCGGAATGAGGCGAGCTCCTCCGCGTTTTGACCCGTAGTGGCGGGTGGATCGCAACAGAGCTCGGGCTCCTTGGCGCTATGACCCGTGGGGCAGGTCAGATCGCAATTTGGCACGGCGCCGCACCCTACTCGGGGATGACGACCTTCGAGAGGTCTTGCTCCGGCTTCGGCCACTTCGGGTTCATCTGACGGGCCGCGGCGACCAGGATCTCGGCAGCCGCCAGGTCGCGATACCACTTGTGATCGGCCGGGACGATGAACCATGGCGCCAGATCGGTGGAGCAGCGCGCCAGCGCATCGGTGTGGGCCGCCCGGTAGTCCTTCCACTTCTCGCGGGCCGCGAGATCGGCGGATGACCACTTCCACTGCTTCTCGGGGTCCGAGAGGCGCTTCACGAAGCGCTCGCGCTGCTCCTCGCGGCTGATGTGCAGGTAGAGCTTCACGATCCGGGTGTCGTTCGCCGCCAGCGTCGCCTCGAAGCCGTTGATCTGGTCGTATCGGTGCTTCCAGACGGACTTCGGGACGAGCTCATTGACGCGGGCGACCAGGACGTCCTCGTAGTGCGACCGGTTGAAGACGCCGATGCGCCCCTTGCCGGGCGTGGCCGCGTGGACGCGCCAGAGGTAGTCGTGGCGCAGCTCCTCCTCCGCCGGGACGCCGAAGCCGGTGACCCGGGTCCCCTGCGGGTTGAACGCGCTGATCACCTTCCGGATGAGCCCATCCTTGCCGCCGGCGTCGAGTGCCTGGAGCACGACCAGCATTGACTGACCGGCCTCCGCCCAGAGGCGCTCCTGGAATGCGGCAAGCTCCTCGCGGAGCTCCTTGAGCCGATCCTCCGCGACCACCTTGTCACCCTCGAAGCCCGGGGTGGAGGCTGGGTCGATCTTCGCCAGCCTCGGCCGCGAGCCCGGCGCGACCCGGAGCAGATCCGGGATCACGAGATCCGTCATCGGTTTGCCGCGGCCAGGTAGATGGTGCCGAAAGGCAGCCGGAAGGCGCCGTTGGCGTCGCGCGGCGCCGCAGCCATCAGGTCGCGCGCGAACTGCTCGCGCCGATCGGCCGGCCACTCGGCCGTTGCGCGCCAACGGGCGCCAACCCGAAGCCCGGCGCGGAAAGCGGCCTCGTCGGCCAGCGGGATGACGGTGGTCGGGTCGGTCTCCACGGCGACCTCGCTCCATCCGGCGTCCCGCGCCCATTGCGCCAGCCCGGCCGGAAGGGGGTAGTCGTCGCCGCTCCAGGTCATGCCGTAGCGGTCGTACACGTCGCCGAACACAACGCTCGGCACCGCGCTGCCCGGCCCCGGCACCGAAAGCGAGATCCGACCGCCGGCGCGCGTGACCCGCCGCCACTCGCGCAGCGCCTTGACGCGATCCTCGGCAAAGAGGAGCGCATGGACGGACGTCACCACGTCCACGGCGCCGTCCGGCATGGGGATGCGGGAGAAGTCGGCCTCGATGAACTCGACGTCCGGCACGTCGCGACGGGCGATCTCGAGCATCCCGGCCGCCGCGTCGAGACCGATGATCCGTCGCCCCTCGCCCCGCGCCCTGGCCGCGGCCGTCCCAGTGCCGGTGCCAACGTCGAGCACAGTCTCTGTTGGTGCCAACGCCGCCCGACGCACGACCTCCGCGGC
>JBBQNR010000112.1:0-7727 GCA_038330145.1 Solirubrobacterales bacterium
TCCCAGCTGCCGATGATTCCCGGCGGCGAGGTCGTCGGGACGACGCCTGAGGGCGAGCGCGTGCTCGCGCTCGTGCAGGGCGGCTACGCCGAGAAGGCGGTTGCCGCGCCCGGCATGACGTTCCCGATTCCCGAGGGCGTCGACGACGGAGAGGCGCTTGCTCTCGTCGTTCAGGGAACGACCGCTTGGCACCTGCTGCGCACCTGCACGCACATGGCAGAGGGCGAGAGCGTCGTCGTGCACGCCGGCGCCGGCGGTGTCGGGACGCTTGCGATACAGCTCGCGAAGCTCTGGGGCGCCGGGCGCGTGATCGCGACCGCGTCGAGCGATGAGAAGCGGCAGATGACCCTCGAGCTCGGCGCCGACGCCGCGATCGACGCAAATGCGGACGACCTCAAGCAGGCGATCGAGGATGCCAACGGCGGCGAGAAGGTCGACGTCGTGCTGGAGATGGTCGGCGGCAGCGTCTTCGATCAGAGCCTTGCTGCGCTGGCGCCGTTCGGACGTCTGGCCTTCTTCGGCATGGCGGGTCGTAAGCCGCCGACGCCAATCGAGCCCGGGTCGTTGCTGCAGAAGAGCCGCGCCGTGATCGGCTTCTGGCTCATTCACAGCATCGGTCGTCCCGGCATGCTGTCGGAGCCCTTGAAGGAGCTGTTCGACATGGTCGCCGCCGGCAAGCTCAAGCCGGTGATGGGCGGCACGTACCCGCTCGCCGATGCGCGCAGGGCCCACGAGGACATGCGGGCCCGCCGCACTCACGGCAAGCTGGTCATCGACCCGCGAGCCTGAGACGCCGCGGGTGCTCGCCCGCCGCTAGAGCAGCCTGATCAGAGGGCCGGCGGGGGAAACTGTTGCGCCGAGCCGATCGGCTGTTCTAGGCTCGCGGTGTCTGTGGTTTCCGACACGGAAGGGAATCCCGTGGTCTACCAGCACTCTGCCCGACGCGCGTTCATGGCCGTCACATTGATCCTGATCCTGGGCTCTCTGCTGATGGTGCTTCCGATCCTGACCGTCGTCGCAAAAATCGCGGCCACTTCTTGACCAGGCGCCGTGCACGACCGCCATGGTCGACGTGACCGTGCAGCCTTAGAGCCTTCCTAGGGCTGCTTCTCGGCCTCCACGCGGTCGGCGTGCCGGGCACGCACCTCGGCACGGCGGGCGAGCGACTCGTCGTGCTGTTCCTGTGCGGCGCCGCTCCAGGCCTTGGCCTCGGCTGCCTTGCGGGTAGAACGTTCGCCGAGCAGTTTGACCAGGCTCGCGATCATCAGGACCGTCAACACGGCGACGGCTATCAAAGTGAGGGCAACGTCCATGACGGCCCCTCCCTTCATCGAAGGTGAGTGTCCAACATAGCCCACAGCGGGTGCGCCCGCTGCCGTTGCCGCTCATGACAGCCATTCGACACGCGGGATCAGCTCACGGTCGAAGCCCTCCAGCCCACGACCGCCCACTCGCTCGAGCTCTGCGAGGCAACCCTCGGTGGCAACGATGAGCCGGTCGACGTCCACGTTCATGCAGCCGCTGCGGAAGGGCTCGAGATAGGAGATTCCGCGCTTCCACAGGGCCGAGGCACCGGAGGCGTTGCCGCGCTGCAGGTGCTCGAAACCGACGCCGATCTGGAGAATCCCCTGGTAGAGGTAGCGGACCGGATCGCGCTCGGCGATCCACTCCAACTCGAGCATCTCGTGCTGCTCGAAGAACTCTCCGCGGTTGAACTGCTCGATGCCCTCGCGCAGGCGCAGCGGCGGATCGTCGCCGCAGCGGTCGGAGCGCTGCCCGCGGCCGGGGCGGTGGGGCGGAGCTTCGCTCATTGCTCGTCGATTCTAAGGACGCGGCGCGCCCGGTCCGCGAAGTCGCCGCTCGAATGCGCGAGCCACGATAACTTGACAGGCGAGTGGCGGGCGGGAAATGTCGGCACCCGTCCATCGACGGCCCCCCAGAGCCCAGTGAACCCATCAACGCTCATCCCAATCAGCTGCTCCCGCGTCCTGTTCCGCAGAGGTGCCGCTCATGTAATCGGGGCACTCGCGGTCCTGATTGGATCGCTGGCCCTTGTGCCGCCGCCCCAGGCTGCGGCGACGGTCCAGGCCACCTCGTTCCTGGACAACGGCGTGATCAAGGTTGGGATTGATGCCAGCGGCGCGATTGCCTACCTGTCCCGATCGGGGAGCACCGACAATCTCATCAACACCTACGACCGTGGACGGGAGGTGCAGCAGTCGTACTACGCCGGTGACGCACTTGATCGACGTGCGTCCGGGCAGCACCGCGCGTGGTCTCCATGGCCGTGGAATCCCATCGGCGCCGGCGATGCCTACGGCAACCGGGCAACGGCGAGCTACTCGAACAACACCTCGACCGGAATGTACGTGAGGATCCAGCCGTTGCTGTGGGACATGTGGAACGAGCGGTGCGAGTGCCAGTTCGAGACGTGGATCAACCTGGAGGGCAGGAGAGTTCGCGTGCACAACAAGTTGACGACGTTCAGGTCGGACAATCGCTGGAACGCTCAATCGCGTGATCAAGAGCTACCGGCCGCCTATCCAATAGCGAACCTTGGTCGTGTCGTTTCCTACACCGGCAGTAGGCCGTTCACTGGAGCTGCACCGAGCCAAATTCCAAAGTCCACCAGCTGGGTTTGGTCGAGATGGACGACGTGGGAGCATTGGGGCGCGTGCGTCGATACGAGCGATTTCGGTGTCGGGGTCTACACGCCGGGGCGTACAACCTTCCTGGGCGGCCTGAGTGGCAGCGCAAGCGGCACCACCACGTCGAGCAACACTTGCTACCTCGCACCCGTGGAAACGGTTCCCCTCGACAAGACGAGCACGTTCGATTACGACTACTGGCTCGTTGTCGGAACGATCGACCAGATCCGACAACAGGTGTACGAGCTGAACGAATGGACTCCCGCCCCCGCTCCGGGTTTTCGCTCGGGCAACGCCCAGGTCTGGAACTTCAATGCCAACGGCGACTTTGGGGCATGGTCTCCGAACGACTACATCTCGCCCAGGACGGTGAGCAACGGCGCGTTCAACGGAACGTCAACCGGATCAGATCCCTTCATGATCAGCGCCTGGCTCCAGAAGCCGGGTCGAGACAAGAAGGTGGTCGTCAGAATGCGCAACGGCACAGACAGCACAAGCGCCCAGCTCTTCTTCACCACTGCAACGGACGGCTCGTGGAGCCAGGCAAAGAGCAAGCGCGTCACGATTTCGCCCAAGAGTGACTTTCGTTCGTACAGCTTCGACATGTCAGATGTCCCGGCCTGGACCGGCACCATTACCCGCCTGCGACTCGATCCGGTGTATACGAAAGGACCGTTTGCAGTCGACTGGATTCGCATCGGGCGCTACTGACGCGGAAAGCAAGGAACGCATGAGCCAAGTCCCAAACCTCACCCTCCACGACGGCATCGAGATCCCACAGCTCGGATTCGGTGTCTTCCAGGTCCCTCCGGACGACACCCAGAAGGTCGTCGAGCAGGCGCTCGAGGTCGGATACCGCCACATCGACACCGCCGCCGCCTACGGCAACGAGAAGGGAGTCGGAAAGGCGGTGGCGAGCTCTGGAATCCCGCGCGAGGACATCTTCGTGACGACGAAGCTCTGGAACTCGAGCCAGGGCTTCGACTCGGCGCTGGAGACCTTCGACAAGAGTCTTGGGCGACTCAGCATGGGCCACGTCGACCTCTACCTCATCCACTGGCCGGTCCCTTCGCTGGACCGCTACGTCGAGACGTGGCGCGCGTTCGAGCGCATCCACGGCGAGGGACGGGCGAGGACGATCGGCGTTTCGAACTTCCGCAGCGATGATCTGCGGCGGCTCGAGGCCGAGACCGAGACGCGCCCTACGGTCAACCAGGTCGAGCTCCATCCGCAACTGCAGCAGCGCGAGCTGCGCGCCTGGCACGAGCAACACGGAATCGCGACCGAGGCCTGGAGCCCGCTAGCACAGGGTGCCGTGCTCGACGATGAGACGATCACGGGTATCGCGCGAGCCCACGGAAAGACCGCGGCGCAGACGATCCTTCGCTGGCACCTTCAGCTCGGCAACGTCGTGATCCCAAAGTCGGTCACGCCGGAGCGAATCCGCGAGAACTTCAACCTGTTCGACTTCGAGCTCTCCGAGCAGGAGATGGACATGATCGGCGCGCTCGATCGCGGCGAGCGCACCGGACCGGACCCCGCCACCTTCGCGCTCGCGTAGCCGTGGATCCCGTAGGAGGTACAGAGCAGCTGGATCGAGTCGAGCGGCCGATCCGCGCCGCCGAGCTGGTCGGCGCCCTCTCGATCGCAACCGACCTCGGCACCGGGCAGCCGCTCGAGCATGCTGTCCGCACCGCCGTGCTCGCGGTCCGTCTCGGCGAGCTCGCCGGAGCGTCCGCGGAGGAGCTAGCGGACACCTACTACGTTGCGCTCCTCCACGCCTCGGGGTGCACGTCGAACGGGCACGAGGCGGCACAGCTGTTCGGCGACGACATCGCGCACAGGGCCGCGTTCTACCTCGTCGACCCGACCAACCCCGCGGAGGTGCTCGAGTTCTACAGGTCCAACGTCGGGCTCGGCCGAACCTCGGAGGTCCGTTCCAAGATGATCGAGGACGCGATCGCCAACGCGGCCCCGAGGGCCCGTGAGGCGTTCGCGACGATGTGCGAGGTGGCGCAGCGGTTCGCGGGATGGCTCGGCCTGGATCCCAACATCGAGGCGGCGCTCGCGTACGTCTTCGCGCGCTGGGACGGACGGGGCTTCCCGGACGTCGCCGGCGACGCGATCCCCTTGCCGATGCGTCTCCTGCACGTGGCGAGAGACACGTCCCTCTTCCTATCCGCCGCGGGTCCCGACGAGGCTCGCTCCGTTGTCGAGAGTCGATCGGGCGGCGCATACGAGCCCCGGCTCGCCGCGATCGTCGTGCGGAACCTCGACGAGATGCTCGCCGAGCTGGACGAGACGCGGATGTGGGAGCACGCACTCGAGAGCGAGCCGTCTCCACCGATCTGGCTCTCCGGGGACCGGATCGACGCCGCGTTCGCGACCATCGCCGCGATCGTCGGTCTGAAGTCCCCATGGCTGCGCGAGCACTCGACGGATGTGGCGGAGCTCGCCGAGGCCGCCGCCTGGCGCATGGGCCTTCCGGCCGACTCCGTCACCCTCCTGCGGCACGCGGCGCTCGCCCACGACCTCGGGCGGGTCGGCGTGTCGAATGCGATCTGGGAGAAGCCGGGACCGCTCGGATTCGGTGAGTGGGAACGCGTGCGGCTGCACGCGCACTACACCGAGCGCGCATTTGCCCAGTCTCCGGCGCTGGCTCCGATCGGGCTCCTGGCCGGCGCACACCACGAGCGCCTCGACGGGTCCGGCTACCACCGCGGCGCTCGCGGCCCGGCGCTCGACCAAGGCGCCCGCATCCTCGCCGCCGCCGACTGCTACGTCGCCATGCGCGAGGCGCGGCCGTACAGGCCGGCTCTCGACGCGCCGGCGGCAGAGGCAGAGTTGACGCGTGAGGCCGAACAGGAGCGGCTCGACCCGGACGCCGTCGACGCGGTGCTCGGTGCCGCGGGCCACCGTGTCTCGAAGCGGCCGCGCGAGCTACCGGCCGGCCTGACACCGCGCGAGCTGGAGGTGCTCCTCGCCCTCGTGCACGGGGAGTCGAACCAGGCGATCGGCGACGGTCTCGGCATCTCCGCCAAGACCGTCGGGCACCACGTCCAGCACTTGTACGAGAAGGCCGGGGTCCGCAGCCGGGCCGCCGCAACGCTCTGGGCCTTCGAGCAGGACCTCGTTCACACGGCATAGAGCCCTTAACGGAAATGCCGGCGATGCCGGTGTTTTAAGGGCTCATAGGGCGTTCGCCCGATGCGGCCCGGGCAGCCGGGGTAGATACTCGCCTCACCATCGGCGTCGAGTCGCGGCGCCGAGAACCGCAGAGGAGGCGAAGGATGATTCTGGCTACGACGACGGTGGAGGACTACGACCGCTTCGTGAGCATCTTCTCGACCAAGGGCGCTGAGAAGCGACGGCAGCACGGGTCCAAGGGTGCGCAGGTGTTTCGCGACCCCAACGAGGACGACCGAGTCTGGGTGCTCTTCGACTGGGACGCGGAGGGCTGGCAGAGCTTCGTCTCCGACCCCGAGGTCCCGCCGATCATGAAGGAGGGCGGCCACAAGGGTCCGCCCCAGGTGGCGGAGCTCGGCGGGCACTACGACGCCTAAGAGCCTCTAACAAAATCACCCGTCATGCCTGACGCGCCTGCAAACCTTCGTCTGCCCACGTCCTCGGTCGGCCACATACCGCTTGGGTATGCGGCCTCCCTGCGTCCTCGGCAGCCTCGGTTTTCGCCGCCTCAGTCACAACCGGCAATTTGTTAAAGGCTCTAACACGTCCCAACGAGATTGGAGGAATGTGATGGAAGCATCAACAGCTGCACTTGGGCGACCCATCAAGGTGGGAGTGATCGCCGATCAAACAGGACCCCTGTCGTTCATGGGCGTCGCGGACGCCAACGTCGCCAAGATGGTGATTGACGACATCAACGCCGCCGGCGGCCTGCTGGGCCAGCAGCTCGAGCTGTACCTCGAGGACAGTGAGACCACCGACAGTGCCGCGGAGGCCTGCGCCACCAAGCTCGTCCAGCAGGATCAGGTCGATGTGATCTTCGGTGGCATCTACAGCTCGACGCGGCAGGCCATCAAGGGTCCGGCTGTCGTGGACGGCAAGACGCTCTACATCTACCCCGAGCAGTACGAGGGGCAGGAGTGCGACCCGCTCATCTTCTGCACCGGCCCGGTGCCGGCACAGCAGGTCGACCCCCTCATTCCCTGGGTGATGGAGCAGACAGGCGCGAAGAAGTTCGCCCTGCCGTCAGCCGACTACATCTGGCCGCGCGTGCTGAACGAGAAGGTCCGCCAGGTCGTCACGGCCAACGCCGGTGAGATCGTCGTGGAGGACTACTTCCCCCTCGACCACACCGACTACGGCGAGGTCGTCGACAAGATCATGTCCAGTGGCGCGGAGGTGGTCTTCAACACGATCGTGCCCCCCGGGCTCACGCCGTTCATGCAGCAGCTGCACGACGCCGGGTTCACGAAGCGTGGTGGGCACCTGGTCTGCACGTACTGGGACGAGAACTGCCTGGGCCTCGTGCCGCCCGAGCAGGTCGAGGGGCTGTACGGCTGCCTCGACTACTACCAGGACGCCGGCGACCCGTTCAGCAAGGAGCTGCTCGACCGGTACAACAAGCTCTACCCGGGCAGCGCATTGTTCACCGGCGGGTCCGCGTGCTCAGGCATGTACCGGGGCCTGAGGCTCTGGGAGGGCGCCGTGAGAGAAGCGGGCTCGCTCGACCAAGAGGACGTCATCAGCGCCATGGACCACGCGAAGATCGCCGTCGGGCCGGGTGGCCCGGCGGAGATGGTGCCGGGTCAGCATCACGTTCGGATGAACATGTACATCGCGCAGGTGCGCAACGGCGCGCTCGAGATCGTCAAGAGCCTGGGAGTGGTCGATCCCGACGAGCTTCTCGTGGAGGAGCATCGCTTCGCCCAGGCATGAGGCCGTGCTCTCGCCGGTCGCGCCCAAGAAAGGCTGACCGGCGGGCTCCCATCGACGGCCGAGGGCCCCCGTCGCCGGGGCCC
This sequence comes from Solirubrobacterales bacterium, assembly GCA_038330145.1. GTDB lineage: Bacteria > Actinomycetota > Thermoleophilia > Solirubrobacterales > JBBDJG01 > JBBQNR01. The sequence goes on from JBBQNR010000112.1 coordinate 7,634, forward strand.
GCGGCCCGTGTACGGGCTTAAGGCAGCCGGCGAACGCGGGTGCGACGCCGCGAGGGTTGCGAACGAGGGCGGCCAGCCGTTGGCGGCGGGAGCG
>JBBQNR010000113.1:0-7577 GCA_038330145.1 Solirubrobacterales bacterium
GGGTCGCGCAATGCTTAGACGACTGCCGATGCGCCTGCTTGGCCTATTCACCGTGTTCATGCTGTTCGGAGTCGTCGCCGAGAGCGCCTCGGCGGCCACCTAGACATGGGTCGGTGACAGCGGTAGCTACACGGACCCAGGTAACTGGAGTGCTGAGCCGGCGGCGCCGGGCACGCTGCCGGCTCGTCCGATGACGTACTCATCACCAAAGCCGGCAGTTACACCGTCAGCTACCTCGGCCCTCCTGGCGTCCAGCGGTCGGTGGCGTCGCTCACGCTCGACAATCCCGACTCCGGCACGCAGGAGTTGCTGATCAAGACCGCAAAGGACTCCGGCGACGGGCGCCTTGAGGTGAGCGGGTCGACGTCGATCAGTCCCCACGGCCAGGTCACGCTCGACCAGGACTCCACCGGCCTGGCGAGCGGCAATGGGTTCAACCGTCCGCAGCTCAACATGAACGGGCCGGCGACCAACGCGGGCACCATCTTCGCGCGCAGCGAGGGCACCGTCGACAACCACACGCTGAGCATCGGCGCCGGAGTACTCGCGAACACCGGCACGAGCCATGTGCAGAGCGGCGTGCTCAACCTGCGCAAGGTCGTCAACAGCGGCACCATCCTCGTCGACGCCGGCGCGCAGCTCTACGACGACGTGGGCAACCAGAACACCGGCGTGACCCAGAACGACGGCACGGTCACCAACAACGGCGACATCTACCTCTACGGGACCGGCTGGGTCCAGAACGGCGGGGCGATCACCGGCAACCCGGTGCGAATCTTCACCGGGGCGCTAGCCGATTCGGGCGGCACCGGCTCGTTCGTCGCGACCGGCAACGGCAACAAGATCTCGGGCACGATCCCGACCGGCCAGACCGTCCAGTTCGGAGACCCCGCCAACGAAGAATCCAACTTCATGAACATCCAGAGCGGCGGCCTGACGGTCGCGGCAGGCGGCACCCTCGTCCTGGCGCCGCCGCCGGCGAACGGCGCCGAGGTGCTGGACAACCCGGTGACCGTGAACGGCACAATGCAGGTCAGGGCCGCCAACGTCTATCGCGCGCGAATCACCACCGGTCTCACGGTCGGCGCTGGCGGGCTCGTCGATGTGCAGCCGACAGGCGTCCTCGAGCTCGGCGCGTCCAACACGAATCACGGCACCGTGTCGATCGCTCCTGGCAGCGCCGTCCGCCTCACCGGCTCCGACGCCGACACCTTCACCAACGGGGCTGACGGTACGCTCAACTTCCAGATCGCCTCCGCGTCGAGCTTCGGATCGATCACGCGCACCGGGCTGGCCACGCTCAGCCTCGGCGGAACCGCCACCGGTCAGCTGATCGGCGACTTCGCGCCCGCGACCGGGGAGGCGTTCAAGGTAGTCAACGCCCCGTTCTCGAGCGGAACGTTCGCGACCGTCGGCACCGGCTTCACCGCCCAGTACGCGCCCGACAAGTCATCGGTCAGCCTGGTGCGATCGGGCACAGCGACGCCGCCGAAGAAGAAGGTCAAGTGCGTCGTCCCCAAGCTGAAGGGCAAGGCGCTCAAGGCCGCGAAGCGCGCGCTCAAGGAGGCAGAATGCAAGCTCGGCAAGGTCAGGCGACCGAAGGGCCGCAAGGCGCGCCGTGCCGCCACCGTTGTTGTCGCCCAGACCAGGGAGCCGGGGAGAAACTCCGCAAGGGCGCCAAGGTCGGCGTCAGGCTCGGCAAGCCGAAGCACAAGAAGCGCTGAGAGAAGCGGACGCTACGGCCGGCAGGCCTCGAAGCCTTAGCGTCGGCCCGAGCGAGTAACGGTGGTCGCTCGCTTCCCGACCGCCGGCCCTCAGCCCGCGGCTGGACGTCGACAGCCCGTGCCCTCCACTCGGATCAAGCGGAGCGCGAAATCGGCGTCCGGATGCTCCTCGCCAGGCGCAGGGAAGAGCCGGCACTCGGCGGGCGTCGCGCAACCGCATACCGCTGCTGCCTCGAGCCACCCCTTCATCACCCTCGTACGGTCGAGGAGTGCCTCTACCTCGCCGAGCTTCAGGGCCGAGAGCGAGCGCATCTTGTCGCCCATGCCGTTCGCGCCATCGATGCCGTCGATGAGTTCCCTGATCTCGCGCAACGTGAAGCCGGCGGTCTGGGCGATTCCGATGAACCCGAGCCTGCCCAGCACCTTCGCGTCATACCGTCGCTGCCCTCCCAGGCGGTCCGGTTGGGGCAGTAGACCGATCCGCTCGTAGTAGCGGATAGAGGACGCCGCCACTCCGGCGCGACGCGCGACCTCGCCGATCGTCAGCTCTGGGAAGTGGTCCATCTCGCTCAGGCCCTTGACTTGAACCACGGTTCAAGGGTCATCGTAGCCCCGGCACGGTCAAGGACACAACCGCGGAAGGAGTCAGCAGATGCCAAACGCATCGAAGGAAACCGCACACGAGCACGAGACCGTCGAGGGCTACGAAGGCCACTTCGAGCACTTCGAGGGCGGTTGGACCGTCGGGTTTGAGACCTACACCCAGGACGCCGACCTAGCCCCGCTCTTCAACGGGCTTCCCAACGATCAGTGCCAGTGCGAGCACATGGGGTACGTGATCAAAGGAAAGGTCGGCTTTCGCTCGGCAGAGGGAGAGGAAACCGTCGATGCCGGCAACGCCTACTACGTCGGCCCGGGTCACACCCCGATCCTCTACGCCGGAACCGAGGTCGTCGAGTTCAGCCCCACCGCGGAGCTGGGCGAGACAATGGAGGTCGTGACGAAGAACATGGCGGAGATGGGAGCCGCGACCTCCTGAGCACCTTCCCCAGGGCAGGTGCTGACCGCCGGCAACACGCGTGCCGTTAGTAGCCGGGCCCGTTGAGAATGACGATCAGACTGATGATCTTCTCGTCGCGGACCTCGCCGCCGAGCGTGTCGGTGCTGATCATGAGTCCTCCTCCTTGTCGATTCTCTCGCCGCCGGGCGGCGACCACGTCAAGGATCGGACCTCCGGTCTCAGGGCATGACCGTCGGATGCCGGAAAGCCGCCCAGTCGAGCGGCTTCCGGTTCCCGAATGGAGACGGTGGGTGAGAATCCGTGCGACATCGGCTCTGCTGAGCCGAGTCCGCGGAAGCTCGCGACTCGATTACGACTCGAACTCGTGGTCAAGGTGAGGCCCATCCGTGACGCTCGCCGGGCGGTAGATCAGCGCGGCAGCGTGACCCGTCCACTCGTCATCATCGTCCTCGGGTGCGTCGAGTTGGACCGCTTTCGAGCGCCGGCGCTTGGAACGCCGGATCGGAGTGCGTCGCCTGAGCGAACGGAACCCCGGCGTATATGTCGCCTTGCGCCCTGTGCTCGACGGCTCGGTCCGTGTAGTAGGCCTTTGGGTCGGCGAGCTTCACGACTCGGAGCGACGGCTCACGGTACGAACGGAGCCGGACGATCGGATCGCGCGGCTACGGCAGCTTGCGCTGCGCGTACTCCACCGGCTGGTCTGACTGCGGCGGGGCAGCCGTGGGCTCGCCGAGCTCGACCACCGGCGACGGGAACCCGAACATCTCCCGCTCGAGGCGCTCGACGCTTGTCAGGCGCAGCTTGCGACGCCCCGTCGGCGTCCGGTAGCCATCGAGCAGTCCTTGGTCGATCCAGTTGCGCAAGGTTTTGTGAATTACATCGGCGACTGCGACGCACTTCTCGAGCCCGCCTCAGAGACGACGAACCTCTGGCTGGTACCTACGCGGCATCTGAATCCTCTTGACGGCCGAGGACTCTAGAAATAGAACTCCATCAATTCAGGGTCAGATCAAGGGCCTCTTTCTCGGGGGGTCGACTCAGGTGAGGTCACGTGGCAGCGCCCAGCGGCGGACGGCGAGCGCCATGAGGGCGAGGTAGACCAGGAGCAGCCCTATCGCCGGGAGCACGGCGACGTCCTGGGACAGGCTCGTCGCGCCACCGACGAGCTGGAAGGGCAGGTAGTGGGCGATGCCCCCTCTGGTTCCGCCCTGCGTCGCCAGGGACTCGGAGACGCTCCAGACGACGACGATGCTCATCGCAAAGCCCGGGTGGCGCGTGACGGCGCCGATCAGCGCACCGGCCGACCCGAGAATGGCGCCGCCGAGTGCCGAGCCGGCGAGTACCAGGGCGACATCAGCGGAGGCGAAGCCGGTGTTGATGTGGTCGCCGGCGGCGACGGGGAGGACGATGGCCATCGCGGCGCCCGCGAGGATCGCTGCGAGGGCGGCGCCGACGGCGGCGTAGGTGACGGCGTGTGCGGCGGCGACCCGCCCTCGGCTCGGGTGGCGGAGATAGGTCGTCGCGACCGAGCCGCGACGGAACTCGTCGCCGACGATGTGCGCGGCGTACGCGGCGACCATGACGATCGCCAACTGCGCCAGCCCGCGCAGCTGAGCGACCACCTCGTCTGACGTCGTCGATGCACCGTTGACGAACGGCGCAGCGTTGACGGCGATCAGCGCGAGCAGGCCCAGCGCGATCCAGCGGTGGGTCGCGACGGTGCGCAGGCGCAGCAACTCGGCGGAGATCAGCGCGTTCATGACTGGGCCTCCTCGTGGTCGGTGAGCTCGAGGAACTCGTCCTCGAGGGACCCGATGTCCGCCATCCGGCGGTGCGCGCGCAGGCGACCGCGGTCGAGGATCAGAACTTCGTCGACGGTCTGGGCAACCTCGGCCAACACGTGGCTGGAGAGCAGGACGGTGCGCCCCTCGGCGGCGAAGCCACGCAGCAGGTCGCGTAACCAGCGGATGCCGGCCGGGTCCAGGCCGTTGGTCGGCTCGTCGAGCACGAGAACAGACGGGTCGCCGAGCAGCGCGCCGGCGAGGGACAGGCGCTGGCCCATGCCGAGCGAGAAGTCCCCGGCATGGCGGTCGGCGGCCTCGCGCAGGCCGACGAGGTCGAGAACCTCGTCCACGCGCGCCGGCGCAAGGCCGCCCTCGGTGACGAGGACACGGAGGTGGTCGCGCGCGGTGCGGCGGCGGTCGAAGGCGTTGGCCTCCAGCACCACGCCCACCTGGCGGACGGGGCCGTCGAGCTCGGCGTAGCCCCGGCCGCCGATCAGGGCCTCGCCGCTGGTTGGAGTGACGAGGCCGAGCAGCATCCGCAGCATCGTCGTCTTGCCTGAGCCGTTCGGGCCGAGAAGGCCGACAACGCGGCCCGGCGGGATCTCGAAGCTGACGTTGTCGACGGCCCGGACGGCGCCGAAGTCCTTAGTCAGTGCGTCGACGGCAATATCCGGCACGGGTGAGCGCGAGTTCGTAGGCATTTCCGCGGGGACGTCTTCGTCGCGATGGGAGGCGGCGTGTAGTTCAACTGAAACGGTCATCGGGGGTGCTCCTTGTGGGTAGGGGCCCTCCTTGCGCGATCGGTCGGGCTTGACAGAGGCCTAGGCGGTAGTCGCGTGGCCGCTCACAAACAGAGACGGTGCACCGCGAGAAAGGACGCATGCCCGGCTCGCCGCGCGTCGCGTTCTGCTCGTCGTGTCGTGCGGTGCCTGTCGGGGGAGGGTCAGCGTTCCGGCGCGGCCGGCGTGTCGCCGCGGCACTCGCCGGTGCGGCAGTCGCAGGGACCGCGGCGGCTTTGGTAGCTCGTGATATCGCCACGGCTGTCGAGGTCAATCTCACAACACGCGTCGAGCAGCTGCCTGAGCTGGGCGCGGGCGCGCTGCACGCGGGACTTCATTCCCGACGTGGACAGGCCGAGCCGGGCCGCCGCGCTCGCCTGGGTGAGCCCCTCAAGCTCGGTCAGCGCGAGCGCTTCTCGCTGCTTCGCGGGGAGCCGTCCCAGCAGCGGGCCCAGGCACTCGGCGAGCTCGCTGCGAAGCTCCGCTGAAATGGGCTCCGGCAGGACCTGCTCCTCGCGGTCGAGGTCGAACCCTGCGGGCCGTTCGCGACGGACCGGCGCCCTTCGGTAGTGGTCGGCGATCGCGTTTCTCGCGACTTGGTGGACCCACGCGCTGAGCGCCGTCGCGTGCTCGAGCTCGCCGGCGTGGCGGTGGATGCGCAGCATGACGTCCTGGAGGATGTCCTCGGCTATGTCGCCGTCGGGAACGCGCCGGGCGATGAAGCCGAGCAGGCGAGCGTGGAAGTCGCGCCAGATCGCCTCGGCGTCGAGCGGTTCGACCGGGCGCTGGGCGCTCACCGACACCCGCAGCCCTCCCCGGTCCCAGCGCCGCAGCAGTCGGCCTTCGCCTCGGCTTCGCAGCAGGACTCCTGCGCTGAGGCCGAACAGCAGGCGCTCTCCTCGGACCTGGCCGATCCGGTCTTGGCGGAGAAGAAACGCGCCAGGTTCTCGGGCAGCACGTAGGGCTCCCGTTCGCGCGCGCCCCACGGCGGCACGCCGCCGTAAACGTGACCCAGGACCGCATCCACGATCATCGCGACCGGCGGCTCGCTGTACTCCTCGCCGCGGTGGACCCAGACGCGACAGGCGACCTGCTCGCCGCAGCCGTCGCTGCACACCTCCGAGCCGCACGAGCTCTCCCGCAGCTCGAGCGCGACATCGTGGCCATCGACGCGAATCGTGGGCGAGCTCACGAACCGCAGCGCCCGCGCCTGCTCCGCGGATTCCACGAGGATCTTGTCGACCTCGAGCTCGACACCGGTTGCCTGAAGCACATCGCGGACGACACCAAGCGCCGACTCCAGGCTCCGGTCGGCCCCAAGACAACGGGTGCAGGTGGACAGATCGAGGAACAAGAACTCGATCCGCAGCCCATCCGAAGTCCGGGCAGGGGGCGTTAGTGCACTTGTCTCGACGACCATCTCAACATCCTCTCGTGGCTAACTCTCTCACCAACAGAGACGGAGCACAGCCGCAAGGGACGCACCAGGCGCCCGCCCACCCAGCCGCCGCAAGCGCCGCTATCCCGCACGGACCGTGGCCTGGACGTCCGAGAAGGACAATTCTCGGACATGACCGGCACTCCGCTGCCGTGGGCAAGCAGGCGTCCCAGTATCCGCTGACGAGACGACTGCCTAGGACGAGGCCCGAGAGCGGCTGCCTCGGCCGGCATCGACTACCGCAACCGCTGACGGAAGCGGGCGTGCGCTCACGCGCTCACCGTGCTCCTCCCGCTCGTCCCGAACGAGCGCCGGCCGGAACCGCTGGGGACGCCCGCATCAGTGGGAGTGCGGGCGCGGAGTCCCGTAAGGCCCGCCCGATGAATCGCCGATGAGGGGGCGACAACGGGACACCACACCACGCCCGCGTTCACGCGCGAGCGAGCGCGTCGGCTGCCGACTCCTGCGCTCCTGCGTTGGACGATCAGCGGGCGTCCCGGCCGCGCGAGTTCGCGCTCTCGCAGTCGTCGACGAAAGCGAGCGCGTCCCAGATCCAACGCACCACCACGCTGCGGCTGGCCTGCGACTGGCTTTCGCTGCCAATCCGCGACTCGTCTGCGACTCGAATCGCCGCGTTCGCCGCAAACCTCCTGCAAACGCTGTCGCCCTTGTCGCAGCAAATCCCGCTCCAAATGAGCGGGATTTGCAGGGATCTCCCGGATTGTCGGTCCGGGGTGAAGCAGTGGAGACGGTGGGAATCGAACCCACGTCCGCGGACGCGTTAAGGACAGCTTCTACGAGCGTAACCAGAGCTCTGTGTCTCGCTCCCCG
>JBBQNR010000114.1:0-7502 GCA_038330145.1 Solirubrobacterales bacterium
GGCCCCCGACTCGAGCGACAGCCCGCCCATCGTCACCGCGACCGGAGCGTGTCCCGTGATCGTCTCGACGCCCGCCGACTCGAGCAGGTCGAGGATCTGTCCGCTCGCGCGGGCCCCGAAGACTTCCAGCGGCGTTGCCTCGTGCGTCACGAACCGCAACTCCGCGCGCACCTGCCTCGCGGCCAGGTGGGCTGCGGTTAAGAGTGCTAGCTCGTACAGTGGCAGGGCCCACTTGACCGCCTCCGGTACAGCGAAGGTGAGGCGGGTCACGGCTCCCGACTCGAGCTCTCCGAGCAACTCGCGAAAGCGCTCGGTGCTTTTCTCGCCGTGGAACGTGAACGCGTTCGGAAGCGCCTCCAAGCGTCGCGTCCCAATGGCGATTACGAGCGCGTCGTACTGCATGCGGGCGCCTGCTGCCGTGTGAACCACGTGCCTGTCCGCGTCGACCTTGGCGAGCCTGTCGCGCCTGTGCAGAGCGCCGTGTTCGGCAACGATTCTGGCGAGCTCGAAGTGCGCCACTTGGGTGAGACCGAAGGGCTCTGCCACCGACAGGGGCGCGTAGGAGAACGTTGCTTCGGGGGCGAGCAGCTCGACCACCGTTTCCCTGGGAGCCAGTGCCCAAAGCGCCAACAGCGTCTCCAGCCCGGCCACTCCGCCACCGGCAATGAGCACGCGGGTAACGCGCCTCTCCGAGCCCGCTCCTATGCTCACGGTCGCTCCTCCGTTCCGGAAATGGTCAGAGCCTCACTCTAAATGTCCTACCCACACAGGTTGTGAACCCGGCTGACGGGCGGGCGGTCCCCAATTGAGGAGTGGGGCCTGCGCTCGTTGTAGTAGTCGATCCAGTGTGGCATGCATGCGTCTAAGGGCCACCTGATCGTTCTTGTCCAGGATGACGAAGAGGGCTCGACGGCCGAGCTTGTCGATTACCTCAAGCAACACGGGATCGTGACTGCTTCGGCCCAGAACAGACTGAACACAGTTCCTCGGGCTCGCCGGCTGACTCAGTGCCCCTCGCCCAGGGACTCTCGCCGCCGTTCCAGTGGCGCCTCGACGGTGTTCACGGTCAGGTTCGCGAGCGTGATCATGCGGGCCACCGCTTCCACCGACTCGAGCTCCGCCGGCGTCAGGTGCGGCGCTGCCGCAGCGACCAGGTCCCGCTCCGGCGGCTCGGAGAAGCCGGCCTCCGCTCGCCCGGACGGGTACACGATTGCCGTGCGGCTGCGCTCGTCGAGCCGGGCCAGGTCGCCTAGTCCGATCGCCTCCAGATCCGCCTCCGTGACTCCGGCGCGCCGCGCCCACCGCTCGTGGACGACCGTGCAGCCGCCGCAGGCGTTGACACGGCTGACGGCGACCATCACACGTTCCCGCAGTTCCCCGTCCAGCGAGCCGCCGGCGTAGGCGCCCCCCAGCGAGCCGGTGCGGCGCACGACGCCGGCCAGGGTGCGCGCGGCCGCCAGCGGCGAGGCAAAGGTGCGCGGCTCGCGTCGAGGCGGAGCGGCCATGCCTTCCATTGTCACGGAAACGTGGGCAGCCCGAGCGTCAGCCAATCGTGCAGCCCGCCTCTGTAATAGAGAAGCCGCTCCGCAGGGTGGCCGGCGACCAGCAGCTGCGCGACGGCGTCGGGCGTGGCGTTGCACTGCGGCCCGTTGCAGAACAGCACGGTGTCGACCTCGCGGTCGAACTTGTGTAGACGCTCAGTGGTCTCTGTGTGCGGGATATTGACGGCGCCGGGGAGGCTGCCAGTCTCGAAGTAGTGCGGCAGGCGGCTGTCAACGAGCGGCAGGCCGCGCTCGATGTGCGCCAGCACCTCGAGCTCGCCCACCGTGCGCACGCCGGGCGCCAGCTGCATCGGATTGATCTTCCCCCAGGTGGCGTCGACGATGAACCGGCCCACCGCCGCGACGACCGGCCGAGGCACCATGAACGCGTCCGGCCGGCGCGGGATGCGCTTCGGCTGTGCGGGGACGCGGCGCGCGGCGTAGTTCACGCGATGGACAGCTGCTTGGCGGTGGTGCGCGGGGGGACGGCACACCCTGCGAGTAGGAGGGCGGTGCCGGAGCGTTTGCGGCTGGCGGCGTTGAGCGCCAGGCCGACGACCCGCAGCGCCGCGCCCCACGGGCGGGCGCGGATCGCGGGGCGTCGCGCGCGGGCGAACACTGCGCCGAGCGCGACCGCGAGTCCGATCGACTGGCGAGCAGCGAGTGCGGCGAAGCCGATCGGCGCGATCCGGCCCGCGCGGTGCATGGCGATCGCCGCGGTGGAGAAGAACGCCAGGTCCGCGGTGGTGTCTAGGTCGCGGCCCAGGCGGGTGCGTCCCTGCCGCCGCGCCAGCGCTCCATCGAGCCAGTCGGTGACGCCGGCGAGGATGATCACCGTGGGCAGAGCCTTCGGCGAGCGGCTCGTCCCGGACGCCGCCGGGACGAGCCAGAAGCGCGTCAGCGTGACCGCGTCGGGGATCCCGAGCCGCTCGCGCGGTCGTCCGTCGCCGCTTTCGGCCATCCCCAGATGCCAGTCGAGCATCTGGTACACCGACAGCCACCACACGAGCCCGGGCGTCAGCCGAAGCTTGATCTGGTCGGCATTGCGCGCCGAGCGGCAGGCGGCGATCCAGGCAACCGCGCCCGCAGCGCCCCATGCCCTGGCCTGGCGGGCCATCCGCGAACGCTCCCGCCGGTTAGCGGCCGAGCGCTCCAGCGAGCTGTCGATAAACGCAACCCAGGCGCCGGGTCGGTAGCCGCGGTACCGCAACAACGCTAATTCTCTCGCAGTCCAGCGCTCGCCATCGGTGAGCGGCCGCGGTGAATAGCGCTCCCACGTCAGGGTCATCAGCTCGCCATCCTCCACACGGCCACGACACGCATTCTCGCGCCTTGGCGGGTAGCCTGCGGCGGATGCCCCGAATCGCCCGGCTCGTCCCCCCGATCCTCGCCGCTGCCGGCAGTTATCGGCTGCTCGTGCGCGGCGCGTTGACGCTCGATCTCGATCTCGGCCGCTCGGTCAGGGCCCTCGGACCAATCGACCGAACCATCCAAGCCCCACCCGAGGTCGTCTTCGAGGTGATCGCACGTCCATACCTCGACCGCACCCCCCGCGCTATGCAGGACAAGCTGCGAGTCTGGGAACGCGGCACAGACATGGTCCTCGCCGAGCACTTCACCACCACCGGCCGGCTCACCACCGCGACGCTCGAAACGGTTCGGTTCGAGCGGCCTCACCGGATCAGCTTCCGGCTCGTCCGCGGACCCGTCCCGCACGTCGCCGAAACGTATGAGCTCAGCGAAACACCCACCGGGACAGCGTTTCGCTACGGCGGCGAGATCGGCGCCGACCTGTGGGGACTCGGACGCTGGTGGGCCAACAAAGTCGCGATCTCCTGGGAACACGCCGTCGCCCAGTCGCTCGACGCGATCCAGGCCGAGGCCGAACGCCGAGCCACCACCCTCACAAACTGACTCGAAATCGTGGACACTGTCGCGCCGCGGCCAACGCGATACAGCGACGATCAATAGCCGTTACGCACTCCGACCTCCCCGTACTGCACGGCACCGCCAAGCAAACGCTTGTGCACGAAGCGTGTGAACGCCGTCACCGGCAGCCCGGGTCAGCGCGCCCGAGGTTGGCGCGCTCATGCAGCAAGGGGAACGCGCGTGCTGCCGCAAGTCGCCCGCCAAGCGGCAGCGCGAGGTTACGAGCGTTCGGGCGCTCCCTCTCGTCGAAGTGGCGCGACACTGATCTGACGGTGTCCGGCTGGCGATGAGATCGCCTCGTATGGCCTACAGACGGCAGGCCCGGTCAGCAGAGACGCAGTCATTCGCCTGGCGATGTTCACCAACCTGACCATGAACTCACTCGAGGCCCTTCTCAACCGCACGCGTAGGTCAGGGCGCCACCACGGACGTCGCTGACGCGCGACGCCTTGTCCCGAAGTCGGCTCTACGGGTGACTGCAGAGCGGAACCGGCGGTCACTTCAAGAGACGACCAACGCGAGCGCTTGCGACTCCGGCGCGCTCATTAGCCGTGTCCCGCCGCGGCGATCGGGTCGAGCTTTCGCTTCGCGTACGGCAACGGCAGGATCATCGCCCAGTCGGCGATGGTCAGTAGCCCGAGCACGGAGCGGGGTGCGTCGCTCGCACGGTAGCCGACCGTGATCGCGGTCGCCGAGACGAGCTTCTCGGCCCAGCCGTAGCGGATCAGCGGACGTACATCTATACCATGGTCTAGTTGTGCTAACTTCGGCCGACATGACCGAAGTCCCAGTCCCCCACCCGCTTCCCGACCCGCTCATCGATCTGATCGCATACCGCTTCCGCGTGCTGGCGGAGCCAATGCGGATTAAGCTGCTGGACCGGCTGCGCGATGGCGCTGCGACGGTGAGCGAACTGCAAGAAGCAACAGGCGCCTCGCAACAGAACGTCTCCAAGCACTTGGGCGTGCTGCTGAACGCGGGCATGGTCGGCCGCAGCAAGGAGGGCAACTTCGCCCGCTACGCGATTGCCGACGAGGGTGTGTTCGAGGTGTGCGAGCAGGTCTGCGGCGGATTGCGTCGCCAGGTCGCCAAGCTCGATTCCGTACTTGGAGGTGCCTCATGACGCGCCCGAGCGTCTCGTGCCCGCCTGACGCCGACCGCGGCTGGCCGCTCGAGCGGGCGCTGTTCGCACTTGCCGGAACCGTGACCCTGCTGAGCGCGGCGCTCGCCGCAGTCGTCTCGCCCTGGTTTCTGCTGCTGACGGGGTTCGTCGGCGTCAACCAATGGCTGTTCGTCCTGCTCGGCGCGTGCCCCGCCTCATTCCTCCTCGGCCGCGTGTTCGGTCTCTCCTCGCAGGCCTCGCAGACGACTCAGACGACCCCGGGAGCCTCCCGATGAGCAACCTCGGACCAATCGGCCGGCTCGGTCGCTACACGGCCACCCACTTCCGCACCGTCCTGGGCGCCTGGGTGCTTATCGCCGTCGTCTTAGGAGTTCTCGCACCCAAGGTCGAGCACGCGCTGTCCGGCGCCGGCTGGGAGGCCACGGGCTCCGAGTCGGTCAAGGCCCGCGAGCTCGTCGACCGCAGCTTCGGGGGCCTGTCGTCCAGCGCCCTGCAGGTGGTCGTGCACTCGCAGGACAAAACGATTCGTGACCCCGCGTTCCAGGCTACGGTGAGCCGCGCGCAACAGACGCTCAGGCGCGACGACGCGGTCTCCTCGGTCGTGGCGCCGCGGCCCGGCTTGTCCATCTCGAGCGACGGTCACACGGCCGTCATCCAGGCGGGCGCGGCCAAGAGCTCCAACGACATGGTCCGCGCCGCCGACGACCTCAAGGGCGAGCTGTCGGCGCTCGGCGGGCGCGGCATCGACGTCAACCTCACGGGTGCGTCGGGCATGTGGTCGGACTTCAACGAAGCCAACAAGACGGCGATGCTCAAGTCCGAGGTCATCTCCTGGCCGGTCACGCTCGCGATCCTCGTGCTTGCCTTCGGCTCACTCGTCGCCGCCGGGCTGCCCCTGATGCTGACCATCCTCGGACTGGTTGCCGCCGCCGGGTCGCTGTACATCGGCGCCCAGCTGTTGGACATCTCGATCTGGGCCATGAACTTCGCGCTGATGTTCGCGCTCGCGCTCGGCATCGACTACGCGCTGTTCATCGTGATGCGCTTCCGTGGCGCGTTCTTCGGCACGAAGCTGTCCGCCGAGGAAGCGGTTGGCGAGGCGATGGACACCGCCGGCAAGGCCGTGCTCTTCAGCGGCCTGACGGTGCTCATCTCGCTGAGCGCGGTGATGCTGGTGCCCAGCCCCGCATTTCGTTCGATGGCGTTGGGCATCATGCTCTCGGTCATCTTCATCCTGGCGGCGACGCTCACGCTGCTGCCGGCCGTGCTCACCAAGCTCGGGCCGAAGGTCGATCGTCTCTCGCTGCCGTGGGTGCACTCCGGCGAGCACCGTTCGCCGCGCTTTGCCGCCTGGGCCGAGCGCCTGTGGCGCCGACCGCTGGCCTACGGCCTGGTCGCCGTTCTGGCGTTGGTCGCGCTCTCGGTCCCGGTGCTCAAGCTCGACACCGGGATGCCCTCCATCAAGGTCGTCCCGGCGGGGGACTCCTCGCGCCAGGGCTATGACCAGGTGCAGGCGGCCTTCGGAAAGGGCGCGCCCGGCGCGCTGCAGGTCATTGCCAACCGCGGCGAGACACGGCAGGTGGCGGCCGCCGTCAAGCGCGACGCCGGCATCGCGCAGACGCTGGCGCCACAGCCGGGCGTCGGTGACCTCGTGCTCATCCAGGCCATCCCCAAGCAGGATCCCTCCGACCCGGCCGTCGGCCAGACCATCGACCGCCTGCGCTCGCAACTGCCGCAGGGAACGATGGTCGGCGGCGCGGTCGCTGAGAACCACGACCTCGAGGTCGCGCTGGCCGACAAGACGGCGCTCGTCATCGCAGTGGTGCTCGCCCTCGGGTTTCTCCTGCTGCTCGTCGCACTGCAAGCGCCGATCATCGCCGCCGCCGGCGTGCTCACCAACCTGCTGGCCACCGGCGCAGCGTTCGGGGTCGCGCAGATCATCTTCCAGGAGGGTCACCTGTCCGGCCTGCTCGGGTTCGAGTCCCAGGGCTTCCTGGACGCCTGGGGACCCGTGTTCTTCTTCGCGATGATCTTCGCGATCTCGATGGACTACACGGTGTTCCTGCTGAGTTCGGCCAAGGAGCACCGGGACCGCGGCGAGAGTGCCGAGGGCGCGATGATCGAGGGCGTCGCGCACTCTGGGCGCGTGGTGTTCGCCGCCGCGGCGGTGATGGTCGCGGTGTTCTTCACGTTCGCCCTGTCCGGTCCGCTGCCGCCGAAGGAGATGGGCGTCATCCTCGGCATCGCCGTCCTGCTCGACGCCGCGCTGGTCCGGCTGCTGCTCGTTCCGGTGCTGTTGCGCCTGCTGGGCGACAAGGCGTGGTGGCTGCCCACGGCGCTTGACCGTGTGCTGCCCGATGTCCGCTTCGGCCACGACCTGAACCCGAAGCAGGCCGCATGATCTTCCGGCAGGTGACCCACGACGATCTCGGGTGCGCCTCGTACCTCATCGGCGATGAGAATGCGGGCATCGCCGCGGTCGTCGACCCCAAGCTGCATATCGACGAGTACCTGCGCCTGGCGCGAAACCTCGGAGTGAGCATCGAGCACATCCTGGAGACTCACAACCACGCAGACCACGTCTCGGGACACGGCCGCCTGGCAGCCGCGACCGGGGCGACCATCCACATCCACCGCGAGGCCGAGCCCGACTACGAGCACGAGCCGTTTGACGACGGCTGGGAGCTTGAGCTCGGATGCCTGCGCGTGCGCGTGCTGCATACCCCCGGACACCGTCCCGAGCACACGGCGTTCGCGCTGATCGACAAGAGCCGCGGTGACGGGCCGTGGGCGGTGCTGACCGGCGACACGCTCTTTGTCGGCGACGTGGCTCGGCCCGACCTCGCCGTCGAGAAGCGCGACGGCGCGCGCGGCATCTTTCGCTCGCTGCGCGACCAACTGCTCTCACT
>JBBQNR010000115.1:0-7429 GCA_038330145.1 Solirubrobacterales bacterium
AGCTGCGGTCGACGGACGTCGTCAAGCGCAGCCAACCAGGCTTCGGGGTCGGTCGGTCCCGTCGGCTTCTGGCCATACATGCCCTGCTGTGTCGCCATGGCGGTAGATTAGAGCGAGGGGTGGTACCGCATACCGGATTCGCGGCACCCCTACTCTAGGCTTCCCTGCACGAGCGTTTGGTGCTCTCAGCGTCTCCCTGATTACCCCCGATGGGCAGCAAATGGGGGTGGCTAACGGGGGTGGGTTCTTTGCGTCGCCCTGGTGGCGGCGGCTCTTGGCGAGGCTGGCCGCATGAGCGATTCCAGCATCACCCCGGTCGTCCTCACCGCCTTATCAGGGTCCAACGCTCTACGGACTGGCGCCTTGCAATATGGCTTACGTGGGTCGCCCACGTCACAGCTGCCATTGCCACTGCTCTACGAGGACGATGACGACGAGCGTTGGATCCTGCCCGAGCCCCTGCGACCGGATGTGGCGCGCGTTGTTGTGACGGTCCTCGGGCTTTGGGTTCACCCTGGCCCAAACGACTGTCGACCCGGAAGACACAAGGCGGGTTGCTGGCACCGGGAGAACGCGATCCTCACCTCCGATACGGCGCTGACGCGGCAGACGACTGGTGAGGACGGCGGAGCTCAGGTAGCGGCCGTTAGGAAGGCCCTGCTAGCTGCGGCAAGGCTGAGCACCACCCTTGTTGTGCCGGGCGAGACCGGCTACACCGAGTACGTCTGCCACCTGCTGAGTTACCGCCGAGATGTGCAGCTAGGTGACACCCACGCGAGGTTGCTCATCAGGCTGGACCCGTTCATCCACGACGCGATGATGAAGGGCCTGTACACCGGCATGCCCATGAACATTGTTCGGAAGCTCGGAGGAAGCGACTTTCTCTTGTGGGAGCAGGCGCTGGTGCATCCCAGGACCGCCAAGCTAAAGCAGGCTGGTGAGACCGATGCCCTGACCCTTGGCGGCCCGCGCTCCAGCATTCCATTCGATCGCATCGGCCTCGGACGTACCCGGCCGGACAAACGGCAAGCCGTCATCGACCGCGGAGTCCTGGCTGGCAACGAGGTTCAGGGCGAATGGCTCCTGGGTCTCGACGGCGGCCACCTGATTGTCCAGCGGCTCACAGATCGCAAAGGCACCGTAAGTCAGGACGGATCGACCGTAAGTCAGGACGGTTTAGACCGTAAGTCAGGACATGAGAATCACGCTCAATCACGCTCAGCCCCAAATGCAGTAGACCGGATAAGACCGGATAGAGACCGGATAGAGACCGGGTTCCGATCCACGTTTGATGAAGACCATCCGGAACTCCTGTTCCTAGAGGAACACTTCCACCAACCGCTACGACCCGACACTGACAAACTCGTCGGTCGCCTCATGCGCGAGAAAGGGCTGGCGGCCGCCGGCGCCGTCGAGGTAATGCGTGCGGGCGCCGAGGAAGGCAGCGATCCGATAGAGGCACTCCGCAGCTTTCGCCGGCTGGGGAAGCCCGTCCTCCCGGTCCAAGATGGCGTGATCTTCCCTGACGAGCCGGCGGCATGATCGACGCAGACGATTTCGACATCTCCGCTCCGGCGCCCGTTCGTGCCGGGCAATCACTACCCGAGTCGTATCGCATGTTCGAGCGCGAGGACTTGCAGGAGCCGGTCGGGAGCTGGGCTTGGCGGGAATCGATGGCCATGCTCGCTCCGCTCGTCAGATCGCGACTCGAAGGCGCCAGCTCGTTCTCTACGTATCGCGGCGCCACGGCAGATGAGGATTCGCGGCTGCCACCGGGACCGCTGCCGATCGGGGCGAATCTCCACCTTGATCTGATCGACTACGAGTCGCTACTGGCGACTGCCGATCCCTGGGAACGTGCCTATTTCCGTGCCCTAGAGGACGGTGCGTCGCCTAGTTCAGCCTGGAAGCTCACGGGGGAATCCCGCACCACTCATTGGAGAAACCGAAGGCGGCGCGATGCCGCGTGAAACACCTTTCCCCACTTGCGCACATACATACATGGGAGACCAATCAGCAGCCGTTCTCCTTGGAGTACCCATGAAGCTTTCAGTTCCACTAAGCCTGACGGTCGTGGCCGGCCGCAGCCTGATCGAAGTCAGTTTCGATTCCTGGTCAGGGTCATCGCTGACCCGCAGCCATAAGGCCCAGATGCACCGGGCTCTTGACAGAGCCATCGCCGCCGTCGAGGCCACCTCCGCTCCCATCCCTGCCCCTGGTGAGGTGATTCGGAATCATGGCCGTTAGCAGCCCAGCCGCTTCCACCAGCAGCGAGGCCGAGCTTGCCGATCTCGACCGTCGCATCACCGTCGAGCGACTTCATCTCCATGCCCTCCGTGCTGATCTTGACGCCGAGGTCGCACGGAACGTCTTGGGCGAGCCCGATGGTGAAGCGCTGGCCACCGTGCGGGCGGCAGTCGCGCATCAGGCCGAGGAGGTGAATCTCCTCATGCACGCACGCGAGCTGACGGTCTACAAACTTGAGAACCGGAAGGAACACGATTGACCACCAGTAACATCGCGGACGAGCTCCGTGCTCGCCTGTCGGTGCTTCAAACGACCCGTGAGGCGGAGGGCGCCGCCGAGCACGCGGCCACCGAGGCGGCACGCAATGCCGTCGACGCCGATACCCTCGCGGCCGCGAGGAAGGCCGAGAGCGCAGCCCACGAGGCTGGCGCGGCTCTAGACGATGAGATCATGGTGACGAATAACGCTCTCGCCGCTGCGGAGGCAGCGGCCCGCGCCAAGAGCGTCGAGGCGCTAGCCAAGCGAACGGCCAAGCTCACCGCCAGTCGAGCCAGCCGTCTCCTCGACGCCAGCGAGCGCCTAGCCGCTCTGGCGTCGGATGACGCAGCCCTTGCCGCCATCGACGAGGCCGGGCTAGCCCTTGCGGCAGAAGCCGTGGAAGCATTCGACGCGCCTGGCAGAAAGCTGGCAGCCGATCGGGAGTTGCAGGCGTTAGCGGACGGAGCGCCAGAAGGCACGATCCCCGATCCCCGCGTGTTCGCGCGGCTCCGCGAGCAGAGGATGGACGCCATCGACGCTGAAGCAGAGCAGGTCGCCAGTGCGGCGTATGTCGTGCAGCCGGACGCTCTGCGCCAAGCTGCTGCTGCCGCCGGGCTTCGGATTGAACGCCTGGTCCCTGAACCATTGCGCACGGCTTTGGCGGAGGGTGCGGAATTCCTGACCCCGCCGCCGCCAGTGGACGGCCAACTCCAAGGTCGTAGGGTCACCAGGCTGTG
Source organism: Solirubrobacterales bacterium (assembly GCA_038330145.1). Lineage (GTDB taxonomy): Bacteria > Actinomycetota > Thermoleophilia > Solirubrobacterales > JBBDJG01 > JBBQNR01. The sequence goes on from JBBQNR010000115.1 coordinate 3,243, forward strand.
GGGCTCAGGCGAGCTGGTCGAGGCCAACCGCCGCTTCCTCGCGCTAAAGGCCGCCCTCGCCATGCTTGGTGGCCCACCCGCGCCCACCGTCGGCGAGGCGCTGACGAGCGGCGTGACCGCTGGCACCTCCGTTGCAGGCGTGGCGGCCCCCTCCATTTAGACGCCGACCGAAATCACCGTGCGCAACGGCCAACTCCACGAGGTACCCAAAATGAAAGCCCTTCGAGCCACAGGAGGCCGCGTCCTCCACCTAGGATCGCTGCCGCGGCGGCAACCAACCCCAAGACCCCAGCCCACGGCCATTGATCTCCGACAAGCGGCAGCCTCGCTGCTGGCCGCACCGCCAATCGAGGATGCCTTTGCACTGCTTGGCGCCGCCGGCGAGTTAGAGATCGCCGCAGGGCGGCTGGATGCGCAGCCGGGCAACGATCGAATCCAAGCCGAAGCGAACGCCATCGCTGAGCGCATGAGGGCGGCGGCTTAGTGGTCAGGCGAGGCAGGGCGGAGCCGTTCGAGGCGATGTTGTCCCGTTTTACCAAGGCTGTTCAGAAGGAACGCATAACTAGCGAAGCTCGCGATCGCATGTATTTCACTCCCCGTTCGGCCGCGCGGTCGCGACGCTGGCGGATCGCCCGGCGCAGGCTGCTAGCAGCACGCAAGGCGGCGCAGTGAGCCTCCCGCGACCGCCAGCAACGGGATTGCCGCGAGCGCGGATCAGAGTTCATCGCTGGGGCTTTGATCTGCTAAAGGGCCTCCTCGCAGCGGAGAAGCAGGGCGTCTTCTGCGGAAGGAAGCACAGACCCCGAGGTGAGGACACTGCGAGTTGGAATCTCAGGATCGCCCAAATCACCCTGGTCCAGGAAGAGCTGGATCGGCTCGCCATCGAGCAGGGCTGGATAGACCCGCCCGCAAAGACGAAGTTAGGTAAGGAATCCCTGGATGCAAGTTAGCGACATCATGTCAATCGAGGGCGGCCGCCGCGCGTGCCGAGCACTGTCCACGAGTGCGGAACGGCAACGGGTTCGGCTCGAAGAGGACCGGCGGCTCGACCGGATCGCCAAGGCGGTTGGCGTCGCCGACGCTGATGCGCTCCACCGCCTGGTCGGAGTGGCCCAGCGCGACGCACAGAAGATCGTGGCTGATGTGCCGCTCACATACGAGGAGTTCCCGACCGACGACACGCCGGGCGACCTCTTCTATCGGTTCCTCGTGGCATCGCTGCTCAGCCAGGACAACGACTGATGGCAACGCCAAAGATCGTGTCACTACGCGACCTAGCTGAGGGTGAGCTGGTAGGCGACCCCGAACAGCGGGCCGGCGGCCTGCTTGCGCAGTTTCGTAGCCAGAAGCAGAACGTCGCAGCCCTTGCCAACGGTGAAAAGAGCGAGGAGGATCTGCTCCGGCAGGCGTACTCCGCCGCCCTGAGCCGTCTGGAAGGGCGGATAGCCGCTAGCGATGCAGTCGCTGAGGCCGCGTCCGACGATGCCTACCGAGCCGACCAGGAAGCTCGTTACCGGTCTGGCTATGGGTGGGACGAGACGAACGTGAATGATGAAGTTCAGCTTGACAATCTGCTCGACCTCGCCGTCGAGATGCGGCGAGTGCGCCGCGAGCTGAAGAGAGCTACCGGCTCGCGCGAGCGGGGCAGCCTGCGGGATCAGTTACGCGACCTCGGGCGCTCCTTCGGGGATCGGCAGACAAGCATGGGCATCGACAAGCTGGCTCGGGAGGCTCACTCGCGCAACGCTGACCCAATGACCGTCCTGCAGGAACAGATCGAGGATGGCGCGGCGATGATGCAAAGGCTGATCGACGACTTTGGGGCAGTCGCCCCGACCATCGAGAACGAGGGCGAGCTGAGGTACATGACCAAACATCATGCCGGCCTCCCGTATGAGTTCATCGACCCGCTGCTGCTGGCCCACCGTCGCGTCTTGGGGCTGCCCCAAGTGGTTCCGACGGACTGACTGGCGCAGTGTCGAGGCTGCCCCCGGCGGTGAGACAGATTCCGCTAGGGGCACCGTTAGGGGCCCCCGGCGGTGACCTCTTTCGTCCCCTTCTTGAGCGGCCCGAAGACGGCGATTTTCGGCCCTGAACCTTCTGGCAGATTTGCCATAAGGTCTGGGACTCCGCGCTGCTGAATCTCCGAGAATAATACCCCGCGGAATAAATCCCCAGCACAATATCCTTGCCGCCTCCCGAGCGGAAATGAGAAGCTGGCGGCGGCTGCCCCACAGCGCCACCAGCCTAATATCCAGCCGATCGCGGTGGCCCTGCAGCTGGCTGGTAGACCCCCGCCGAGCATCCCTTTCGTGCTCAGGCGGGGGTCTTTTGCTGCCTGCCGCAGGCTGCCGTCCGAGGCGGCGGCTGCAGCTTATTGCTGCCCGAGCAGCACCGCCTACACACCTTCGCGGCTGCTGCTCGGCCGCATGCTGCCGAGGAAGCGCGGGGTATCGAGGCATGCTCCCGAGGAGGGCACTGAATACACATTTCGCGACATTGGGGCGCAGGAGTAGCTGGGGCGGGCTGCCTGGCAACTGCCGCCGCCGCGAGCTGCTATCGCCCCTAGCGGTACTTTGCGGGAGACGGCAGACCGGCAGCCGCAGCGCGCTTCGCTGCGGCTCGCTATTAATGCAAGTTGTGGATAAGTCTATTGCTATTTGCCTGCTGTAGCCTGACTATCTACGGCATGCGGAAGGGCTATCGGGCCTCTGTTGAGCGGGTTCTGGCAGCGACTGCGGCAAGCCTCAGCGTCGTGCTCGCCATGGTGGCTACTCTGCCGCCTGCGACTCTCGGCGCCGACCACACCCTGTGTCTCGATCCCCTGCCCGTGAACCGGCACAACGGACAGGGGATCGCTGGCTCGCCCGACGGGGTGTCCGCTAATCTGGAGCACCAGACTCTCAGCATGTGCCAGCCGCCAGCGGCGATCGAGCTTAACGGGACCTTCGCCTACGTGAATATTGAAGGCCCACCGGGAATTTTGAACGACATTATCCAGTCCGGCATGGGCCAATGCCGCGGACCCTTCGCGTGCGATGCGGGCATGCACGCGTTCGCAGGGTACGGTATCGAGAATTCGTCGCCTGGCTGCGCGGGGTTCCAAGACATCGTGCCAATTCTGGACAAATATGCTTGGCCGAGCGGGACCATCTATCAGGTCTACCACCAGAGCAACGTCTGGAAGTTCTATGCCGGTGGATTTCTCTTGAAGAGCATCCCGGAGTCCGCCGTGTGTTGGGCACCCGCAGCGGCGACTTGGTTTGGTGAGTCGTTGGATGTAGGTGACGCGATCGGCGGCTCGGTCACGGATCACTTCTTTATCACCTCAATGAAATCAACCCAGACAGAGGGCGGCGCGTTCGCCTACACGAATCTCGACTCGACACGTGCCTGTAGCATCAACAGTACCGGCAACCACTTCTGCGACCTCGTTGGGCCGTCTTCTCTTGCGATCTGGTCCGGTTTTTGACATGAAACGCCTGAAGCTCCAGCTGTTTTTGGGCGCGGTTGTGTCGATGACCGCGGTCGTGGCGGTAGTCGAAGCGGTGGCTCCCGACGCGCGCCTTGCGCTGTGCGGAGAGGGCTTTGCGGGGAATCGCGCCACCCTCTCCTTTGAGATTCCCGACGTAGGCCGGGTGTGGGACCACTTGCCCGCGATGAAAATGGCACCCGAACTCGCAGCGAAGTCGGGGCCGGGCTTCGTCGTCCTTTTCGACCGGTACGAAGGCCTAGGGATGAATGGGCCGATAAGTGCGACCAACGTCGTTTGCGTTGTCGACGCCGCCGGCCACACGATGGTCCTTGCCAACGTGGCGCGGGATGGGCTCCGCGTTCCGTAGGCGCTGGGCTCTTCTGGCTGCGCTGCTGACTGGACTTTGCACGGGCTGCATTGTCTTGACCCAGGCACCGACCCAGTCGCCAACTACCGGATTTACACTCTTAGTCCAGCAGGGGTCGCAACCGCCAATCTCCTTGGCCGTCTCCAAGGACGGCTCGGGCTGCGAGACGTTCCACGATTCGATTTCAAACGTCTGCGTCCTTGCCATCAACGCCACGCCGAGTGTGATCGGCGGAGCAGCGCATGGCGCCCTGAACGATGCAGACACCCCCGCCCTCGCCGCCTTGATTTGGCGGGCGCGGATCGACGGCGACGTCAGCGTGTGCGAGCGAGGCGGGTTGATCGG
>JBBQNR010000116.1:0-7284 GCA_038330145.1 Solirubrobacterales bacterium
ACGAGCGACGGGCGGAGACAGGTCGTGCAACGTCAGCGTCCGGCCCGCGCGCCCTGCGAAGCGGCAGAACTCGCGCAGGAACATTCCGTACCACTCGATCGTGCGTGGGCTGCGCCCTTCTGCGCGGAGTGCTTGCTCGTAGTCTGCAATCAGCTCGTCCAGTGCGGGATCGAACCGTAGGCTGGATGGCGGTGCTGGCCGCGTCAGCATCGAAATTATCGTCCCGACGATAACTTTGTTATTTTCGCCCGGCGCCGCAGGTACGAGCCGAACAGGGGCAACGCGAAGTCGTACGTGGCGCGCGTGGGCCGGTAGACCAGGCCGCGGTCCATCAGCCGCCGCAGGCCGACCGGCACATTGACCGCGCCGCCCGCCTCGTCGTACAGCCGCCTCAGCGTGGCGCGACCGCCGCAGCGGGCCATGGACAGCAGGAGTACCTGTTCGGTCGGCGCGGCGCCCTCGAAGCGATCCTCGAAGAAGGACAGGTCGAGCTCGTGCAGCAGTGCCGCCTCGACCCGCTGGAAGTCCTCGAGCGCGATATGGTCGAGCCCGATCCGGCTACAGGTGAACGCGCCGAAGAACTGCAGGAAGTACGGATAGCCGGCCGTCTGCTCGACGATCTCGCCGATGAGCGACAGGCCGAAGCCCCGGCCACTGGTGGCCAGAGGGATCGCCAACGCCTCCGAGGCAGCCTCCAGCTCGAGGTTGTCGACCACCGCATGGCGGAACATGCGCTCGGCATACGTGCGGGCGCTGCCGACATTTGAGGACGACGGGAAGGTCGCTGCGCTCATCGCGGCGCTCCGGCGGATATCACCCGGGACGGTAGGGGAGCCGGGTCTGCTCGGTCGGAATGCCCTGATCTTTACTCAGTTCCGCGATACCGCTGTGTACCTCGAGGCGCGACTACAAACTGCCGGCTTCCGAGTGGTCCGGATCGACGGCGGCACCCCGCACGAGGTCCGCGCCGCCATCACTGCCTGGTACGACCCCGAACAGTTCGAGGAGCGCGCCGCGCGGGGACGCGAGCAAGGCGACGAGCGTCCGGAGATCCTCGTCTCAACGGACGTCCTCGCCGAGGGGCACAACCTCCAACTCGCCGACTGCGTCATCAACTGGGATCTCCACTTCAACCCACAGGTCTCGGTCCAGCGGTCCGGCCGCGTCGACCGCCTCGAATCGCCGAACGCAGTCGTGTGGCTTGTGAGCTTCCTGCCGCCTGAGGGGCTCGAGCGCCACATCGGCCTGCTCGCACGCCTCGATGACCGGTTCCGACGAATCCACGGGCTTGGCCTAGGCGACGAACAAGTAACGATGATCGCCGGCGACCGACCGGGTCGGACACTGGAGCAGATGCGCCGACTCTACGTGCGCGACGACGCCAGGGTCCTCGACGAGATCGAGCAGTCTTGGACGCTCGGCTCGACGGATTACATGCGCCAGCCCCTCGAGGCATTCCTCCAGCGCGCCGGCCGCGACTGGATCGAACGCATTCCGTTCGGTGTCTCCTCCGTGAAGCGTCTGCCGTCTGATTGGCCGCACGGCGAGGGTGTCTTCCTCGCGTTCGCCCTGCCTGGCGAACGTTTAGGTGAGAACGAGACGTTTTGGCGCTTCTACCCATTCGCTCCCAAGGAGCTATGGAATACGGTCATTACCGACGAAGTCGCGATCTTTCGGTTGATCGCGTGTCGCGACGGCGAGCCGCGCCTGCCCAACCCATATCCGTCGCCTGGACCTACCGCGATCGATTGGGAGCTACTGGGGCGGGCGGCACGCGACCTCGCCGCTCAACTCATGCGGGATCGTGCGACGGCCCAGCTTGTGGCCGGCGCGTCGGAGCGATCGCGGCAACTTCGCACCGAGCTGCGCGCGAACCTCAGTGGGATCGATGTCGATGGCAAAGACGACCTATTGGCGCGATTCCTCCAGGTTCGAGTCGAGGACTTTGACGGCCGCAGCGGCTGGAGCCGATTCCAGGATGCCCGCCGTCGGCTACGAGGTGCCCCGACGCTCGGGGAGCGACGCGATGCGGGCGAACTCACCGTGCTGGCTGGTCTCGATCTATTCGGCTTGCCCGTGGAAGAGTCGCGGGATCCTCTCCCGGAAATCCAAGTCGAGCCCGAACAGCTTCGCTTAGTGGCTTACGAACTACTCGTTCAAGCTCCGTGAGTGGAACTCGTTGGAGACGGCTACTCGCCCGTAGCCTCCGCTGCGACGGTCCAGATACGCTTCAATGGAAGCTCAGCTCGGAGCTCCTCATTGAGCCCTTCGTAGGTCGCAAATAGTGCGCTGAGTAGCTCCTCCTGCCCCCACAGGCGGATCTTGAAGAACCCATTGCGTGCTTCCCGAAATAGCGAGTCCTTGAATCCGCCCCAGCACACGAGCAGCCCTTGGTCGGCATCAAAGTCAGACATGGTGCCTTTCAACTCACGCAATACTGAGACATCCGCTGGACCCTGCTGCGACTTGACTTGTACGACGATCCGCGGTTCGTCGAATCCCATGACTCCGCGTCCAGCAAGGATGTCCACGCCACCGTCCGGCCCGGGCGCCGAGACCTTTGTCTCGAATCCCTGGGCGCGCAGAACACCGTCGACAATGCGTCCGAGGCCATGTCCCTTGAACTGACTGCGGATCAGGTCGATCACGCGATCGCGCCCGTCTTGCTCTAGGTCGCGTTCTGTCTCGTGACCCACAGCATCATCCAGCGCAGGTACGGGTGGAACCACAACGCGTGACCCACCCTTAAGCATGGCCAAGATGCGTTGCTCGGCGTTGTTCCGCGACGCGGTGCTCACGGTCTGAGACGAACCAAAGGAGAAGAGCAAGTCCTTGTCGAAGGCTGTGCGGGGCAGATCTGTAATCGCCCACTCGACGTCTCGAGCATGTCTCATGTCAGGTCCGAACTCGTCGGTCCAGCGGTATATCCCCTTGATGTGTCCAACAGCGATCTGACCCCGCGTCTTTAGCGGGACCACGACTGAGTCGCCGACTTCCATGCCACGAGCGAACGACCACAACTGGCCGACCTGCGTATTGACATTTTCCTCGGAACTGCCGGCGAATATCCGGCGGTAGGCAGCTTTCAGAGCCTCCCGATCAGCGTATTGGGTAAGGTCACCGAATTCTTCCCACCCAATCGCTATCACGGATCGATCGAGGAATCGTTGCTCACGCTCACCGGCGCGACCAGCCTTTACGACCCAGAGCGTCATCGGGTTCTCCTCATCACCGAACGATCCAAGGAAGCATATGCCTCGGACAGGGAGCGCAGCCCACCAACGCGCTCGCCGTGCCACTGCGGCTGCCACGAGGCATGCCGCCGCCAACCCAGCGCCGATCACCAGGCCGACGATCAACGAGGGGACGATCCACTCCGCGGATGAGCGCACCGCGCCAAACTCGCAGTTGGGAAAGGCGGCTGCGAGCCAGAACAAGACTGCCGCCACAGCCGTGAGGAGCAAGGCAATGGCGCCAGCGGCAACCGCGGACTGGCGAGGGGTGAGTGGACGCCAGGCATACGCCGCGGCCACCGGGGTGAGAGACCAGATGGGCACGACAACGAGCCAGCCGAAGGTGGCACGGTCCAACGGACCGATGTAGAGCAGGCGGTTGCTGAGCCACCACAGAACATAGGCAAGGGCAACACCGGCCAAAGGTGTCAGCGCGGCGATGGCCAGTCGGACAGTGCTTGCTGGACGAGGACCGCCACTACTGAGGACGGCCATCTCTTGGTCCTCCCACTGCGTCTTGCTCGGAAGACGCAAGCGCAGTCTTCTCCGTCCCAGTGGCGCTGTCAATGGTCGGGTTCGGGGTTCATACAAGAGGGCCTCAGCGCGCGTCCACCAAGGCTATTGGAGGGCGGCCTCCCCGCTGCGGCGCGGGTCATGGTCGGCGCAGCGTCTGACCAGCCGACCAGTACAAGATGGCGTTGTTTGGAAGTCCACCTAGAGTTGGCAATCACTGCTAGGTCTAGGTCTTTTCGACACAGGTCTAAGCCGGGGCCGTCTGCGCGCTACCGATCTACTGGCTCAGTCCATCGCTGTGGCAGGAATGCCGACAGCGTCACCAGGATGGCCCCGCCGTACAGCGCCACCAGGTGGTAGGTCGTGGCGGTCAGTCCGAGGTAGGTCGCCTCAGGCGTCGGTTCGGGACGCGACGCAGCTGCTTGGAAGTAGAGGAGCAGCGCGCCGATGGCGACCGCGGCGATCAGCCACATGCCGGCGATCGCAATGCTCAGGTCCCGGCGACGACCGGCGAACGGCGCCCGCGCGGCCCAGGTCTGAATGCCCGCCAACGCCCCGGCGATCACGAAGAAGACGAGAGGTGTCGTCGCGTGCTCGGGAACCGACACCACCGCGGCAGCGACAGCCAGCACCGTGGCTCCACCCGATAACCAAACTCGCATGTCGTGACCCTCGCTGCCCGCACCCGGGCCTACGGCCGCAGCATCCTCCCGAACTGCTCCCGAGTCAAGAGTTCTGCGGCCCGCCGCCGATCACGCGGCGCCGGTGCGCCGGTCACGCACTGCCCAACTTGAACAGTACCGATTACCCCGGCCTCCCCACGATCCCCATGCGGTCCAGCGGGAAGTAGCGCAGCCAGGCGCGCCCCACGATCAGGTCGCGCTCCACCGGACCGAACCAGCGGGAGTCCTGGCTCGCCGGACGGTTGTCGCCCATCACGAAGTAGCTGCCCGGCGGGACGGTCCACGAGCTGGTCCCCTCCGGGTCGCGCGGCAGCGTGACAGAGGCCGCCCCCGATGGGCCCCGGATCACGTACGGCTCGCTGAGCCGCACTGGGCTGCCGCCGGCCTCCGTGATGAACACGACGCCGTTCTCCAGGCTGACGGTGTCGCCCGGGAGCCCGATCACGCGCTTGATGAACGGCACGCCACCCTGCCCGAACCCGTCCGGCGGCTGGAAGACCACGATGTCGCCGCGCTGATAGTCGCCAAAGCGCGGCGAGATCTTGTCGATCAGGACGTACTCGCCGGGGTTCACGGTGGGCACCATCGAGTTCTGCTCGACCTCGAACGGCTGACCCACGAAGTTGTGAATCAGCAGGTAGATGACCAGCGTGAGCACCAGCGTCTCGATGATCTCCAGGGCGCAGCCAAAGCCACGACCGGACGAAGAGTTCGCACCCTCAACGGGCGGGTCGCTACCGGGGGTGGCCTCCGGGGCGTAGGTCATCGGGGCTCCGCTACTCCCCACTGATGGAGATCTCGCAGCTGCCGGCATTGAAGACGACGTCGACCACGACGGAGGTCTGGCCCTCGGCCACCGTGAGATCGCGGCTGCACCAGGCGTCCACCGGGCCGAACTCCCGCTGGCCGTTCATGATCACGTCCGATACGAACCGCGAGTCCATCACCACCTCGTATTGGCCGGCGGGCAGTGAATGGGAGAGCCCGGCGGGATGCATGAGGAGCCCGTCGCGGCCAGACTCGAACTCGTACGCCCCCTGGATGCCATGTGGCCATCTCACCTGCGCGCTGTAGGCGCATCCGCCGATGGCGCCGCACCACGACCCCACCCTGCCCTGCAAAGTGAGGGTCGCCTCGCTCGCAGCCGTCGCGGTGGGCGTGCTCGACGAGGGGGATGGCGTCGAGCAGCCCGCTAGGGCGAGCGTAAGCAGCGTGACGACGAGGCCTCTGGTCGCTGTGCTCATCTCGCATCCTCCCCGACCTGTGCCGGCACCGCGTCAGTGCCCGTCACCACTCAGCCACAGGCTGGCAGGCGTGAACCTGATAGTGGGCGATTATGGACGGCCCTCGCGTCATTGATGACCAGACCCGACGGACTCGGTGGGAGCTCCGCGACCGCTGCGTCGCAGGCGATGGCGAGGTGGCACGCAACCGTGGGAACGAGCACCGTCCCGCATCCCGCCGTCACCAGGGCGAGCCCGAGCACTACCCGGCGCAGCCGGGAGACTCTTGCACCGCAGCACCCGTTGCCCGATCCTCAGCGGCAAAGTGCTGCGCGGTAAGCGGTGGCGTAGTGCGACGTAGGATCGGGATGCCTGTGTTGAATCACTTGGATTTCCCTCGTGAACGGGCTAGCTCGAGCTCGACTGGATGATCCGCAGCCTATCTCAGTCGGGAACGTCCGACGTTACCGCGGAGACGGCTCGGAGGACGCGTTCGTGTTTCCGGAGCACGTTCTGGGTGAGACAACAACTGGGCGACTCAGCCACACGCCGGGTACAATCCCGATTACGAGTCGCCTGAGCGTGGGCACCTGATTCTTTCAGTTTCTGCGTAGGGCACCTGACTCCCTTCTGGGGTGGGCACCTGACTCCCCGGAAAACCGAACATGCGAGGACGCGGCGCGGGCCGGGTCTGAGCACGAATTCGGGCTGGCGACGGCCGTTCGGGCGCTCCGGGCGGCGCCTGACTCTGGATCAGGAGATCGAAGGTTCGAATCCTTCCGCCCCAGCCAAATCTGCGTCCATACCACAACAGGTTGTGGTCGCTGCTCGGTCACCGGCTCACTGCCGGTAGCCTCGCCGGTGGGCAGCACGACGACGGAACGACAGATAGGGTCCCCAACCATGGACATGCTGAAGGGCGACGAGATCGCCGACGCGAAGCTCACCGACTGGCGCAAGCTGGCCCAGGGACTGCATGCCCGCTACCTGGTCGACGACTTCAGCACCGGCGCACGGTTCGTCGCCGCGGTGGGCGAGGCCGGCGACGCGCTCGGACACCACCCCAGGGCGTCGATCGGCACCGGGCACGTCGACCTCAAGCTGGTCAGTGCCGACGCGATCTACCGCGACGACGAAGGCATTGAACACGTCGTCGAATGGGTGACGCAGCAGGACGTCGACCTCGCCCGACGGATCACCGAGATCGCCGCCGACCACGGGATCAAGGCCGACCCGGCCTCCGTCAGCGTCATCGAGCTCGGCCTCGACACCGCGGACTCCGCGAACATCGCCCCGGTGTGGGCCGCGCTGTTGACAGGGAACTCCGAGGCCCAGGGCCACGGGTCGCCCAGCGACGAGATCCGGGACGCCACGGGACGGGTGCCGAACCTGTGGTTCGGGGACGCCGATGAGGGCGACACCCGCCGTCAGCGCTTCCACGTCGAGGTCTACGTGCCGCGCGAGGTGGTCGAACAGCGGATCGCCGCCGCTGTCGCCGCGGGTGGGACCGTCGTCGACGACAGCGACGCGCCGTCGCTCACCGTGATCGCCGACCAGGACGGCAACAGGGGAGTCCTCTGCGTCGCCGAGTCCCCCGCGACGGGCGACTGAACCGCCGACTCGGGTGACCCG